>JBEKFD010000018.1:0-34187 GCA_050013495.1 Occallatibacter sp. | reverse complement strand
TTCAACAGCGATGGAACGTAATAGAAAATGCTGTGGCCGCTGAGGTTGTGCGCGGCGATGAGCGAATCGAAATCGGTGAGGCAACAGAGGTCGATGGCCAATCGGACACGGGGATCGAGCGCGGCCAACCACCATGTCTTGGTCGATCCCATCGACATACCGGTCGCGCCGAGCCTTTGCGGATCCACTTCGGGGCGCGTTGCGAGGTAAGACAGGGCACGGAACTCGTCGAACATCATCATGCCCCAGAGAACCTGGCCGCGCCAGAGCATGAGCTTGAAGGCGTCTTCCTCTCCGCGGTGGCCGTCGGTGTCGTGTTGGCGCTCGCCAAAACACCAACTGTCGATGGCCAGCGTGACCACTCCCATTTCAACGAGGACGGGAGCATAGGCGGGTTGAACGCTGGTTCCTTTGAGTAGTTGTTCCTTGCCCAGGTCGTACATCCCTGCGTGCCAGTGAATGAAGAGAAGACCGGGCGCGGGCTGCTTGAGCTTCCTCGGAATCAACAGAAGGGCAGGAACCGGTTCAACCCCATTCAGGTCCAGGACAAGCCGTTCGAGCGTATAACTGTCGTGTTCTTCCCTGCTGACCAGTTTGGGTGGTGCGGGTTCATGCTGCCAGGGCAGATCGCCGAGCAGGCCCCAGAGATCGGCGCGCCGGCGCTGCTGGTACGCGGAGAATGCGGTTTCCGTTTCGGCGACCAGGTTGCCGGCAGCGGAGTTCAGGCCGAGGGAGATGCCGCCGGTCAAAAGCGCGGATCGAGATACGAATTGGCGGCGGGTGGTGGTTTTTTGTCCGGAGATTGTCATGGCAGTCCATTCTATCCAGTGCGCTCGGCGAAACGCTGTGCGCCGGCCGAATTTCAGGGTGAGCCGCAAGCGTAGACCGGCCAGCAATACACGCACGGCTTCATCTGCAATCTGGAAGTTGCTCTTTAGCAAATGACCGCGCGCAGAACGGCTCACCTATCCGGCGCAGGAGATCCAGGTCTCTGCCTCTGGCGCAGACGAGATCTCGGGCATCCGGCTCAAATGGAGCCGTTGACGCGCTGACGCGACGCGCGGAATGCCGAAAGAACCCCGCCGAGGATGCCGCCGACGAGTTTCAGGCCGTGGGCTATTTTATAGAGCAGGGGCTCGGGTTGACCGCGGGCGAGAAGCACATAGAACAGTGCGGCGACGAGCCCGACGAGAAGCCCATGCAGCACGAAATGGGACTCGACACGGCGATCGACCCAAAGCGCAAATACAAATGGCATGAGCAGCGACGCCGCGAGAATGGAGACCAGGAAGGCCGTTTGTCCAAAGAAATGAAGAACCGGGAAGACGATGGCGAATACTGCCAGTTCCGCGCATACGCCGCCAATCACCACTCGTCCCCAATGCAGGCGGCGCAAGACCTGCCAGTTAATGGCGAATTCTTCGAATAGGCGATTCTGATTCATTCTTGAATCTCAATATCAGGGAATCTCAATTTCCAGCAAAAAACTCCCAGCCAGGGCTGGGAGTTCTTGCATATCGAATGCGCTTGATGCGTTGTCAGGCCATGGCGGGGACAGCTTCGGTCATGCTGACCAGCGGCTGGGCAACTGGCGTTGGCGCGTGGGTTGCCTGCGGCTGGGCGGGCGTGTGAGCTCCGCGGGTGAGGCGGTGGACGAAATGATACGGCGGCCAGGGGCCAGAGACCTGCATCTGGCACTCGCGGATGGTGGCGCTGGTGGAGGCGAACTTGTTCTGGTAGCGCTCCACATATTTGCGGTCGATCAGGTGGGCGACATCGAGCACCATCTTGCCGCTGTCGGTGAGGCGGCAGCTTACCTCTTCATCCAGAGGCATGAACAGGCGGTGCATCTGAAAGCTGACCGCGCGGGCGCGCGTCTGGCGCTCGCGAGTGCGGGAGGCATTCTCGCGAAGGTCCCTCAGGTACTCACGGCCCACGCCTTCTGCCGGCAGATGCTTTTCCAGCGAGTGGGCGCAGCAGTCGTCCACAAAAATCTTCAAGTGCATCTCGGTTTTGCCGCGCAGTTTGTCGATGTTTCCCTGGAACTGACGCTGGTTGGAGCGGATAGATTTGCGCAGGCTTTCATCGTCGTTGAAGACGGTGCCGAAACGGAAGGGAAGAACGGTGGAGTGCTGGAAACAGTCGGCGATGACGCGTGCATGGTCGACGCCGGATTTCTGGTTGAGGGTTTCCGCCGGGTTGTGTTCGCTGACGATAATGGCGAGGTCGCTGGCCGGGTAGAGGAAAACCTGGTTGCCGCTGACGCCAAGAACGGATTCCAACGGAACCGGCTTGCGATGACGGGCTAATTCTGGGAAAGCTAGTTTTTCACCGATGCAGTAGGCATACCATGCCATGACGAAACACTCCGTCTGCGCGCGCTTGTGGACGCCGCGTGTTGGTGAAGCTCAAGTGAACTTGGGATTAACTGCATAGTGGGCAGAAGGCCGGATCAATCATCAAAGGCAGTGTAGATCCGGTTGAACTATGCCGAATACTAGCCCTCTGAAAAGACGACTGGCAAGAACGGAGATCACTGAGATGCAGAAAGCGAGCAGGAATGGCCAAATTAGCTTTTGTATTGTGAATAGATCGATTGATGGGACTGGAATGCGTTTCATTCTTGGCAGAACACTCGACTTTCGGGCAAAGATTGCCTCGATTTGAACCGTCTGCGGGAAACATAGCTGAGTAAATCTGTCTGCGGCGGAAGAGGGAGCGAATCGGCCAATTTCTACGAATGCCCAACCCTTGGTGCAAACCGAATGTTGGGAATCTCGGGGGCCGGGTGAAGCGGCGGTTAAAGCTCCCTCTGGCGTTCCCTCGGGGGCTAAAGCCCGGCAAATTAAGGGACATCAGGCGGCATGGCTAAAGCCGTGCCCTTTCAACGCAACATCTTGTAAAGCAGTATTACGCAAGGCAGCATTACGCAAAGCAATATTACCCAAAGCAACATCACGCAATGCATCGTTACCCAAAGCAACATCACGCAAAGCAATATTACTCAAAGCAGCATTACTCAAAGCAATATTTCGCGGGCTAAATCAGCGGCGCCTCAGGGCAGGACTTTCAGGATGTGCAGATAGAGGCCGATGTTGATGAGGACGGAGATGGCCAGCAGACCGAGGACGATGAGGGCAAAGACGTTAAACTTGCTGCCCACCACTTTCAGGTCTTCCATCAGCTCCTGCTGCTCCAGGGTGTTGCGGTCGGTGGCTTCACGCACCATTTCCAACTGGTCTTCCACGCGCTTGAGCGAGGAGTTCTGCTCCACCACCTGGTCGCGCAGCTCTTTGTGCGCCGTCTGCAACTCCATCAGGCCATCTTCAATGGGCGCGAGATTGACCGGCGGCGGAGGGGGAGTTGGATGGTGATGCGGGGTGAGCATGTTGGAGACGGCGGTGCCGAAGTTTCCATCGAGCAGCGGCAGCATCTTCTGCACAAACGGGAGCGCGGAACGCAGGGCACTGACGGCTCGCGCAATTCCGGAAGGTACGTCCATCGGATCTCCCGCGGAGCTGTTGGCAAGGGCACGGCCAGGCGGCGGAACGCCGAAGGGACGATGCTGATCGCTGGTGACGCCGGACAAAGAGTTTGGGCTACTCGAGCCAACCGGCAGGGGTGAACCAACCGCGCGCGGATGGGCCTCCTGCGGGCCGGATGCCCGGCGCCCTTCGTCGACTGGCCGGTTTGAGCCGATACTCTGTGCGTCGCCCATGGACTTCCTTCAACCTCCACTATATAGAATTCTTCCAGTATCAGGGACTTCCGCAGTTTGGACCGCATTGGCAGCGGCGTCAATCCCTCGGAGGTGGAACCGGGCCGCGGAGCTTTCCTGGGGCGAAGTAGCCTCGGCGCCTGTTTTTCGCATCCCTATACTAGGTCTCAAGAGAACTTCGGTTCAGGAGAAACGTGTGGACCCAGTCGTAGCTCGAACCCTGCGCGGCATGCAGCGCAACATTCTGGCCGGCATCATCACTATTGGGCCGCTGCTGGTGACCTATTTCATCTTCAGCTTCCTGCTGGGCATCCTGGCCAAAGTGGGCTTGCCGGTGGTGTGGCTGCTGGCGGCAATCCTGCCTGGAGACTGGATCAACGAGCCGTGGCTGCAGTTTTTGCTGGCGGTGATCCTGACCCTGGTGGTGTTGTACGTGGTGGGCCGGGTGACCTCGCAGGTGGTGGGCCGCCAGGCGCTGAAGGTATTTGAAAGCGCGCTTGCCCGGCTGCCGTTTGTGGCGAAAATCTACAACTCGGTGCGCAAGCTGATCGACTCCATGATGGCCAAGGACGATACGGCGCAGCGGGTGGTGCTGGTGGAGTTTCCCATGCCGGGACAGAGAGCCATGGGATTCCTGACGCGCACGCTGATCGATTCCGCCAACGGGCAGGTGCTTGCCGCGGTGCTGCTGCCGAATGCGATCAACCCCATGTCGGGGCTGCTGCAGATTATGCCCATCGAGCGCGTGCAGGAAACCAACCTGACCATGGAACAGGCCATGAGCATGCTGATGACAGGCGGGGCGGTAGGGCCGGAGGAGATTCTGTTTACGCGGCCGGTGATGGTGGAGGACGTACCCGTGGAACTGGTGTCGGATCAGCCGCTGTTTTCGGAGGCGGAGAACGATGAGGCGTCGGCAATGCAGATGCGGGAGTCGCGGATGTCGAATGCGGATGGGGTTCGGTAGTCGAGGGAATAGGCGAGGAACTCGAACGGGAAGCTATGCAGCTTTGGCTCTCGGCTTGACCTTGGATAGGGACTTATCCTTGGCGGCAAGCCACAGGTCGTGCTTGTTTTGGAGATTCAACCAGAATTGCGCAGAGCTGCCAAAGTAGGCGCTGAGCCGCATCGCAGTGTCTGCCGTGATCGACCGCTTTTCGCGCACCAGGTCGTTAATCCGGGGCGCGGAAACGTGCAATTCCTTGGCCAATCGATAGCTGGAAAGTCCGAGGGGCTCCATGAACTCAATCCTCAGGATTTCGCCGGGATGAATGGAATATCCGAACGGAATCTTTTTCATGGTCCCTCCTAGCCTGCCGGTTGCTCGTCCGCAAGCTCTTCGCCGGCGTGCTCGCTTTCGGCGGTGATCTTGCGCAGGCTTACATTTTCAAACTGCGCCCAGATCAGGCCGGCCGGAATGATGCTGAGGAAGGTGACAACGAGCAGGGCCGTGGCGCATGCCGTAGCGGCTTCAGGCGATGCGCCGAGAACACCGATGATGGCCACGACGACGAGGCCGATCTGCGAGAACCAGCCGAGCACGGGGAGCTGAATAATACTGGCGCCGCCGCTGGCGATCATGAGCAGAACGGTCTTGGGCGCGGAGATGGCGGCCAGTTGCGGGCTGGCAACGAATGCGGCACAGCCCTCGTAATAAGCCAGCGTGATGATCAGCCACATGCCCAGGGAAAGCGTTGTGGTGGTAGCGAAATCGGCGAAAGAGCGCATGGTGTCAAGGCCGGCGTGAAAGGTGCGGACCTTGTGGGCGACGGCGTGCCCGAAGCTTTTGGAAATGGGAGAAAAGGCGCGCTCTGAGAAAGCGGCAACGGCTCCGCCGGCCCAGCGCACGGCGATCATGAAGAGGGCGCCGAAGAAGGTGAGCGCCAGCCCGCCGAAACGCGCGAAGAGAAGGGCCAGTTCACGATGATTCACTGCCAATTTCGCCAGCGGGCCGGAGTGGGCTGTGGCGCGGAGGATTTCGTCGGTGGGCACCCAGATCATGGCTACGGAAAAGATCAGCGCCATGGAACCGGCGTCGAAGAGGCGCTCCACGATGTAGACGGCGATCTGCGAGCTGAGCGGCTGGCTGGTTTTCTTGGCAACCAGGTAGGGGCGGACCAGGTCGGCCACGCGGCCAATGAGGGCCACGGCGGTGAAGCCCATTACCTGTGTGCCCACCAGCGAGAACAGGGCGACCTTTTTGTTGTGCCGCATGAGCAGCGCCCAGCGCACTCCGCGAATGACATAGGCCAGGTAGATGCAGAGGACGGCGATGCCGAATTTGCGCCAGTCGGCCAGCGCTATCTGGGAGCGGAGAAGGCCAAAGTCGAAATGGCTGCGGCTTCGTCCCCAAAACAGGAGGGCTACCAGGGCGACGAGCACGACAAGGCCCAGAATCAGATGGTTCTTCTTCAAGCGTTCTCCGGTCCGCGTCTCAAAGATTGAGCGGTCTTATCGATTCTATAGGGTTGAGCGCGGATGGACAGGCATTGGAGCGGTGCGGGAGAGAATCAACGTTGCTACTTTTAGCGGGTTCCGTGGCTGACCGGCGCGGTTGCCGAAGCAACGGTCTGCCTGGCCAGCGCTTCGCGGGCGAGCACGCGGCGGTTGAACTCGTGGATCACGCGCGCCACATAGGCCCGGGTTTCGCTGTAGGGGGGGATGCCGCGGTACTTGTCCACGGCGGCAGGGCCAGCGTTGTAGGCGGCCAGCGCCAGGGCCAGCTTGTCGTGGTAGCGAGTCAGCAGCGCGTCCAGGTAGGCTGAGCCGCCGCGGACGTTCTGGTCGGGCTTGAAGCTATCTTGCACGCCTAGCTCGGTGGCGGTTCCGGGCATGAGTTGCATCAGGCCGCGGGCGCCGGCGCGGCTCACGGCGCGGACGTTGCCGCCGCTTTCGGCCTTGACCAGGCTGGCGAGCAGGTCGATATCGAGATTGTGCTCGCCGCCGGCTTTGGCCAGGATTTCATGCAGATCGGCGGGGGAGAGCGTCGTCTCTTGTGCGGGAGGCTGGATGGTTGCGGCCTGGCTTGGGGCGTGTACTGTGGCCATGGGGGTCGGGTCAGGAACGAACTGCACATCGGAGATCTGCTGCGGCACAAACTCGATGAAGTTGTCTTGCCCGGCGCTGAGATAGAGCCGTACACGGCCCTCGACTTCAGCGTGGTGATCGCAGCGCATCTCGTAGCCGTTGCGCAGGGTGACGAGCTCGCCCGCCTGCGCGGCTGTAGCGAAGGCGCCCAAAAGTGCAACCGAGATCAGAAATCTGCCGTGCAAAGTTTGGCTCTCCTTCAATTCCTAGTTTTCACCGAATCTTGCATTCCCTCGGTGGCTAAAGCCACTTACCAAGGCCTTCACTCAATGTACGGGCTGAAGCCCGTACCCTTCAACCGAAGCCCGCACCCTTCAACCGAAGCCCGCACCCTTCAACCGAAGCCCGTACCCTTCAACCGAAGCCCGCACCCTTCAACCGAAGCCTGTGCCCTTCAACCGAAGCCCGTACCCTTCAGCCGAAGCCCGTACCCTTCAACGTAACGAGGTCAATCTCGTGCTGTGAATCTTCAAACTCGAGCGGCAAGAACTTTTGCCAAGGCCGCTTCAAGCACCACGGCCACGCCGTCCTGGTCGTTGGGCGGAGCCTGCTTCCAGCCGCGCATTCTGGCCAGGGTGCGCAACTCCTGGGCGGCGTTGCCCATCATCACGCCCTGTCCGGCCCATTCCAGCATATCCACATCGTTCCAATTGTCGCCAATGGCCATGGTCTCCTTGCGGTCGACGCCGAGGCGGCCGGCGAGCCGCGCCAGCGCCCAGCCTTTGGATACTCCCGGCGGCAGCAGGTCAAGAATCGACAAGTCGCGTGCCGGATACTCGGTGCATACACACTCGCAATCGGCGGTCCACTCGCTCGCCTTCAGCGCCTTTTCGGCCAGTCGCATGTTGGCCAACGTACCCGTCACCATGCCCTGAATGGGGTCTTCGCCGTCGGGCAGGGCGTCCTCCAGCGGCGATACCACTTCAATCGCGTTTCGGTTGGCCTCGACCCAAAGGGAAATGCGCCCGTGGGTCATTTCCAGATTCTCGAGCACCAACTCGCCGCGGCCGGGGCGGTCAAAGGTGAAGACGACTGCTCCAAAGCCGCGGAGCAGGCCGCAAAGCGCCCGCGACACCCGCGCTTCCATGTGGCTGCGGTCGATGGCCTCTCCGCCGAGCGTGCGGATCACTGCACCGTTAGACGTGATCAGGGGCGTATCCGCTCGCAGGCCCAGGCCTTCGAGCAGGGGCACGGTGTAATTGGTGCGCCGGCCGGTGGCAATGGCGATTGTGATTCCGGCTTCCTGGGCAGCTTTCAGGGCAAGCGCGGTTCGTTCGCCGATCTTCTGCGCAAAGGTGGGCAGCAGGGTGCCGTCCATGTCAATGGCCACCAGGCGAACGGGAGGGTGCATGCTTTAAGTCTACCTGCCACCGCGCCAGGGGTTCGAGGTTTACCACCCTTCGCAAAAAACGCGCAGGATGGGCACTGACCCAACTTGTAATTCAGGCATGGAGTATCGTTTTGGTATGGAACGCGTTTGTAGCCACTGCCATGCCCTGCTTGCTGCCGAGACGGAGGCCGACTGGTGTCCGGCGTGCGGAGGCGCGCTTATTGAAAGGGAGGGTCTGCCGGGGCCGGAGGGTTCAGGGACGCCGGCGGAGGTGGATCATCGCGGCATTGTGCTGCCGCGACGTCACGCACTTGGCGGGATTATTACGCCGCAGTGAAGCTTGCCGGAGCGGGGAATTACGCCTTGGTATCGAGCCCCACGGCTTCGGCCAGCCGGGCTTGCCGGTCGTCGAAGGTCCAGAATTTTTCGGCGGTCAGTTCCAGAGCGCAGGCCACGTGCAGCGAGTCGAGAGTGCGAACACCGAGGGAGGGGCCGTAGCTGCGGGCGAGATCGGCACAGGCTTCCCACGCCCGAGGTGGGAAATCGACAGCAACCCATAGCCCGGTAACGCAATCGTGTTGGAATTCCGCCCAGAGTCTCTGCGCTTCAACGTGGGCGAAACGATGCAGGAAGACCTGTTGGTGAACGGCGTTTGCGAATTCCGCGCGATTGAACGGAGTGATCAGGATTTGGTAGCCGAAAGCCATGCGCAGGTCTGCCTGCTGCGAGTGCGCGTCGGTGACGTAGCTGGATACCAGGAAGCTCGAATCGACATAGGCTTTCAATAGCGGCTATTCTCCCGGTCGGCAATTAGGTCGGCGACCGGAGTCAGCACTCGATCTCCGAAGATGGCGCGTCGGCGAGCGGCGAAGTCGGGCATTTGGACGGGCCTCGGATTGGGCGGCGTTCGCGGGACCAGATCGCCGATCACCTCGTTGCGCTCGCGCACCTCGATGTGGACGCCTGCCCTGAGCCACGCCTTGACCTTGCGGGTGTCGCGGAGTTCGCGGAGGGTGATGCTTTCCATGGATTTAATGTGACACAAAATGTGTCGCATTGTCAAACCACTTACTCATACCGCAACGCCTCGGCTGGAAGCACCCTCGCGGCGGCAGACGAAGGGTAGAGCGTTGCGAGCAGCGAAATGCCGATGGAGACTGCGGCGACGATTACGCCGTCGAGGGCGCGCGGGGCGAAGGGGAGCGTGTCGATGGAGTAGACCTCGGCGCTGAGCGGGAAGTGATAGCGGGCGCCGGCCCAGGCTGCGGCATAGCCGAGGATGAGGCCGAGCGCGGTGCCGATGAGGCTGATGAGGAAGCCTTGCAGCAGGAAGATGCGGCGCACCTGGCCGGGCTCGACGCCGAAGCTCATCATCACGGCGATGTCGCGGGTCTTCTCCATCACCATCATGGTAAGAGCGATGAGGATGTTAAGCGCGGCCACGATGACGATGAGCGCGATCACGATGAAGGTGACGATCTGTTCGAGCTTGAGCGCCTTGAAGAGCTCGCGGTTCTGCTCGATCCAATTATTGGTCATGTAGCCCTTGCCGGCAGCCAGCTCGATCTCCTTGCCAATCTCCGGAGCGCGGTCGAGATCGTCGACTTTGAAGCTGATGACGGAGAGCAGGTCGGGCTCGCTGTAGAGGCGCTGCGCGTCGGCCAGGCGCATGAAACCCATCTGCGCGTCGAATTGATAGAAGCCGGAGTGGAAGGTGCCTGCGAGGCGGAAGGGCACGACTTTGGGGACCATGCCGAAGGGAGTCATTTCGCCTTGCGGGCTGACCAGCGTAACGCGGTCGCCGAGGGTGGCGCCGAGGGTTTCGGCCAGGTCCTGGCCGAGGACGATGGGCGGCAATGCACCCCTGGTTGGCTGCGCAGGCTGGGGCTGGAGCGACTGCAGCGCGGCCGGAGAGGCGGTGGAAAGAAGATTGCTGACGGTCATTTCCTGGTCGGGCAGAATGCCTTCGACCAGTGCGCCGCCGGCACGTGCGCCACGGGCCACCATGACTTGTTCGTAGAGTCCGGGCGAGGCGGCGGTGACGTGGGGCAGGCGGAGAAGCCGGTTGAAGAGCGGCTGCCAGTTGCGGATCCCGTCGGCCTGCACCCGCATCAACTGGACGTGCGCGGAGTTGGAGAGCAACTTGTCCTGCAAGTCGCGGCGCATGCCGTTGGTAATGGCCAGCGCGATGATGAGAGCGGCCACGCCCGCGGCTACTCCGACAATGGAGACGGCAGTGACTACGCCCACTACGGCTTGACGCCGCTTGGCCCTGAGGTAACGCGCCGCGAGAAAGAGTTCGAATCGCATTGCCCCTACTTTGGTTCTTCATCTTCCTTCGCGCTGGGAGATCAATTCGATATATTCCTCCTCCCGGCGTCGGCGGAGTTGTTTAGTGCAGTTCCCGAACCTTATTCCAATCGATCGATGCGACCCAAATCCGTTCCGAGTCGGAGTAGGTGGCGCGACCCTCAACTTCTAATTCATAGGAGGACAAAAGAAGTTCAGCGTCTTCTCGCAGTACGATTTCCAACCGGCTGAGATCGCGAATCGTCCCAACAGTATTCAGTCGAATCCTGCCTTGCTCGTCGGCATTATTGAAATCGACAAAGATCTTTGGCAGCTGCGCTCTTTCAGTCATCGGGCTCCTGCCTTCGCGGCCGGCACGGTGAATACGGCCTTGGCTACGCCTATGTTGTCGTGGCGATCGTAGACGCGGACGGTGATGAGGTGCTCGCCGGGCTTGTTTTCGGCGGGCTTGGCAGGCAGGTGGAAATCGTAATGCTCCTGCTTCGAGTCAGAGAGTTGGCCGACGGGGTCGATGAACTGCCATGGGCCGGCGTCGAGCGAGTATTCGGCGTGGGCGATGGGCGAGAACACGTCTTCGGCGTCGAATGTGACGCGCGGACTAGCTTCGGCGGTTGCTTTCAATCCGCTGACCACGGGCGGAGTTGTGTCCACCTCGAAGCGGTCGCTGACCTTGTCGCCAGTGAGGGCGTCGGCGGGGGTGTGGGAGGGCGAGTCCGAAGCGACGACCTTGATCCGATAGCCGCCGTCGGGAATGAGAGTGGAGTCAAAGCTGTAGACCTTGTCGGTGATCAGATCCTTGAGCAGGCGCCAGACGGATTCGCCGTCGCCGCGCAGGTAGAGCGAATAGATGAGGTCGTCGCCGTTGTCGTCGTGGGCTGCCCAGCGAACGGTGACGGCGGTGCGGTCCTTGACGGCTTGCAAGGATACGGACGATGCCGTGCCGTCGAAAGTGATGGTGTTTTGGTTTGATGTAGGGAAGGCAATGTTGACCGTCGGCGGCACACCGCCAGGCTGATTCTGGGCCAGAGTCTGGGGGTTGATGCGCGCGCCGGTGACCACGACCAGGTCATCCACAACCGGAGCTGCGTTGACGGGCAGGTAATTCACGCCCACGCTGCCCAGCTTTCCTCCTTGATGCAGGACTGCTTTCCACTCGAAGAAGCGGCCGGCGGGAGAAGCCACAGCGCCGTCTTTCAACGGCTGCCAGCCAGACCAGCCGCGCACCGGCTGCTCCACATTGCCTGAGCGCGTCAGCAACTCGTATCCAGCAGAACCGGGCTCGACTTCGATGCGTCCAAAGCGGGCCAGCGCGCCTGCATCGAGTACGTCGCTCGAGTACTCGTGCTTTTCGATTGCGCCCAGGCGAACCAGCTTGCCGGTATTGCCGGCGCCAATGAGGATGCCGCCTGCGTCTTCTGGAATGGACGCAAGGCTCAGGCCCTGCTGGGCGTCGAGATGGGCAATGTCGGCGTAGTCGCCATTGTCGGCGATCTTGAAAATGTGGCCGCGATTGCCGGTGAGAGCCAGCAAGCCATCTTTTTGGGCGGCCAGAGCGTAGACGATTTCGTCTTTTCCGGCCCACAGGCGACGCGGGGCTTGGCCTTCTGTCAGCGCATAGATTTCGCTGCCTTCAGGCACGGAGACGCTGGCGTTGGCGGCTTGCAGCGATCCTGGCTGCTGAACCACGGTGATGGTGATGGATCCCTGGCCCTGGACGGGCAACGGCGGAAGGGGATTGTGGCTCTTGTCGCCTACGCTGGCGGCATAGATGGTCCCATTCGCGCCCACGGCAAGCGAGGTGATCTCGCGGCGCGGCGCTTCGAAGAGGACGTATCCCTTGCCGTCGGAATCGATGCGATAGATGAGGCCGGAGCCGTCAGAACCGGCGAGGAGATTGCCTTTGCCATCCCAGGCCACGCAGCGGATGTGCGCTTCGTCGCTCTTGAAAAACGCTTCCGGCTTAGCGCCGGGCTTGGACGGATTTACGCGGTAAACTGCGCCCGGATCGCCGGTTGCTATGTAGAGGCGGCCGGTGCTGTCGAAGGTCAGATCCCAGATGTAGTGCGATTTTCCGTCTGCTTTGTCCGCGTCCTGCTTGCCATCGCCTGTTTTTTCGTCGTGTTTGTTTTCCGCGGGCATCTCTTCATTCATCTTGCCCATGTCGAAGATGACGGTGGCTGTCGATTCATCCTGCTTGGTAGCGGCGTCCGCTTTCAGGCGGTAGACTTTGCCGCTGGGCAACGTGGCGGCGTAGAGATACTCGCCCTGCAGCCGAAGCGCCTGCACGCTTACGTCTTTGGTTTCGAAGAGCGTGAAGGGCTTGCCATCCTTGTCTACGCGCAGAACGGAAGCGGGCGAGGCAGTTCCCACATAGGTTTGGCCGTTATTGCCTGACGCTATCGACCACACAAAGGTCGATGGTGTGGTGAGCACTTCGGTCAAGCCGGGGCCTTCGCGCAGGTGGCCGTCGCTGGTGACGGAGACGCCCTGCGGTGTGCCTTTTTCGAACTCGTCGATGCGCGACTGGGTCCAGAGGTGTGTGGTCTGCGCGACGCCCGGCTGTGCTGAGAAAACGAAAAGCAGCGCCGCCGCGAGAGCGGTGAATCGTGATGCGAAGGGGAAGAAATGGGAGCGCGGTTTGAAAACAAACATGCTGCCGTTGAGTCTACTAAAGTTGGGGGCCATTCGCGTATCGAATGGCTGGAGACGTGAATGTTCCATCCCCTTCGACTCTTTGCTTGCGGGGTTGTCTACGACGAAATTCTCGCACGGACGAAGGGCAGAGGAAATCCGGTTTGGGGCGGCATCAGCCAGCGTATATCTTCAAATCCTGCACCCCGCAGCGCCTCTGTGAGTTCCTGCCGAAGCAGGCGTCGATAGTTGGAGACAAAGTGATGGCTTTGCCAGCCTTTTTCGGATTCAACCGTGATGTATACGTGCAGCACGTGCCCAGATCCCTCACCTGCATACGCGTCCCAGTCCCAAATCTGGTGCACGATCCGCCGGTTGCCGGGCGCTCCGTAAAATACAGGCGCCTGCACGCGAGGCTTTTCGAGAATGAGCGCGTCGTAATCGCGCATATTGGCAAGGAAAAGGCCGCCGGGCCGAAGTTTCGACGAGATTGCTTTTGCTGCCTGCTTGAGCTGATCGGTACTCAGATGCGGCAGCGCGTTGTCCATGGCCACCACCACATCGAAGCCGCTTTCGGTGACTTCGAGTAGCGAGGTCATATCGGAGACGAAGAAAGAAATTGTCAGTCCGCGGCGCCGAGCCTCAGTCTGTGCACGGAGAACCGCTGCTGCACAGAGGTCCGATGCGACGACCTGGTGGCCTAACATGGCGAGCCCGATGGACTGCGTGCCGATGCCGCATGCGCAATCGAGAATCCTGAGCGGCTTACCTGTGGTTTCCGAAATCAACAGGTTCTTCAGCACACCAGCCTGGCGCTTTATGGAACTGTCCCAATCTTCAAAGATCAGGTGATAAAAATCGGCTAGCTCTCCATAGAATCCGTTCACTTGTTCATTCATTGGGAAGACCAACCCCGCGAGGATCTTCGTCGCGACTGCAAGGATACTGTTTTCGAGACCGCAACGAGACAAAGATGCTGCGGCTGAGTCTACTATGGTGGGGTCCGGCCGCATTCAGATCGCCACTCCCCCAGGGCAATCGCATGAGCGAGGATCGAGGGCATGGGCCGGGTTCGCACCGCCCCTCCAGGGCGGGGCATCTGGGCCGCAACGCGTTCCCAGGGGTGCGCTTCGCTTCCCCTGGGCTATTCTCGCGCGCTCCCTCCGGGAGCCATTGCGACTCGCGCAGGGTTCAAGCTGTGAAGGGAACCGGCTTTGGCAACAAAAAACGTTCATGCGATTGCCCTGCCGCTTTCCCCATCGTCCCCCGTGGTCGTGCCCAGCTACACTCGCCCACAAGGAGCCTGCCAATGAAGTACTGTGCCGCCGTTGCGTTGCTCGCGTGTCCGCTCGGCATGGCGCAGACTCTGGCGCCGCCGGCGTTGCGCACGCAAACCAACGTGGTGCTGGTTCCGGCGCTGGTGCGGAATACCAAAGGCGATTTGGTGTTCACGCTCAAGGCGGGCGATTTTCGGGTGACCGACGACGGCATTGAGCAGGCTCTCAGGCTGGATGAGGACACGGGCGGCGAGCCGCTGGCGCTGGTGGTTGCGGTGGAGACGGGCGGCGCGGGCAGGACGAAACTCGACAACTACCGCAGCCTGACAGCGGTGATCGACGCGGTGGTGGGCGGAGTTCCGCATCGCGTGGCGGTGGTGGCTTTTGACAGTACCGCGCGCGTGGCGCTGGATTTTACGCCGAGCACGGATGCCGTGGGCGCTGCGCTGCACGATCTCGACGCGGGAGACAAGGGCGCGGCCATTCTGGACGGGCTGGCTTTTTCCGTCGATATGCTGCGCAGGCAGCCGGCCAATTACCGGCGCACCATTCTGCTGATTTCGGAGACCATCGACCGCGGCAGCCAGACGAAGATGGAGGACGCTCTGCGGGCCATCAGCGATACCAACACTGCGATTTACAGCCTTGGATTTTCATCGGGGAAGGCGGATGCGGCGCACTATGCCAGCAGGGAACTGCCATTTCAAAACGGCCCCGATGGAGCCAAACTCGAAAATGCTCATCCCGGACCTCCCCATGGGTGCATGGGCAAGGATCCCGACCCGGACGCGACCACGAACAAGGCCGTGCAGGCATTCGATTGCCTGGGATTGCTGGCTCCGCCGCTGGCGCTGGCGAAGCTGGCTGCCATTCGCGCGGCGGATGGCCTGCAGCGCAATGTGCCTGAGACCGTGGCGCAGGTTACGGGCGGCGAGTACTTCAAGTTTGAGAACAGCAGGAGCCTGGTGCGCGGTCTGCTGACGATTTCGAATCATGTGCCGAACCGGTACGTGCTCAGCTTTCAGCCGCAGTCGCCTCATGCGGGGTTTCATGCTGTCGAGTTGAAGCTGGTGGGGCATCCGGGGCTGCATGTTACGGCGCGGAGTGGGTATTGGGCGGATGCGGACGGGACGCCTGCGGTGGGGCCTTGAAGGATGTTGCATTGCGAGTCGAAGCAGAATGACCTGGCTTCCTTGGAATGTTCATTCCCTCGGCGGCTAAAGCCGACTCCTTTTGAGCATTGCCGATGTACGGGCTGAAGCCCGTACCCTTCAACTGAAGCCCGTACCCTTCAACTGAAGCCCGTGCCCTTCAACTGTTCCCCTTGCGCGTTATGCGGGGGTTAAAACCCCGCCTCCCTCCGTCTCGAAAAGAGATGCGTTATCTGCCGCCGCGGAACTGGATGATTCTGCGGCGGTCGCGCTTGGAGGGGCGGCGCTCGGGGAGCGGGGCAAATTCCTGCATGGCCTTGCGCTCGGCGGCCAGCTTCAGGCGCGCTTCCTTGCTGGCTTCGGTCTCGCGATAAAGGGTTTGTGCCACAGCCGCGGGGCCGCGCATCTCGCTCAAGAGCAGCACTTCGACGTTAAACTCGCCGCCTTCGTTCTTGATCAGCAGCATGTCGCCCACGCGCACATCGCGGGCGGGCTTGGCCTGAATGCCGTTGGAGTGGATGCGGCCCAAGTCGCAGGCCTTCTGCGCCAGGGCGCGCGTCTTGAAGAAGCGTGCCGCCCACAGCCATTTGTCGATGCGCACGGAGTTCATGCACTCATTCTCATACAGGGAGGCGGGGTTTACTTGCGCGCGCTGCAGTAGGGACAAATTAGGCAGTACCTATTTCCACTCGCCCTTGGTCTTGTCGTCGGGTTGCACGACGGGCTTGGAAGGATGAAGCTTGCTCATCTCCTTGGCTGCGACCCCCTGATCCTGGAGCGCCACTTTGATACCTGTGGCCATGGTGCCTGAAGTCCATTTCAGGTAATAGGTCTTGCCCGCTTCTACGTCGAGCCGAATCCGCTCGTTCTCCTTCCTCCTCGCTTCGCTCAGCGCGGCGCCGGTCGACTGGATAATGCCGCCGTAGTACATCTCCGGCATTCCGGTCACGACCGCTGTGCCTGGCGCCACCTCCATCCACGCGTATTCCCCGTTGAGCAAATAAGCCAGATAGACGCCATTGATGAAGAGATGATCGTGGGCGGCAGAACCGACGAATCTTCCCACCCTGTAGATGTAGATGAGAGCCTTGCCGGGCGATGGAGCGCTGGGCGGAGTGGGCACGGCGTCCGCCTTGGCATCCTGCGCCGGGGCGGCCGGCTGGGCGTCCTGCGCCGACGTCCTGCTGCCCAGGAGCATCAGCGCGCACGAGACGAGAAGAAGGGTTGCGGAGACATGGAAAGCGCTCTTGGGGCGGCAAATCCGAGCGACTCGATCAAGCGTGACATTACGCATTTGAGCACTCCTTTACCGATAGACCTGAAGTCAGGGAGAATTTTCCCGGAGCCCGGCATTGGACCTCACGAGTTGCACCTCGCCGTCGCAGACGCGCTCCGAAGTGCTATTACACCAGCGGATAATTCGGAACCCAAATTTGCCAAATGGATGTGATCGGTACCACTTACCGTTGTGACGAAGTGGAGAGCAGACATAGAGCCGTTTTCATCGCCAACAGAGCTGCAACTCCAGATAGGTCGTCCGCGCTTGAACCACAAACACAGCAATTCGGGATACAGATCGAGTGACGGGAATCCGAAAGTAACTGCTGGTTACAGCGGCTGCGGAAAAGGGGGAACAGCGGGCGAGTTCCAAGAAAAGCACACCTCGGGGGCCAAGGCCCCCGCTGATTCTGCTGAACTCATGCCAGGGATGAATCTCTGGCCTACCCTCCGATGGTTTTTTCCGCAGCCTGTACAGCCGAATGGCCGACAACAACCGGAATCCGCCGTTTTGTGCTGCAGTCCACTTGAATTTGCCGCCCAGGCGGTTTTTCACCTGGTCGAGCGTCGGCGCCAGCTTTCGATTTTCAGCGCGGGCGGAAGGGCCGGCTGGTTGCGCATTCTTTAATGTGCCGGTCATGACAGCGCAACATGCGCTTGCTATCAATCTTCAAGCGGCAGTGTTGGCCGTCCGGGTCTCCTGAAAATTATCCGCGAGGCGTTCCGCAAGATGCCGCAATTTCCCAAAGTTGGAGGTTTCAATGTCCACCATCCCCCTTCGCCGTTCCCTGGCCGCGCTGGCACTGGCAACTGCACTGAGCACCTGGGGCGCAAGCGCCCAGGACGACCGCGACATCAAACACGTATTCGTCATCGCACTGGAAAATCACGACTGGACTCAGCCGGCCACGGTCCCTGGAGGCATTGAGCCCATTTACCAGGACCCGAACGCGCCGTTCATCAACAGCCTGGTGAACGGAACCGGGACGCTGTTCGTCAATGGCCACGTGGAAAACATCAGCAAACACGTCGCTTACGCGACCGCCTATCACAACGTCCTGGCCACGCCCAGCGGAAACAACCCTCACATTCACCCCTCCGAACCCAACTACCTGTGGGCTGAAGCCGGCACCAACTTCGGCATCCTGAATGACGACGATCCTTACAAAGACACTCCGCCTAATGCCCAGAACACGACTCAGCATTTAACCGGTCTGCTGCAGAAGGCGGGAAAGACGTGGAAGTCGTATCAGGAAGACATTGACCTGACCACCGTTGGCGGTCAGCTCATCAACCTGCCCTTGCCGCGGGATCAGTGGACGGTTCCGATCGTGAGCCAGTCGGGCCTTTTCGGGCCGGGCAGCTACCTGAACGCCTATAACGATTCAATCCAGTACAACTATGCCTGCAAACACAATCCGCAGGTGTTCTTTACCGATACCAACGGCGGCAACGACACGAGCACCTTGAATCCGCTTCGCTTGAATTACGCACCGTTGCAGCAACTGGCCTTCGATCTAGCGGAAGACCGCGTGGCCGACTACAACTGGATCACGCCCGACCAGTACAACGACATGCACAGCGCGCTCAGCGCCGGTTTTGCAGGCCTCACCGGCGATGCCTCGCAAATCAGGGCGAGCGACAACGCGCTCAGCAGGCTGGTTCCTCTGATCATGTCTTCGAAGGCGTACAAGGACGGCGGCGCGATCATCCTTTGGTGGGATGAAAGCGAAGAAGACGGCGAGCCCGGCGACAACGCAGACGATTTCAACCACAGTGTCGGCGAGATTATCATCTCGAATCTTGCTCATCACAACGAGGGCGGCCTGCCCTATGCAAGCTCGGTTGACTACTCTCACTCCTCCGACCTGCGCACGATGCAGGAGATCTTTCACGTGAAAGCAACCGGCAAGTCGCCGTATCTTGGCGATGCGGTCAACGCGAACGATCTGTCGGACCTGTTCGAGCCGGGCGTGATTCCAAGGAACCCGTAGGAACGCTTCACCAACCTTTTTAAACTGCTTGGCTGGAACCTGCGCCACGACGGATGAGAAAGCACTGTAGGTGCGGTCTCATGCGAGTGGCGCAGGTTTCAGTGTCTGGAGACGAGCCTGGGATTGGATGTGTGTGTCTGGCATCGGCCAGATTGCCAACTACACGCCCAGGGTTTAGACAGAGATAAGTTGAATTTGCCCCGGAGCGTATTTTTCAGGCTACAAATACTCGTTGCCGCGGATTCCGGTAGTCATCGAAAAACCTCGGATTGCGTCTATAATCGACGTTTCCCGCGGGAGTGGATTGAATGGCTATGGGGATGCATCAGTCAACTGAGAGATCGAATCTTGCAGACTCCTTGCGCGAGTTTCATACGGAGACGGGCCGGCCGCTGCTCGATCTGGTGGATGAATCGCCGGTTTTGCTCATCTTTCTTCGCCACTTTGCATGCGCTTTTTGTGCCCAGACTCTGGACCGGGTTGCGCAGGTGCGCGCGCAGATTGAGGCCAAGGGGGCGCGGCCTGTCTTTGTGCATCTCGGCTCTCCGGAACGGGCGAAGCCTTACTTCGACTACTACGGTATTTCAGATGTGGAGAGGATCAGCAATCCAGAGGCTACGCTGTATCAGCTTCCCTTCTTTGCCTTGGCGCGCACCAACCCTTATATGCACTTTTTGAATCCGACGGTCTGGAAGGGCTGGCTCAAGGGCGCGATGTTCAAGTATGGAATTGGCATGATCAAGGAAGACGCGGAGCAGATGCCGGGCGTGTTCTTTCTGAAGGAACGGAAGATTGTGCGCGCCTTTCGCCATCGGACGATTGCCGATGAGCCGGATTACCTGAAGCTGGTTGGCGCTGGGTAAATGGGATAGAGCAAGTCATGGCGCGTCAACAAGGTTCCCGCGCGGAGGTGTGGTTCAAGAGCGGATTTCGAAGTTGTGTAGCCTTGTGGGCGCGAGAGTCTGCCTAATATCCTGCCCGTTCTTTGAACTCACGCGATCGATCGCGCGCGACGGTCAACTCGGTTTCCTTGTCGTCTTTGAGGCGCACATTCAAGGCGCCTCCGGGAAGCAAGCCGACTTCCTTAATCCAGGCCAGGTTTACGACGGTGCCCCGGTGGATTCGAGCGAATTGCCTGGGATTCAGCTTCATTTCCAACTCCGCCATGGTGTGCTCAACACAATAAGTCTTGCCTTCGGAGACCGCAAAGGTCAGCTTGTCTTCAGCATAGAAATGAGTCACACGATCCAGATCAAGGAACCAGAGCCGATCTCCCAGGCGCGACGCGATGCGCTCGGGGAATTCCGGCGTGGCTTCGCGCATCGAGTCCATGAGCTGCCTGAACATGGTCTGAATGTCCGGCGGCGCCAACTGGCCAGAGGCTTGCAGACGCTCAATCTTTATGAGCGCGCGTTCCAGAGCCTCGGGTTCAACGGGCTTGAGAAGGTAGTCGACTGAGTTCACCGCAAACGCCTGCAACGCGTACTGATTGTAGGCGGTGGTGAAGATTACGATCGGTTGCCGAGGCAAGCGCGCCAGGACTTCAAACCCGTTCAGGCGCGGCATCTCGATGTCGAGGAAACACACATCTGGTGGATTGGCGGAGAGTGCCGCCACCGCATCCTCGGGTTCGGTTGCGCTACCGACGACTTGCACGCGGTCTGTCTGTTCCAGCAACCGGCGCAGCCGCTCCAGCGCCAACGGTTCGTCATCCACCAGGTAGGCGCGCAGTTTCATAGTCGTGGCAACACCATCTCTACTACAGATTTGCCGTCTCGCCGGAAAACGTTGAGGCGCGCCTTGGCGCCGAAAAGCGCGTCAAGGCGCTCTACCAGATTATCCAGCCCATGGCCGGCGGGAATGGCAGCCAAGTTAAATCCAGGCCCGGTATCGCGTACCTCGATCTTGAGGCTCCCATTCTCAGTAGAAGCGGCGACCAGGATTTCGCCGCCGCCAAGTTGTGGAGCAATTCCGTGCTTCACGGCGTTTTCGACGAGCGCCTGCACTGACATTGGAGGCACCTTGGCTCGCCGCAGCTCCTCGGAAACTTCTGTCGATCCGCGCAGCTTTTCGCCGAATCGGGCTCTTTCGATATCGAGATAACTCTCCACCATCGCCAATTCCTGGTCCAATGGAATCAAAGGTTGATTGCTGCTATCGAGCGATGCCCGGAGCAGCGCCGCCAATCGGCCCACCATGTGCTCTGCCCGCGAAGGATTGGTGACAATCAGGGAACTGATCGAGTTCAGAGTATTAAAGAGGAAATGGGGTCGGATGCGCGATTCGAGTGAACTCAGACGTGCTTCAGTCGCCAGCTTGCGCGCCCTCTCCTCGGCGGCTTCTTTCTCGTGGAGGCTCTCTTCCGCGGCCCGGACTCGCTCCAGCAATGAAGCATGGACGACGGCGCCGAGACCAAACACCGCGGAAAGAGGCAGGCTGATACGTAAAGTGTGGAAGTACTCCAACCAGAAGTGCCTCGGCACAATCAGGCCAATCGCCATCAACAATGTCTGGGCCAGAAGACAGCCTATGGGGACGAAGACGAGGATGCAGAGAGCCAGATTGGCGGGAAGGGGAAGTTTGCGCACCCACCCCTTCGACGCAAACGCGCCAATCACGAAAATGGCAAGAACGCCGGTCAGGTTTGCATAGACCAGCGAGTAGCCTAACGCAAATCGCAGATCCCCCAGATTGGCGATCTGGTGGGCAGCCACCTCGAGCAGAACTACGATCGCCACCGCGACGTTGATCCAAACCAGCGAGAAGATCCAGTTGCCCTTTGTCGTCGTCATTGGGATTGCCTTGTTCCGCACGCGGCCTTTACTTGGTTTCCAGCGGTTCAAAAGTGGCGCTGCGGAAAATATTCATGTTCATTACCGCATCCTGGCCAGGCAGTTTCATCTCGCCCACCACACTCTCATAGAGCGTGCCGTACTCGATTTGCCTGGACGCGAGAGAAACCCAAATCTCTCCCCAGTAGTCGCTGCGTCCGTTCAAAGACATTCCGCCCATGGCAATTTGCACTGGATTAAAGAATGCCTGGTACCGAATAAGCGCGCAATCCTGTCCATTCCGTTGCGAACGCCCGATCCATTCCAGGACCACGTCGTGATTTTGAAACGTGCCTACTCCTGGAATCTTCGTGTTCTGGTCGGAGATCAAGTGGTACGGCTCATTCAGCTTCAGGTGATCAAAGTGGTTCTGGCCGAACATCTCGATCATCCCCGTGTCCCAAACCAGATTACGCTCCATCACCGCAGTGGGCGGAAATCCCTTGAAGAAATCCGGCGCCATGGTGATGCCGAGATCGTTGCGATAACGAAATCCTTCCATGAAGTCCTGCTTCTGAGCTGTTGCGTATGGATCTGTTGCGCCGGTTGCGTTCGCCTGGGTAACGTTCTTCCACATGACCTCTCCTCCGGCGAGTCCGCGCGTGTACTCTCCCGTTACGCGCTGGCGAGAAGTCACTTCGCCCTTTGTGTTCGCCATGTGGTAGTCCACCACAAACCGGTAAGTGCGTGGACCGTTGTCCGTTACGGTTGTTCCCTGGGGCAGACTCCAGGCTTGTGCTGAAGAAGCTTGGCAAAGCAGATTGGCGGCCGTCCATAAGACCAGCCCCGCGACGATAGATGGCGTAGTTTTGATTCGCATCGGATGATTCCTCCTGCACCTGAGTTTCCCGCCAGTAGAGGAGTAAAGTCACCTGCTTTGCGACGGAAGGCAACGATTTCCGACCGCAGGCCGTCAAACGCAGACGAATCGTTGCATTGACAATTGATTAACTCGGTTCGAAATTCGAAGGCGCATTCGGGAGCTGGACGGTTGATCGATGTAATACATATCGTCTCTGAGGAGCCTCCGAGGTGTTCTCTGAATCAGCGCTCGCTGAGATCGGCTTTTTTGTAACACCTTGTGCTCCTCATTGACTTAGCATTCAAACAAACCGGCGTTACCCGAAAGAAAGTGTTCTGTCCGGATTGCCGGCCATCCACTCGGAGCCGCAAGATAGGCCGGGCCGAATCTGGAGACGTGCTTCGGCCTGCCGTCAACCGACTTTTCACCGAGCATCTCCTTCCCCGGTTACGCCGCGGAAGGAGATGCCAACACCGTCTCAGGCGACTTCAGCCTGCGGAAGAGCAGCCAGAGGCAGAGCAGCAAGTCGAAGGTCATTGGCGGCAACTCGTACCAGTTCGCCGAATGCATCACCCCAAACCTCGGATACAAGAGATAGGCAAAGCCGCAGAACCCCTCATAAACAGCGCTCAAAACGCCCCACAACGCCAGAACCCGCGGAATGTACCGCGATTGAAACAGCACCCAGGCAAACAGCGCCGATCCCAGCCCGTTGAACGCCAGGCCGATGTAATAGGCATCCCGGCCCGCATCCAGTTGCGCTCCGGCCAGCGCCGCCAACCCGTCAGGCCCAAACCCCCGCAGCGCGCCCGCTCCCGCCAAAAACCGCAGCGCGCCCAGCATGTCCAGGATAAAAATGAACCAGAAGACCGCGTAGATCACTCTGCTGAAGGCCGCACAGAGCGCCATTCCGCGGTTGACCGGCCGCAGCAGCACATACAGCGCCGTCAGCAGCACAATCATTAACGCCCCATGCACAAAGGCGCCGGCCAGATAGATGCGGATGGCCTCTTCGTGGTTCACAAAGCGACGCGCCGTCTCCTCGCCGTTCTCCCAAACCAGATAAGGCGCATAAAATCGCCGAAACACCACCATGAGGATGGCCATGCCGAGAAGATAAGTCACCGCGAAGATCTTCGCGGCCGATCGTTGCGCTCGTTCTATCATCGTTTCCTTTCGTGCTTGGTTTCCCTCTTGCTCGGTACGATTGCCCCAGTTTCGAAGGTCCAAGGGGTCTGCTCACGAAGCGGAAAAATCGTGTCAGAAGATACCAAAATCGAACTTAGTTTGCGTTGGGAACAAATGACCGCTATTCCAGGTCCAACGGAATCGATCAGAGGCATCAAACCTCCAGCACGGAGGATTCGCGATTGAGACGCTACTGCACCCGCTTGAAATCCATGTGTGCGCATGACGAATGAAACAAGACGAAAAAATTTCATGATTTTCTCCTGCGGGTCCATACGCAGACCAACGCAGGGAAGTTCTGGATATTTGCGCGGACGCCGGATGAGTCGTCCTGCTAGTGTGGTGAATCTGAAGTTCATCGCATAGGTTCCGAAGTGCAACCGCAGATCCTTCGACTCACCGCCCCAAACTGAACGGCGTTTGGGGCCCCTTTCGCTAAGGATGACAGGTCGTTTTATGTTATGGACTTTGGACTCAGGACACTAGACGGGAATGTCACTTGGGATGCTGCTGGACTCACGCTCAGCGAGGCGCAAATCGAACTTCTGGCAGGCACTTTGCGGGGTTCCTGATGTGTCACCGCCGATCCGTCAGTTGATAAATGAACAGTCAGGAATGTTCAACACGAATTGACGAAGAGCCCCGTCATTCGGACTCGCCGCCCATCTGAGGATTGGCCAGGTCAGTTGGCCAGCACGGCGCGGTAGCGGACCTTGTTCTTCTTTACCTTTTCAATGGCTTCGTTGGCTTTGGCCATGGGGAAGGCTTCGATTTTTGCTTTCACGCCGTGGCGGGCTGCTACATCGAGCATCTCTTTCAGGCGGTAAGGGCTGCCGGTGGGGTTGCCGCTGATGGAGCGCATGCCGGCGATGAGCGGAAAGGCGTGCACGGAAACCACCGATGGCGGCACGCCGACAAAGCAAAGCGTCCCGGTGGGACGCAGCGCCTGGATGTAGACGCCCCAGTCCTGGTCGGCGTTGATGGTGCTGATGATGAAGTCCTGGGTGCCCGCTACTTCTTTAAGCGCCTTCGATTCGCGGCTGTTGACAAAGCGGTGCGCACCGAGCGCGCGGGCTTCTTCTTCCTTGCCGGCGGATGTGGAAAATGCCGTGACTTCGGCGCCGAAGGTCTTGGCGAATTGAATGGCGAGATGGCCAAGTCCGCCGATGCCGATTACGCCTACGCGCGACGATGGATTGATGCCGTGCGTGCGCATCGGGTTGTAGACGGTGATGCCTCCGCAGAGCAGCGGCGCGGCATGCTCGCTCTTGAGGGCTTCGGGAATAGGGATGACGAAGCGGGCATTGGCGCGGACGCGCTCCGCATAGCCACCGTTGCGGTGCACGCAGGTGCCCTGCGACGCGGGGCAGAGGTTTTCCATGCCGCGGGTGCACCACTCGCACTCGCCGCAGGAGTTGGACTGCCAGCCCAGGCCGACGCGCTGGCCCACCTGGTGCACGCGCACCTCAGCGCCGACAGCCGAAACCGTGCCCACGATCTCATGGCCAGGGATGAAGGGAAACTGGCTGATGCCCCAGTCGTTGGAGATGAGGTGGATATCGCTATGGCAGATGCCGCAGTGGGTAATGGCAATCTCCACTTCCTGCGGACCGAGCTTTCCGGGGTCATAGCGATAGGGAAGCAGTTCTGCTCCCGCCGCGTGCGCTGCAAGTCCTTGAATTTGGGCCATAGCCGTTCCGAGTTCCTCGTTGGGGTGGGAGGCAGACCGGCAGGTTCCAAATTTTGCCGGCCCGCAAAAAAGGCCTACGATTTGTTGCTTTCATCCTAGTTTAAACCGCCGCCGGGCTCAATGCGCAGATTCAATAACTGGAATCCGCTCAAGACTCCGTCCGCGGGGGCATCGCCGGCAAGTTCGGCCGATTCCCCGTTCAGATTTACGTCCTTGGCCGAGCGCAGCGGTTCAATTGCGTTGGCTACCGAAAGCGGCAGGCTTACCAGGGATTGACCGGCCACGCCGGCCAGGGTTTCAGGCACCAGCAGGCTTACGTAGATGCGGTCCTGGGCGTGCCGGTTGCGGTCCTGGGCGAGCACGGTTTCGAGATTGACGGGACGAGCGTTGAAGCGGGGCTGATCCAGAGTCCGGTCCAGCGTACCGGCATCCGAAACCAGGATGCGCAGGTTGCCCGCGCCAAGCCTGGCCGGCAACTTGACCGGAATGCGCACATTGCGCGCCGGCTGCTGCCAGGGGCGGATGGTTGCCTCGACAACCACGGTATCGCCGGCATGGACAATGTCTCCGGAGACGAGGCGCGCGGTTTCGAGGTCCACCAGCAGGCGCCGGGGAATGGCTTCGACATGAAGATCGATGGTGCGCACCGGGCTCTGACGCGAGGCATTGGAGTAGATGCGGGCAAAGCGCGTGCCGGCCTTGAGGACAAGCTCCAGCGAAGCCGACCCGCCGTCGCTTGCGGAAGCCCACTCGTCAAGAGGCGCAGGCGCGTGACCGTCGAGATCGATGCTGCCGGTCAAGTGGTAGCTGGTGTCCTCGGTGCTTTGGTTGGTCTCAAGCAGCATCTCATAAAGCGAAACCATCATGGCCTGCCAGGTGAGCGAGGGGAGGTCGAGAATCTCGACGTTCAACTTGCGCTGGCGCGCGCCCGAGCCGATGGAGATATGCACCGGGATCATGCGCGGCTTCAGGCCCAGGACGCCGCGGATGGCGGAGTCGCGGTCTTCGGTAAATGCGCCGATCAGCTGGCCGGTGTTGACGATCTTGAAGGCGTTGAGCGGCGAGGCCAGCGTAGCCACCACATCGGCGGTGGTCATGGGCAAAGAAACCGTTCCAGCCTGCAGGATGGGATGGCCGCAGGCCAGAAGCTGTTTGGGATCGATATAGGTAACCGTGCAGGTGGCGGAGATTTCCACGTCGCCGCGCACCAGTTGCGCGCTGATGGCCGAACCGGGTACCACGTTGGCCAGCGCCTTGGCTGAGGGCTCCGGATCGAGGTCTGAGGCGGATGAGCCACCAACGCCGCCGGCGGCAATGGTCTCCAGGCCGGTGCCGGCCATCTGCTTTTGCCACAGCCGGATCGCCTCGGGCTGGAAACCGCTCATCACCAAAGGCGTCTCCATGGCCTGGAAGTTCATGCCGTCGGTAGGCTTCTCAGCGGTTCCTGATCCCTGATCCCCGATCCCTGTTCCCTCAACCGGGAGATCGCGGACTTCGAGCATCTGCTCGATGGGGGTGATGCCGGCGATGGGCTCCTTGCTGAACTGGCCGATGCGGTAGGAGAGCGACCCCAGCAGCCGGTTGCCGATATAGACCGGGCTGCCGCTCATGCCGGCCACGACACCGGTGTACTCGGGCTTGGCGCCGTGCAGCCGGGCCAGGATCATATCCTGACCAGGGCCGCGGGCTCCGCGGAGCACGCCCAGGATTTCGACTTCCATGGGCTCCGGCTTGTCGCCTTCGAAGACCGTCCACGCGGTTGCGGACATGCCCTTGCGTACTTCGGCGAGGGGGAAGAATCCGCCGCTCGATGGTGGTGGGCCGGCGGCGACGGCGCTCTGCGCGTGCAATTGGGGTGAGAGAAGGCTGGCGAGCGCGATGCCGACGGCCGCCAATCCCAAGGCAAGGGCCAGCGCATAGGGGCCGGTGCGGATTTCCTTGAACCGAGTTTCCACGTCTATAAGAGTACAGCCATCGGGGCGGCTGGAAGCAGGAAGCCGCCGTACCGTATGCTGATCAGCACAGAGGTCGTCATGTCCATGTTACGTCCCCAAGTTTCTTCTCTTCGACGGTTTTCGATTGCTGCGGTGTGTGCCGCGACCGTAGCTCTTGCGGCGCCGTTTGCCTGGTCGCAGGCTCCGGCGACGCCGCCCCAGCAGCCGGACCAGACCGCGCCTGACGCAGGGGGGCCGACGGGCGACTCCGGCGTGATCGCGCTGCCCAAGAAGAAGGACGCGGCTCCGGCCGATGCCCCGCCGCCTGCCCCGGCTGAGCGCAAGGTCAAGAATCCGGAGGGGATGCCGACTTTTTCCCTGAAGATCGACGTCCCCGAAGTCACAGTGGATGTGGGCGTGTTGCTGGAAAAGACGCATACGTTTGTGCCTGGCCTCAAACCGACCAACTTCCGCGTATATGAAGACGGCGTGGCGCAGAAGGTTCAAGGCTTCAAGCGGGTGGAGGCGCCGATCACGGCGCTGATGATCTGCGAGTTCGCCTCGCCGCCGCCTCTTAGCCGCAACCAATACAGTGGCTACATGCTTATCAGGGACATGCGGGATGCAGCCTTCAGCTTCGCGCAAAGTCTGCGCCCGCAGGATTACGTGGCCCTGATGACGTTCGACATGCGCACCCAGATTCAGCTCGATTTCACCCAGGACAAGCGCCAGCTACTGCAGGCCATCGATTCTCTGCGCGTGCCGGGATTCAGCGAAACCAACGTCTTCGACGCGCTTTACGAGGGGCTCGACCGGCTGGAACGGATCGAGGGCCGCAAGTACATTATTCTCATTGCTTCAGGAACCGATACCTTCTCCAAGCTTACGCTCGACAAGATACTGAAGAAGGTAAAGGCCGCGCAGGACATCACCATCTATACCATCTCCACCGGCGGATTGACGCGGGCGATCCGCGGCGACAGCATTACCCAGTTGCAGGCCGACAACGAGATGAAGACATTCTCTGGCCTTACCGGCGGGGCGAGCTACTTTCCGCGCTTCCCCACCGAGTTGCCGGACGACTTTGGCGAGATTAACCAAAACATCCGCGCGAAGTACGAACTGGTCTATCGGCCCAGCAACGCCAAGCAGGATGGGACGTATCGCAAGCTGCGCGTGGAATTAGTCGATGACGAGGGCCAGCCGCTGCGCATTCAGGACGAGAAACACAAACCGCTGAAATTCGACGTGATTGCGCGCGAGGGGTATCGGGCAAAGCAGGAAGTGGAGTAGGCGAAGGCGCCGCCCACACACGGAGAGAACTTAAGCGAGGGAGGCTGCCGGAGGGGCAGCCCCTGCCGTTTGGGATGCAGTTCCAGGACCTATTTGAACTGGCTCAGAATATCCACCGCGTAGTAGCCGACGACGAATACGGTTGCGGCTACGACCAGCCACAGCGATGCCTTCCGCAAAGGCTCGATCTTGTGCACTTTCTCCATGATGGCGGCCTGCTGAGCCTTCACGTGATCGAAGGCTGAGTCGAGGACAAGCTGGTCGTCCTCATCGCGCGTCAGTCTGCCGTTGTAGATCTTGAGAGCGAGCATGATGAGGATCAGGACGCCCCACACTGCCCACATTACCGGTACGATGCCTGTCATAATTCCGCCTCCATTTGGTTTTCTGGTCCCAGATACCGGCGGGTCCGTGAAGGAAACGCGGTCTCGTGAGTAGAGGGGCCTTACGATTGACAATCATAGCTCTGAACGGGGTGGGCTGAGGTGACAGGGATCACAGGCATTTTGGCGGGAGAAAACTCCATTTACGACGCGGTATAAGGGGAGATGGGATGGTTCCCAGGGCTCAGAATCGAGACCCCCTTCGGTAGGCTCCGGGAAGGCTTTCCGCGTTGCTCAAGGCAGGCACTGGGGCATCCGATCAGGCTGCGACTTTGGTACCTCCGGTTGCATCCAATGGGATAATGCCCCAAAAGGGGCTTGTACCGTGCCCCCGGAGCAGATAGAGTTACCGTAAGGCAAGAATTTCGCAGTTTGAGAGGAAAACCGAAACCCATGGCCACCACAACCGTTGAAGCCGGACAAGTTGAATCAGGACAGACCGCTGCACCCGCACAGGAAACCGAAAAGAAGGCGCCGCTTCATCTGACTCCCCAGGCTATTGCCAAGGTGCGCGAGATCATGGCTACCCAGGATCCCCTGCCCGCGGGACTGCGCATTGGCGTGGTGGGCGGCGGTTGCTCGGGGTTCCAATACTCCATGGCTTTTGAGAACCAGAGCGGGATGATGGATAAGGTGTTCAAGTTCGACGACCTGAAGGTGTTTGTGGACGCCACCTCGCTGATGTATTTGAACGGCTGCATTGTGGACTACGTTGAGACCCTGGAAGCGGCCGGCTTCAAGTTCGAAAACCCCCAGGTGAAGTCGACCTGCGGCTGCGGTTCTTCTTTCAGCGTCTAAGCGCCTGGCGCAGGGTATCAGTCCGTTTACGGCAAGGCCCGCAACTCTCAGCGAGAGGCGGGCCTTCCTGCATATGGACGCGGCCGCCGAATTCAGGACTCACCATGTACTTCGGCTAGATGCCCATTGCGGAATCGGGGTATCATAAGACGCATGGCGACAATTCACATTTCCGAGATTGAAGAAGCGCGCGATTTCGCCGGGCTGCTGGCGCGTGTCCGTGCTGGGGCGGAAGTCGTCATCGAAAGCGGTGCGCATCCGGTTGCTGTGCTACATAGCCCCGAGCCGCAGCATTGAGGAGTGCATCGCGCTTCTGCCGACAGACTCCCCGGCTGTCATCGACGAGGACTTCGCGGCGGATGTTGCCGCGGCGGTTGAGGCGCATCGCGAATCCTTGAATCCACCTGCGTGGGATTGATTGCTTGGGCATCATACTCGACTCCAGCGTGTTGATCGCCTCAGAACGAAGCGGGAAGAATGCCCGACAGGCTCCGACTGAGATTTCCGCTCGTGGCGCTGGTGAAGATATTGCTGTTTCCGTCGTTACACCGATCAAGCTTGCACACGGAGTGGCCCGCGCCAACACGCCTCAACGGCAAGCCACTCGCCGCCAGTTTCTGACTGAGGTGGTTTTCGCCATTCCGGTGCATGCGGTGACGATTCCGATTGCTCTGCGAGCCGGCAAGATCGACGGCGAGAATGCGGCAAAGGGCATCCGCCTTCCACTCTCCGATCTTCTTATCGGCACAACTGCTTTGGAGCTTGGATTTCGCGTAGCAACCGCCAATGTGCGGCATTTCCTGATGATCACGGGACTCAACGTTCTTTCATTTTGAGCGCAACATTGAATTGACGCAGGTGGTGGTTGGGGCGCATCACTGCTGAGGTTGCTGCGGCTGGGGTGCGGGCGTTGGTGCGGCCGGATTTCCAGAGCCAGCGCCGCCGGTGGTCGAGCCACCGCCGAATACGGATCCGCCACCGAAGGTTGAGCCTCCGCCGACTGGCGAGCTTCCAGGGGTCCCGCCCGGGGTCAGGCCGTTATTACCGCCTCCGGCCAGACCGCCCTGCATCATCTGTTCGGCCAGCGGGTCGTAAACGAACTCCCACTCGTTGTAGTGATTCTTCTTTTTGTAGACCAGGATGGACGGTTTGGGGCTGCCGGGGGAAAAGCCCATGATGCCGCCGCCGCCGAAGGTCTGACCAGTCAGGCCGGTACCCGCATCCGTTCCGGTGCCGGTTGCGGGGGGAGTGCCGCCGTTTCCGGCTTGCGATGCGGTGGCGGAGCTGCCGTTGGCGGCATTGGGGTCAGTAGAGGCGCCCGTGGGAGGGGTGGAACTGGAGCCTGTCGCGGCGGGAGGACAGCCGGCACTTGGAGAGCTTGAGCCAAAACTGCTGCTGGAACCAAATGTGCTGCTGGAGCCGAAGCTGCCGCCGGAACCGCCTGAAGGGAACGAGGAGCCTCCAATTGAGGACGAGGTTGAGCCGGGCAGCGAGTTGCCGCACAGGCCGCCGCCGATGCCGGCCCCGCCGAGCGGGACTCCGAAGAAGCCGAAGGCAGTGGGCGCCTTGTTCTGCCCCACGCGGATGATTTTCCATTCGTCTTTGCCGGTGGTGGGATCGATGTACTTCTTGCGCAGGAAGCGGATTTCGTTGGTTTTGACCAGCGCGTCCACGTTGGTGGGATAGGCGTTGAACTTCTTGTAGAAGAGCTTGATGGCGCGGGCGTATTGCTTGCCGCGGTGCATGGTTTCAAGCTCGCGATCACGCTGGATGGATTTGGCGATCTTGGGCGCGGCCACGGCCATGGCGATCATGAGGAGGGCCAGCATGAACATGACCGCAACCAGGATGTAACCCTGCTCGGAGGGTTTTGCGTGGCGGGTTGGGGTGGGCGTGTTCATGATTAGCTGTTAGCCTTTAGCTGTTAGCTGTTAGCTGTTAGCTGTTAGCTGTTAGCTCTCAGCTTTCAGCTCCCCGTTTCGTCCTTACATCGATCACTTCTTCGAATCGTCCGATCCACCTCATCCCAACAAGAAAGCTAACAGCTAAAAGCTAAAAGCTGAGAGCTGAAAGCTAGCAGATCAGTTGGACGTCAGGGCCAGCGTCTGGGTGTTGTTGTAGCTCAGGTCGGTGATTTGCACACTGCCGGGCTGAATGGTTCCAACCTTGTAGCGATGATCCACAATTTCGCCGGTCCGGGCCATGAATACGTCGTCGCCGTGGGTAAAGAAGGCTTTGAGAGTATTGTCGTGGGCCCTGGTATAGCCAAAATACTTCAGGTCGATGGCGGGCGGCTGCGGCATGACGGGCCCCGGCGGCGGCAACGTCAAGTTGGCCTGCTGGTTGAGCCGTCCGTTGGTAATGGGAGCCGGGATGGGAACCTGAATCGATTCGGCGGAGAAGATGTTCCTGCCGGTGCCGGCGTACTCCACGTCTTCGCTTTGAGCCAGCTTATCGAAATGAACGGTGGGATCGAGATACCCGTTGTCCAGCTTCTCCGCTTCCGTACCCTGGGAGCTCGGGCCTCCGGATCGGGCGGTAGCCGCCGAGCCAGCGTTGGAGGAAGCGGCTGGTTTGGGAGCGGCCACCAACGGCGCCGGCGTGGGCGGGCCGCCAAAATAGTCATGCAGCTCGTAGATTCCGCCGGCGAGGATGATCACGAACAGGACAACGACGATGTAGACCTGGCGCTTGTTTTCCGTGCCGAGAGGGATGGCCATGTTACTCACCCTCCTTTCCGGCGGGGGCAGGGCTGACGGGCGCGATGCGATCGGCGGGAGCAGAGTCTTCTTCGCCAAGCTTGGGTGTAGGTGGTAGTTCGCTGGGTACGTCGGCTGCCCGCATCCAGGTGGAGACGCGCAGGCGGAGGTTCACCAGGCCTCCCTGCTGGCCGGTCAGTTGCATGCCGCGAATGACAAAGAACAACGGGTCGCGTTCGAGGCTGTTTACAAAGCGCATGATGTCGGGATAAGCGCCGCTGATGCCTGCATCGAGCGAAACTTCCGCCAGGTTGTCTCCCGGGGGGCCCTGCGTGTACTGCACTCTGGAGAGGCGCACGCCCGACTTCACCTGCAAGTCTCCGACTCGGGTGGCGAACGAGGAGTAGTTGGGCGGGATGCGCTTCTCATAGAAGGCCTGAATCTGCTCCCTGGACGCGGCTACGCGCTGGTCCAGTCCGCGCAGTGGGGCCGTTTGCAGGTCCATTGCCTTCAATTCAACCTGCTTGCCGGCCAGGGCGTCGGTGGAGCGGCCGTTGGTGGCCACCCAGTCCAGGCCCAGGCGGACGGAGAGCGCGATGGTGACCACCAGCAGCACGCCGAACCCGGCATAGTGCCAGGTGAGCGGGGAGGTGAGGCGCTCGCGCCAGGGAGATCGGGTCTGGGGGTTCATTGCGGGCTCCCAGGGTTCGGCTTCCCTGACAGGTTGGGGTTCGGAGGCGGCGCGGATCGCGGAATCATCGGCGCGGGCCGGAGTGTCTGCCCGGGGCCGGTATAGGGCGGGCGGCCTTGTCCCGGTGGTTTCAGCGGCAGCGGACGGAGAACGCGCACCCTGGGCCGGGGAGCTTCTGCCGACTCTGTCCGGGATTCGGCGGATTTTGGACTCGGCTTGCGCGTTGCCTTGACCTCGCCGGACGTCGCCGGGTTGTATTCGGCCAGGAGTTCGAACTCCACGCGGTCGGCGGCGCTCACCGGCTCCAGGCGCTGGCCGGGGCGGTCGGAGCCCTCGGCATTCTCTCCCACGATTCGGGGAAGCAGGAAGCGCCGCGAGTGCTCAAGGTTGCGCACCAGGTCGACGGCCCGGTTGCGGGGGCCGAGCACGCGGAGGCGCAGGGTGATGTGGCCGTCCTTGGCGCGGGCGGGCTCCAGATTGGTGACCTGCACGCCGCCCGGCAACACCGTCTCCAGGTCTTCCATGGCCAGCGTCCAGGAAAATGCCTTTTCATCGAAGAGCTTGTTGAGCACGGCGGCCTGCTTGAGCACCTGCGCGTTGGCGGGCTGGCGCATCAGGTCCTGGTAGCTCTGCCGCTCGCGGGTAATCTGGGCGATCTGGCCGTCGAGCGAGTGGTCGCGGGCGCGGGCGGCTTCGGCCTTCTGGTGAATCGCGTGCAGGCCGAGGCCGAGCAGAATCGAAAGCAGCGCCAGCAGGCCCATGCCGATGCGCAAGCGCTTGATGGCCGGTCCCAGGTCGGCGAAGGGGCGAGTGGCGAGATTGAGGGTGATCCGCATGGCTAACGCACCCCCGCCAGGGCGCCGGCGACCCCGGCAATGCTTGCGGGTCCGAGGCCTGTCACCGCTCCGAGATCAGGGCGGGCGGCGAGATCGACGACAGTCAGCTCGGGGTCGTCAAGCCAGAGGGCAAAGCTTTCCGAGCCGTTTCCGTTAAGTCCGGTGCTTCCGGCGAAATGGAGCTGGGTGGGACGCGCTCCGAGTTTGTCTTCGTAGTAGGCGGCTGCCACAGCCACGCCGCGCCGCACTTCTTCCAAGCTCAGGAC
>JBEKFD010000017.1:0-34281 GCA_050013495.1 Occallatibacter sp. | reverse complement strand
AAGCGGTCAAAGTAGCCGTAGGTTTCATCCAGGTCACCGTAGACCTCGGGGTGAAGCGTGTAGCCGATCAAGCGATTGTCTTGCGGCGTGCGGCCGCCCGCTCCCGGATCAGCCGGACAGCCTCGGGGCCATCCAAGCCATGCACCTTACCGCTAACGATTTCGTCATAGCGGCGATCAAGCGTGGCCCTCAACTCTTCAACCTCGCTGAAATAGCCTGCGATCGCGCCCTCGACAAGGTGTGCGACCGGCTGGCCCGTTTCCTCGGACCATTGGATCACTTTTGCAGCGAGTTCGGGTTCGAGGCGCACTTCCATCCTTTGAGCGTAGGCGGAAGCCTCCTGAGTGTCAATCCAGAAGCGAGCGGGCGTCACACCAGCGGAACGGCATCCATCGAGCTCGGACTACCAGGTCAGCGTCACGGTGATGGTCTTCCAACCTTCGCCGGGGGGAAATTCAAGAAGCAGGGGCAATCTCGAACAGCCTCCCGGATTGGAATCACATTTCTGGTACCAGATACTCGCGGTCTGCGAAGCAGGTGGCCCAGATTCTACTTGTGGAACAAGTCGGCCATTCATGACAAGGCTCACGACTCCCGCGCTTCCGGCAATGCCTTCAGCGGTTAGCACAACCCTACGATTCCCGTAGTCGACCCTCAGCAACCGAAACCTTGAAGTGCGCGCACCTGGCAGGGGACCAACGTCCGGCCCAGCCCCCTTAACGATACCGATCCAATTTAAGTCCGCATTCACCGCATCAACTTCGAGTGGAGGCATGGGAATCCGAAGACCATTCAAAGCGGCTCTCTTCCCTTCATCGGGAACCCGATTGCCGGCAAGAGCGCCGAAGGTTGCGCCGGCAACATCGCTTCGTAAGTGCCACTCATCGCCGCCATCAGTCACAAACCGCACGTCAAGCTGCCCAGCCGACTTGTTGAATGTCAGGAAGCCAGTCCCGCCGGGAATCTGGATATTGCGCACCTCCGCACGATCCCAACTTGCCGGCAAATGCGGATTCACCGTGATCGTCTTGGTTTGCGCGTCGATGCTGATGCCGAAGAGGCCGCGTAGCGTGGGCGTGATGACCATGGCGCTGGACCAGAGCTGGTGGCTGGTGCTGCGGCCGAACGGGACATAGAAATCGCCGCTGAGCAGTTCGGTGTCGGCGCCCAGGTCCTCGGCCCAGGTCAAGTTGGCGTTCTCTTTTAGCAGTTGATAGCCGGCCAGTGGCTGGCTGGCGCGATACTCGGCCAGCGCGGCCCAGCCGGTGAAGAGCGGCCAGACGGAGCCCTGATGGTAGCTCATGCCGTCGTAGATTTTTTCGTCGCTCGAAACATCGCGCAGCCCCCAGTCCGTAGCCAGCGTGTGCGCGGCAAAATCCTTCAGGCACTCCGCCCCATGTGCCAGCCCTGGAGCGTGGCCAAGCACGCCGGCGTCACTCCACCACGCCATCGCGGGATAGACAGTGCTGGTGCGGTCCTGCGAGCCGTCGGCATTATGGCTGAAGGCGTAGCACGATTTTTGGGGATCGTAATACTCGGTTTCGATGGTGGCTGCGATCTTTTCTGCGCGCTGTTGTGCTGTTGCCGACTTGTCCGGACTGCCGAGCAGCTTTTCAATTTTTGCCATGGCTGCCGATGCCTGCTCATCGAGCAGCGCCAGATAGATTTCCTGGTGAGGCATGGCGCCGGGCCAGCTTTCCACCCAGCCGGTGCCCTGCGAGTTGTCGTAGATACCGTCGCGATCGGTGTCGTGAGCGGGATCGGTCTCGAACGCCCAGGCGTTTTCGATGGCGTCGCGATTGGCTGTCAAGAACGCCGTGTCGCCGCTGGCGCGAACGTAGTCTTCCATGGCCAGGAGGAAGAGCGGCGTGGAGTCGGCCGCGGCGTACATGTAGGCGAAGGATTGCCAGTCAATTGCGGCTGCGGTCTGTGAGTACTCGTGCATGATCTTGCCGTCGGCGCGCTGTCGGTGGATGAGGAACTCCAATTCGGCTCTGCTGAGCGCAAAATCGCCGTATCCGTTGACGGCGTAAAGCGTGTAAAGGGAGTCGCGGACGAAGAACCAGCCAAAGCCGGGGCGCGCGGAATCTCCGGATGCGTAGTAGCCGGCGACGAGGGCGGTTTCGTCCGTTCCCTGCACGCGTGCGCGAAGCTGCTCGATTGAAACTTCGGCCCATTGGAAGGCTTCGTTGAGGGCCTTGTCTGGGGTCTCGATGGTGGTGGCGGTGGCGAGGAACTTCTGGTAGCGTTCGGCGTGCGCCTTGTAGCTGGCGGCGACACTTGCATTCAGCTTGGCGAGGGTTGAGCCGAGGGCTGGTGATTTGGCAGCCGTTGGATTCGTTCCAGTGGCCATGAGCAGCGGGTAGAGGCGGCCATGATCGCGCGCGGGATCGATGTGCAGCTTGAGTTCGACCGGATGGACCTGCGGGCGTTCCTGATACGGGGCAAGAATGCCCGGCAGCGCGCCGGGAATGGTGACGGCGCCAGCGAGATCGGGGTAGTCCGAGTGAAGGACGTAGTAGCCCCCAGTGACGCCGGGGCCGGTGACCCATTCGGCGCTGGGAACACCTTCATTGCGCTCCGGCCACATCCAGCGCAATTCGGGAGTGAAGCGGAGGGTAAAGTCGGTGGGGTGCAGGCAGTCGAATTCGAACAGCACCACAGGGCCGGTGCCTGGGTTGGCGTCGTCGGGCGAAAACACGATCTGGCGGACGGTGAAGGCGACGTGCGCGTAGGTGATGACGGTGCGGTCGGGGCGGACTTCGATTTCAGCCGACTGCTGATTGACGTCGATGGGGACTGAGTAGCCTTCGACGCTGGCCTCGATGGTGAGGTGCGAGAGCAGCTTGACCGGCAGCACCCATGCCTCGAACGTGCCGTCCTGCTGGCCAAGGATGACGCCGCGCTCGCCAGCCACGGTGAAGGGCTTGAGCGGTTCGGCGTGTGCATGGATTACGGGGCCGGCTGTGTCGAACGGAATGGCGGGTATGGAGGTGAAGGTCTGTGGGTGGATTGCGGAAGGTACAGCAAAAAGCAGGGCCGTAACGGACCAGGCGGCCATGCGGAAAGGGGTGCTTCGGCTGTGCATCGTGTTGTCCTTTGAGTGCGGCTCAAGGCTAACAGTGTATAGCGGTTGCGCGCCTGGATTCCGATACGCCTTTTCATACATTTCTTCAAGTTTGTGGAGATTGAAGCCGACGCGGGGAACGCCACGGTTCGGAAATAGGTTGATATCAAACGAATTATTAGACCGGTCATTGAATTGCACACCACACTGCCACATCGCGGGAAAAGGAGAACCGCCGCTCATGCGAAACCTGATTGGCAAGATCGTGGTACTCTCGTTCGTCGTGCTCGTTTCGGCCCAATTGTGGGCACAAGATGTGGCAGCCATTACCGGCGTGGTCAGCGATCCGACGGGCGCGGTGATCCCCGGAGTTGCGGTGACCCTTCAGAATCCTCAAACGGGTTCGACGTATAACACCGTCGCCAACGCTGAAGGTTCCTACACGCTGAACGAGGTCAAGCCGGGTCCAGGGTACAAGCTCACGTTCACGCGCGACGGCTTCAAGCCTACCGTCATCAGCGGCATCTACATGAACGTCGATTCAACGCGGACCCAGAATGCAAGTTTGGCCATCGGAACGACCTCCCAGACGGTTGCCGTAACCGCCACGAATGACGACGTCACGCTGGACACGACCGATGCAACCGTCGGCAACAACTTCCAGGTGGAGTTTTTGAATGATCTGCCGGTTGAGGATCGAAGCAATCCATCGGCGCTTTTTTATCAGCAGCCAGGTGTGACGCTCGACGGTGCGGTCACCGGCGCACGCGTTGACCAAACGAATGTGACCCTGGACGGTCTGGACGTGAACGACAACACGACCGGCAACTTCGGCGCGATTGTCGGCAACGCACCGGTTGACTCAGTTCAAGAATTTCGCGGAGTCACCGCCGGTCCGCTCTCGAGCGCCGGGGAAGGCGGCGGGGGACAGTTCGAGTTGGTCACGCGAAGCGGCACCAACCAGTTCCACGGGGCGCTAGTTGAGTACCATCGCGACACGGATACCGAGGCCAACGACTGGTTCAGCAACAATGCGGGCATCGGCAGAGCCCCCTTGATCCGCAACCAGTTTGGCGGCAACGTTGGGGGACCCGTTTTAAGGAACAGGCTGTTTTTCTTCTTCGATTACAACGCCCGCCGCGACACGCTATCCAACCTGGTGGAGCGGACCGTGCCCACCGACAACTACCGCAACGGCCAGATCTCCTATCTCGACACCTCCGGCGTTAAGCAAACACTCAGCTCGGCCCAGGTTGCTTCCCACGATCCCCAGGGTGTCGGATTCAATGCAGCCCTGCTCGCCTTGTTCAGCAGCCGCTATCCGCAGGCCAACGATCTATCGGGCAACGTCGGAGATCTTCTCAACACCGCAGGCTACCGGTTCAACGCTCCATTCCCGTATACGGAAAACGATTTTGTGCAGCGCGTGGACTACAACCTGAACAGCAAGATGAAGTTGTTCGGGCGGGGCACGTTTACCCGGACAAACGGCACGGAGAGCGCGCCTCAATTTGCCGGCGACCCGGAGACGCATCCGTTTCTCGACCAAAGCTACAGCTGGGTTGCCGGCCACACCTGGACCATCACCGGCAACATGGTGAACCAGGCCGAATACGGCGAGACCTTTGAGAACTACAGCTTCCCTGATTCCTACAACAAGACAGGCATCACTCAATACGGTTCTTTGGGCGGAAACGGGACGGGCGGTACCATCCTGAGCGGCCCCTATTCGAGCGCGGTCAACGCGCAGGCGCGCACGTTCCCTATTCCGGTCGTAAAGGACGACCTCAGTTGGCTCAAGGGCAAGCACAGCCTGGCCTTCGGGGGGACGTTCAAGTGGGAGACTCCCGATGGTTCCACGATTCTCGACTACAACACCCCATCGCTCGGTCTGGGCGGCAATATCGAGAGCCTGAGCGGGCCATCGCCCAATCCGTTGCGGCCCGGCGACCTGAGCACCAGTTCCTCGGATATCTCGAACTACGACGCCGCGTTTGCGCTCGGCCTGGGCCGTTATGCATCCTCCGGCGCAACGTTCAACTATGGAGCCAAGGGGAACCTCCTTCCGCAGGGGACCGGTTCGATCGCTCGGGATCGCTATTATGAGACCGAAATCTACGCAGGGGACACCTGGAAATTGACTCCAGACCTCACCATCTCCTACGGAATTCGCTGGCAGAATTACACCGTGCCCTATGACACCTCGGGCATCGAGTCCGTGCCCACCATGAATTTCAACCAGTTTTTTGGTGCGCGCCTTCAGCAGAGCGCCGCGGGGATGACCGGCAACCTTGCGGTTCCGTTTGTCTCCTATGTGCTGGGTGGAAAGGCCAATCACGCCCCTGGCTTCTTCAACCCGGTGAATCACAACTTTGCGCCGAGGTTTGCCTTTGCCTATAGCCCCAGATATGACAAGAAGACCGTCTTCAGCGGCGGCGCAGGCCTCATCTACGACCATACGGTTGTGGGGTCGGTGCTCTACCAGGCCGATCAATACTCTTACCTGTTCCAGTCCACGGCAAATCATCCGTTCGGAACCACCGGCGATCCGGTGGGCTCTCTCATGAACGATCCCCGATTCAGCGGGTTGGACAGCCCGGTTGCGCCTCCGGTGGCACCCGCGGCCATCTCTGCTCCTTATACTCCTTTCGTCAGCGGCGCCGGCGCGAACGCGGTTCCATTTGGGTTGGCCAACGGCCTGGCGTTCAATGAAGGCGTCGACAACAACCTGAAGACGCCGTATTCCATTCAATTCAACTTTCAATTCCAGCATGAGTTCCCCCAGGGCTACCTGCTCAGGGCCGGCTATGTGGGCCGCGAGGGCAGGCGGCTGCTGGGCCAGGCAGACGCCAACCAGTTGATCGATTTTCCGGACAATGCGTCAGGCCAGATGATGTCTACCGCCTTCGCGAACATGGAGAGGGAAGTGCGGGCGCTTCCCAACAACACCCCCATTACCGACGACCAGCCGTGGTTTGCCGATATTCTTCCCTCAGGCGTTGGAGCGGCTTTCGGCTATGCGAACAACACCGACCTGGTTGCGCGCGGCCTGGCCCCGCTTCCGTATCGCGGCGATTTTGCCGACACCATTCAGGCACTGGCGTCCTTCGGCTTGCTGCCGGCGAACGTCGGCATGGGGTCGCAATACTCTGAATTCACCTACTACACCAACAAGGGATTCTCGAGCTATAACGGGATGCTGGTGACGCTGCACAAGAACGCCGGCTACGGTCTGCAGTTCGACCTGAACTACACCTGGTCGCATTCCATCGACGACACCTCGCTCATCGCCAACCAGATCGCCTTTGGCGGCTATGGTTTCATCTGCGACGTGGTGCGGCCGCGCAATTGCCGCGGCAATTCCGACTTCGACGTCACCAACTACCTGAACGGCAACTTCATCTACGAGCTGCCTTTTGGCCGCGGAAGAACCATTGCCGCCACGGCGCCGTGGTGGGCCAACGAGCTCATTGGCGGCTGGTCGGTGAGCGGACTTCCCAGCTGGCACACCGGCAACGCCTACCAGGCCTCCTCCAATGCCTTCGTGGCCGGCTACGCAAACGATGCGCCTGCAACTTTGACGGGATCGATTTCCAAGCTCAAGGCGCGGGTAAACGGCGGCAACGGCGCACGGGTTTTTGCCTATTCGAATCCGGAACTTGCGCGCGCTCAATTTACCGGCCCGGTCGGCTTCCAGATTGGAACGCGCAACCTCCTTCGCGGACCGGGATGGTTCAACGTCGATCTGGGCCTGGGCAAGACCTTCCCCATCGCTGGCGACAGGGTCAATCTGAAATTCCGCGCGGATGCCTTCAACGCCACCAACCATCCCAGCTTCAGCACACCGTCCACGGACATTACCGAAGCCAGTGGAACGCCGTTCGGAAACATCGGCACCACGGCCAGCTCGGCACGCGTTCTGCAGGGGGCGCTGCGGTTGGAGTTCTAGTGCCGGTACAGGGAAAGGACCAAACAGAAGCCCCGGAAGATTCCGGGGCTTTTGTGCTTGCCGCATTTAGGGCCGCGGAGCTTATACCTTGAGAAAGTCGAGTGCACGGATCAAGTAAGGTTTCAGTTCGCGGCGATGGACCACAGCGTCGAGGAAGCCCTTCTCCAGCAGGAACTCGGAGCGCTGAAAGCCTTCCGGGAGCTTCTGGCGGATGGTCTGCTCGATGACGCGCGGGCCGGCAAAGCCGATGAGGGCGCCGGGCTCCGCAATGTTGAGGTCGCCGAGCATGGCGAAGCTGGCTGTAACGCCTCCGGTGGTCGGATCGGTCAAAACAGAGATGTAAGGCACCTTGGCGTCGGCCAACTGGCCCAGGGCGGTGGAGATTTTTGCCATTTGCATCAGGCTTACCACGCCTTCCATCATGCGCGCTCCGCCGGAGGCTGCGACAACAATGAGGGGCTTGCGGCCGATGCGGGCGCGGTCCGCGGCGCGGGCGATGGTCTCTCCCACCACCGCGCCCATGGAGCCGCCGATGAATCCGTATTCCATGGCGCTGAGCACGACATTGTGGTGCCCGAACTGACCCTCTGCGTTGAGAATGGCGTCGTCCAGGCCGGTCAATTCCTGCGCGGCGCGCAGGCGCTTTTTGTAGGGCTTCACGTCGGTAAAGTTGAGCGGATCCGTTGAACGCAAGCCGGTGTCGACGAGTTCGTATCCGGGTTCAAGCAGCAAGGCGATGCGCTGGCGTGCATCGATTTTGAAATGATGCTGGCACTTCGGGCAGACATTCAGATTGGCTTCGAGGTCCGCCTTCCAGATGGTCTGGCGGCAACCCAGGCATTTGGTCCAAAGGCCCTCGGTGCGCACCTTCCGCTCGCCGGAATCCGGGGAGCCATTGCCGCCGGGGCCGGATTCGTACTCGCCGCCTTCTCGTTTGAACCAGGACATGGGGAAACTCTCTCTTGAAGCAGCTTACAGCTCTCAGCTGTCAGTCTGAAGCCGAAGCGCTCGCCAACCGTGTCGTTCACTGTCAGCTATTAGCTATTAGCTATTAGCTATTAGCCATTAGCTGTTAGCTGCTAGCTAAGATGCTCTCAGTATTCTATTCCGCGCTGGGCAAGAATGCCTTTCTGGTAGGCGTGCTTTACTTCCCGCATTTCGGTCACGGTGTCGGCAATGTCCACCAGCAAAGGGTGGGCGTTGCGGCCGGTAAGGATGACGTGCACCATCTCCGGCCGGTCGCGGAGGGCCGCCGCCACCACGGCGGGGTCAAGCATTCCATAACCGATGGCGTAGTTGATCTCATCCAGGATGACCATATCCCACTCGCCGGAGTAAATCGCCTGGCGCGCCTCTTCCCAGGCTTCCTGGACGAGTCGAACGTCTTCCGGATCGGTCTCCGCGCCGCCCACCTTCACGAAGCCGCGGCCCATCTGCTTCATGATGAAGTTGGAGCCGAACGCCTGCACTGCGTCGAGTTCCCCGTAATGCCACGAGCCTTTGAGGAACTGCAGCATCAGCACCTTCATGCCATTACCAACAGCGCGCAGAGCGGTGCCCATGGCGGCGGTGGTCTTGCCCTTGCCGGGGCCGGTGTTGATCAGGATTAGTCCGCGACGGGAGTCAGTCATAAGCAGTTCTCAGTTCTTAGTTCACAGTTCCCGGTCTCTTGTTGGCGATCAGCAAATGTTCGCAGGTGATTTGGCTTCGCCGCTTGGTCAAAGCTCATATTCGTCGAGCGCGTTCGATGAACCGTGAACTAAGAACTGCGAACTGACAACTCGTCAGTGTCCCGCGTGGTACGGATGGCCAGAGAGAATTGTAAATGCGCGGTAGAGCTGTTCTGCGAGGACCAGCCGCGCCAGGGCGTGGGCAAGCGTCATGGGCCCCAGCGAGAGCTGGAGATCGGCACGCTTTCGAGCTGCGTCCGACCAGCCGCTGGCCGGCCCAATGGCGAAGACGATGTGCTGGGCGCCGGCATCGCGCCGCCCGCCGAGCCAAGCGGCAAAGGCCTCGGAAGTCATGGTCTTGCCGCGGCTATCGAGCAGCACCACGACCGGCTGCGTCCGGCCCGCACGCCTTGCCACCCAATCAATCAGCGCCTCCTCGCTGCGGAATGCCTCGGTCTGGCAATGCGCAAACGCCGAACAGCGTTCGAGATAGACCTGGGTCAGCGCGTCAAAGCCATCTTTGGAACCCGGTCGGCCACCGATATGGGCAAGGGTGAGGTGCATGGGGGTGATGGTAGCGCACAGTCGCCAAGGCGAGGTTGGGCTACGACAAAAGTGTAACCCGCATGCCATTTTCGGGATATAGACATGGAAATATATGCAATTTCATATTGTGCCTCATTTCCGAACATCAATACCACATTACTAAGTGGTTTATTTTCAGAAACAAGAGCATTATCTTCTTCGTTTACAGAGATTGGCAATCGTCATGCAAGTAACTTCGCGGCAAGTAGTCCCTGGCATTTCCTGGGAATGCATTTTTGTACGAGGCAATCAACTGGGATGAAGCTGGACCGGGTACTTCTTCTTTTCTAACAATTTTCAGTCTTTTTGTATCTCACATGCGAATCGGTCCCAGCCCCCCACCGAGACGCGGCAGCACATTAAGCGGGTCTGAAGGCTCAATAAAATGGGTTTTCCGATCCCTACTCAAATTGGAGGAACTCGATGCGATTTATTCGGTTGCAGAATGCGGTCCTAGGGCTGAGTCTTTTGGCCGTCGCCGGTTTTGTGGCAAACACCCTGTCCCCTGTTGCTCGCGCCCAATCGTCTGTAACGGGCGCAGTCAGCGGCACGGTTTCCGACGCGACAGGCGCTGTAGTCCCCGGCGCGACTGTGGTGGTGATCGATACAGCCACGGATTCCAAGCAAACTGTGAAGACCAACGCGGAAGGCCGCTACACGGTCGGGCTGCTCAAGCCGGGTCTATACAAGATCACCGCATCGGCCGAGAGCTTGAAGTCGGACACCATGCAGGTGACTGTGATTCTCGGCACCCAGGTTCCGGCGGACATCAAGGTCACGCCGACCGGCAGCAACACGGTGGTCGAGGTCACATCGACCTCCATGCCGCTGGTGGATACGCAGAACATCGCGCTGGCGACGACCTTCAATGAGGAACAGATTCAGGATCTGCCGACGCCTGGCGGCGACGTGACCACGGTCGCGTTCACCGCGCCCGGCGTGGTAGTGAATGCGGGCGGCTCGTACGGCAACTTCAGTTCCGACGGCCTGCCGGGCATTTCCAACCTGTTCGTGCTGAATGGCTTCGACAACCAGGATCCATTCCTGAACCTGAACAACTCCGGCAGCTCGAACCTGACCTTGGGCCAGGGCGAACTGGCCGATGCAACCGTGATTCAGAACGCCTACAACTCACAATATGGGCGTGCAGCCGGCGCCATCATTCAATACACCACCAAGTCTGGCGGCAACCGCTTCCACGGCGAAGCGGATTACAACTGGAACGGCACCGCCCTGAATGCCAATGGCTGGTTCAACAAGCATTCCTTGGCTGAGAGTTTGCAAGGATGCCTTGCCAACGGCGGAACGGCCTCGTCCTGCTCGGAATTCAACAACGTCGCGCCCCACGCGGTTTCGAACGAATGGGCTGTGAATGCAGGCGGACCCATCATCAAGGACAAGGTCTTCTTCTTCGCCGATTGGGAAGGCCTGCGCTACGTGCTTCCTTCTTCGAGCGGATTCCTTACCTTCCCCAGTCCCCAGCTCTCGACCTATATTCTGAACACCGTACCGGCAGCGTCACAGGCCGTGTATGGACTGGCGATGGCCGACTTCAAGAAGTCGCCTGCCTATGCCTCTTCGATCCCGGTCGTCACTGGAGGCGCCGGCAACCAGGACGCCAGCGGCAACCTCGGTTGCGGCGACGGTTTGGCGGCGGATGACGTAGGCGGCCTCTCCGGAACCCCGGCTCCAGGCGGCGGCGTGTTCGGCGTGAACGTGCCCTGCATGACGGTCGGAACCGCATCTGTGAACAACGTGAACAAGGAATGGCTGTTTACCGGCCGCGGCGACTGGTACATTACCGACAAGAACAAGATTTACGGCCGCTACAAGATGGACCGCGGATCGCAGCCCACCTCAACCAGCTCCATCGATCCTCTGTTCAGCGCTCTTTCCATCCAGCCGGAGTACGAAGGACAGTTCAACGACACCTATGTCATCAGCCCGACCAAGACCAACGTGCTGGTGGCGGCTGCCAACTGGTACTCGGCCTACTTTGGCCCGGTGAATGTGGCCGCGTCGTTGGCTGAGATGCCGGTCAATTTCTACATCAGTGACGACGGCTTGGACGGCAGCGGCGTGAACAACGCCCCCGGCTTACCCGCTCTGGGTGTTCCGTTCTACCTGACCCAGGGCCGCAACGTAGCTCAGTACCAGATTGAAGACGACTTCAATTGGATCAAGGGCAAGCACACCATCAAGATTGGCGAGAACTTCCGCCGTGACCTTGTAGAAGATTACGACTCGCAATTCAACCTCGTGTTCCCTTACACCGTGAGCCTTTCGCTAGGCGACTTTGCCTCAGGCGTCATCAACCCGCAGACCAGCTTCTGGGGACAAAACGGGTTTGAATCGTACACCCAGGCATACGATTCGCAGCCCACCGCCCATCTGGCCCTCTACAACATCGGCGTCTATATCCAGGATGAATTCCAGGCGCTGCCGAATTTGAAACTGACGATCGGCGCTCGCGTTGACCGCACCGGCAACCCGCTCTGCCACGGTGGCTGCTTCTCGCAGGACACCGGTTCGTTCCCAAGCTCGGCAACCGCCTACAACGCAACCGTCAACGCTCAGAATTGGCACCCGTTCCCGAGCATTGAGCCGGTCAACTTCCAGCCCCGCTTCGGGTTCAACTACAGCATCGACGACAAGACGGAGCTTCGCGGCGGCGTTGGACTGTTTGCTGACCTTTACCCCGCCGGCTTCCTTGACGGCGTGATTCAGAACTTCCCCAACTACAACGAACCGACGGCGTTTAGCGGCGCGATCGCCCCATCCGGGGCAGGAAGCGCGGGCTCGTTCACGAGTGCGCAGAACCAGGCTGTTGTGTCCGGCTTCTCTGCCGGCGCGGGCGCCGCGTCGCTTACGACAAGTTTGTGGAATGAGGGAATTGCGCAGACCGGTAGCCCCTATCCGTTCTCTCCTCCGAACGTCAACGCCTACTTCGCCGGGGAATTCAAGGTGCCCGAGTACCTTGAGTACAGCATGCAGTTGCAGCGCCAGCTCACCCGCAGCGATGCTGTGATTGTGACCTATGCGGGCAACTACGGGTTCCGCGAGGTCCTTCAGAACCCCTTCCTGAATGCTTCCAGCGGCGGTTACAGCGACTCGGCTGCCGGTGGAGGCTGGAGTCAGGTAGCGCCGTTCGCCGGGCTGCCAGGCACGCCGCCCGATCAGCGGTTCTCGAAGGTGACCTCTTACACCAACAACGCTCACTCCAACTACAACGGCGGAATGATCAGCTACAAGCACAACGGCCATGGATTTACCGGCCAGCTCAGCTACACCTATAGCCACTCGCTGGATATGATCTCCAACGGCGGTGAAGGTGAAAGCTTCAATGGTGGCTCAGTCCTCACACAGGTCAGCCCGTCGATCGCGGGCGGCGGCCTGAACTACTCCAACTCCGACTACGACGTCCGCAACAACCTTGTGGGTGACGCGGTATATGAGGAGCCATTCAAGTCGTCGAACAAGCTGGTAGACGGCTTTGCCGGCGGCTGGGTACTTGGATTGAAGACCTACTACCGCGGCGGTCAGCCCTTCACCCTCTCAAATGGCGCTGTCTTGGGCGCCTTCCACACCCTTGGCGGAACCCTGATGCCGGAGTTGGCGAAGGGTGTTTCGCGCTCGCAGCTCATCAATCCCACTGGAAGCAATCCACACAGCTGCGTAGATACAGATTGCCTCGACACTCCCGCAAACGCGGCAGCAGGCAATACGGCTGCGCAGTTTGTGTCCGCCGCCGCGCAGTCAAATTTCGGCGACCTGCGGCGGAACTCGCTGTTTGGGCCGCATTATGTCGATAGCGACTTGAGCTTGCTCAAGAAGATCATCAAGGCGGAAGGTTTTACATTGCAGATCGGGGCCAACGCCTACAACATCTTCAACCACGTCAACTTCGGGCCGCCGACTGGCGACATCAGCTCCGGCGCATTCGGCAAGATTGGCGGCGCCGTCGCTCCCCCAACCAGCCCGTATGGATCGTTCCAGGGCGCAGCCGTTACGCAGCGGTTGCTTCAGGTCCACGGCAAGATCACGTTCTAAACTTGTTCAGCCGGTCGCAAAGCCGGGGTAGCAAGACCGAACGGGAACAAGAAGGGCGACCGCCAAGGCGGTCGCCCTTTGTATCTTCAGGGGAAGTTGGAAAGAGAAGAAGTGCCGCCGGCCGCTTGAGGCGAACGGGATCAGGCCCTGCCTTTTGTCCTTTCGGCAACAGCCTTCCTGGCCGCGGGTTTCCTGGCGGCTGGACTCTTTTTCGCCTTCACCGCAACGGGAGCCTTTGCAGCGGGCTTCCTGGCAACGGGTTTCTTCGCCGCTGGTTCCTTGATTACCTTGTGAGCGGTTGCCCCGGCTTTCGCTGAGGCCTTACTTCGCGCAGCAAGCGTTTTCGCGGCCAGGGCCACCTTCAGCTCAGCGTCGAATTCGGCCGGCGTAAGCGGACGCGCTGACTTGCGCAGGCGCTCGATGTCGTAGAAGGCGCGGCGCTCGGCGCGAAAGACATGAACCACAAAGTCAACGTAGTCGAGAAGGATCCAGTCACCCTGGCGTCGGCCCTCGACGGAGTTGGGATAGGCGCCAAAGTCCTTTTTGAGCCGATGCTCAATCTCGTCGGCGATGGCGATGGCCTGGCGGTCGTTGCTGGCTGAGGTGACGAGGAAGAAGTCGGACAGCCCGGCGTCGATGGGATCGAGCTCGAGGATGCGGGTGTCTTCGCCCTTTTTGTCTTCACAGGCCTTGGCCGCGGCCTGAACCAGATTGCGGATTTCAATGCGAGTCTGCTGGTGTGCTTCAGTTGTTGTCATTCGGCAGGAAATTGTCTCCAGCCTCAATCGTAGTCGCTTGATCTCGCAGCGGCAAGCCGGAACCGTTTCTGGAACCGGTGAGGCCGCTATCGGTAGAGTTTGTGAGACAGGATGTAATCCAAAACCGGGACGGGCAGCAGTTGCTGCCTGGAAAGACGGAATTCAGAATCCCCTTGAGACTCTTGGCCAATCCCGGCGCGAATCCCTCCTCGGATCAAGTCGCGAATCTGAGACGCGCTGATCTCTACGTGGAGTCCGGCGAGCAGATAAAACGGCGCGGAGTCTCCAACGGCATTGCGGAGCAGGAAGGGGTGGACACGAAAAGCATCGGCGGCAATCGCCTGCGTTGGTGGCGCCGGGGCGTCTTCCATCTTGAGGCCATGCGGCAAGGCTGCCCGCAGGTCGTCCAGCGGCTGACCGGGGCGCGAGGCGACAATCAATGGGGCAACGAAAGGGATCTCAGTCGACCGGTGCCAGCGCCGCAGACCGAGAAACGAATCTGCTCCCATCAGGCAAAACAGCGCTCCGCCGGGACCCAGTTCTGCTCGCAAGTGAAGAAGGGTTTCCAGTGTGTAATTGGGTGCGGCGAAGGGTTTAGGCGCGTCGATGAGTGAAACTTCGAAGTCCGGAGTGCCCTCGACGGCGAGACGAGTCATCTCCACGCGATCTTCAAAACTGGCCGTTGATCCGTGCGGCTTGAGCGGCTGCGCGCCTACCGGAGCAAAGAGCACCGTATCCAGCGCCAGTGCGGTGCGGGCTGCGCGCGCCACCGCCAGATGGCCCTGATGCGGCGGGTCAAAGCTGCCTCCGAAGAAGGCGACGCGCTGGCCGGCCGGTGGATGCTGATCCATCTGTCTATCGTATCTTGAGCCGTCACCGAGCTTACGCAGCCAGGCAGGCCCTCTGCTAGCATCAAAATCAAGACGATGCGCTATTTGATTGCAATTCTGGCCCTGGCGGGCGTGGTGGTCTCCGCGCTGGCGCTGCAGGTTCACTATTCGACGGCCACCGAGCCGTGCGACATCAACGCGAAGTGGGACTGCGGCATTGTGAACCACAGCCCATTTGCGGAGATCCTGCACGTTCCCGTGGCGGCGCTGGGAATCGTGGGCTACCTTGCGATGGCTGGATTGGCGCTTGCCCGGCGACAAAGGTTGCTGGCCACACTCGCCCTGGGCGCTTTGGGATTCTCGCTTTACCTTACCTACATTGAGAAGTACGTGCTTGAGGTCTATTGCATCTACTGCGTGACCTCGCTGGGTATCATCGTTGTGATCGCGGTGCTCAGCTTGTGGGGCGTGATCAAGGGTTGGCGGGCGCCGCAGTCGACGTAGTACAAACAGGGAATTGTGATACACGCCACGGGCCTTTCCTGGCTTGCCCTCGCGCGGTCCCAACGCTGTTAAACTTGAAGTTAAGACATGTTCAAAAAGAGATACGCGCGCTGGATGTATGAGTGGGAGACGCGGCTGACCACGCGCGACGAGAACCGCGTGGTGCGCCCGCTGGAGTGGGGCTTCGAGTGGATTGCGCCCTTCCTTGAGACGCATGGATTCGGCGCAGCTGTGCCGAGCGCGGAGATTGCGCGCGACCCGGCAGCGGCCGAAGCGGCGATGGTCCGTATCAACGAGCTACTCATCCGCAACGGTGACAAGTTCTTCGGCTATGAACGGCCGACGGATTTCCGCCTGGAAGAACGGCATCCGGAACTCTACCCGACCAATGTGCGACCGGAAACGCTGGCGCAGGAAGCGGCCATCCGGCAGCAGGCCGCCGAGGGCAAGCTGGCGCCTGCGCAGTATCTGCGCTTTACCTCGCCTGAGCGGTCGCCGTATCCCGAGAACGACCAGGTGAACGCGCGCTGGTACCCGGCGCCCGCGCACAAAGATCCCAAGCGGCCCAAGCAAGCCATCGTGGTGCTGCCGCAGTGGAACTCCGATGGCTTCAGTCACAACTCGCTTTGCACGATTTTCAACCGCATGGGGGTTTCCGCGCTGCGGCTGTCCATGCCGTATCACGATATTCGCCGGCCGGCAGAATTGGAGCGTTCGGATTATTCGGTAAGCGCCAATATCGGCCGCACCCTTGCCGCTTGCCGGCAGGCGGTGGTGGACATCCGCTGCTGCCTGGACTGGCTTGAGGAGCAGGGCTACGAGCATTTCGGCGTGCTGGGCACCAGCCTCGGCTCCTGCTATACGTTTTTGGCCAGCACATTTGACAAGCGTATCCGCGTGAATGCGTTCAATCATGCGTCCACGGCGTTTGGAGACGTGACCTGGGCGGGGCAGAGCACGCGCCACGTGAAGCAGGCTCTTGAGGATGCCGGGCTTACCCAGGACCGCGTGCGCGCGCTTTGGTCGGCCGTGAGCCCGTGCAGTTATTACGAGCGCTTTGCCGGGCTCGAAGCTGGCGGACCCGACAAGCGCGTGCTGCTGGTGTACGCCGACTACGATTTGACCTTTCCCAGGGAATATTCGCTGCAAGTGGTCGAGGCGTTCACGCACTATGGATTGAACTTCGAGCCACGAGTGCTTCCATGCGGGCACTACACCACCGGCGAGACGCCGTACAAGTTCATTGATGGCTGGTATCTGGGCTGGTTTGTCTACCGCGCCTATAAGGCGCTGCGCGAAGAGAAGGCAGCCGCAGAGATTTCTTCGATCGAGCCCGGCGGTCCTGCTCGGGACGTCGAAGAAGAAGCCGTCTCGCGCTAGCGGACGGAGCTGAGGTCGAGGCGCAGCAGCTTGGCGGGATCGAGATAGGCGCCTTGCCAGCGAACTGCCCAATGCAGATGCGGCCCGGTGACGCGACCCGTGGCGCCGCTGAGGCCGAGTTGTTCGCCAACCGAAACGCGTTGTCCTTCCTGCACGTCTATGCGGCTGAAATGCATGGAGAGCGTGAACAGCCCAAGGCCGTGGTCGATGATGACGCAGTTGCCTTCGAAGTAGAGCGGGCGGGCCAGCACCACCACACCGCTGTTGCCGGCGCGCACCGGAGTGCCCATGGCGGCGCGGTAGTCCATGCCTTTGTGAATGCTGGCCAGCTTGCCGTTGAACATGCGCCGGGTGCCGAAGCTGTCTGTCGCCTGAGCGGTCACGGGCGCGCGAAAGCTCGATGACCACAGCGGCTCCGGTGCGCTGGCAGCGAAGATACTTGCCTTTAGCTTTGATTCATCTTCGATCTGCTTCAGCGCTTCGGGCCCCGGCGAGACGAATTTGGGAGGCACGGTGAGCTTGCCGGTGAGGTAGTGTGCGGCGTGAATCTCGACGTCTCGCGTCAGGTCGCGGACTGCGCCGTTTTCCAGCCGCACCCTGACGCGAAGGCTTGATGGGCCAACGGGCGCTTCAACATCCGCGCCAGCGAGAGCGAACCAGACTTGGTTATTGCTTGCGCGAAAGAACTCGAGCTTGCGGCCCATCCATTCGCCGTCAAGCGCGGCTGTGGCCGGGGCGTCCACGCGAATCAGCTCCGGTGATCCGGCCTGGACCAGCGAGGGCGTGAACGTCACGGCGCCGGCCTGGGCGCGCGCAACAGGTGCGGCTGAAATTGCTGCAAGCGTGCAGAGAAGAACGATCAACAATCGAAGCGGCAACGGGCGAGCTGGATATTCCATCCAGCTTAGGATAGCGGACGGTGCATATTTCCCTCGATCACTCCGTCCGCAACGCGCGCATGGGGTCAATGGAAGCGGCGCGGCGCGCAGGGATGAGGCCTGCTGCTGCGGCGCAGACCGCGAGCACGAGCGCCGCGCCAAAAATGGCGCCAGGGTCCAGTGGCCGCACATCGTAGAGCAGGCCGCTGAGAAATCGCGTAAGAGCGGTGGAGGCGATCAGTCCCACGGCGATTCCCACGCCGGCGAGCGCGAGTGCGTTGGACAATGTTGCCCACAGCACTTGTTGGCGCGTTGCTCCGAGGGCCATGCGGATGGCAATCTCCCTTACCCGCTCCGTTACTGAATAGGCGAGCACGCCGTAGATGCCCAGCAATGCAAGCGCAAGAGCGATGCTTGCAAACGCGGTGAGAATGCCGGTGTTAAAGCGCCGTGACGTCTCCGTTGCCGCGACCACCTCCTGCATCGAGTACATGTCCGCCACAGCAAGCTGCGGATCGAGTCGATGCACGGTCTTTTCGAGAGTTGCTTGCAGGGCCAACGGACCCCCGGCGGTGCTCAGAACGATATGCAAATCGCTGCGAACGCCGAGCGCCTGCTGGACCTGCGGCTCAAACTGCCGCTGGCTCTGCTGGAACGGCTCGTACATCTGCGGATAGACGGCCTGATCGCGCGCGCCCTGGCGCACATCGCCGACCACTCCGACGACGGTGATCAAGGGGCGCGCGCTGCGAGGATTGCCGCCCATTCTGAAGCGGCGTCCAATTGCGTCCATGCCGGGCCAATGCTGGCGAGCCGCGGACTGGCTGATGATGGCGACCAAGGTCGCGTTTGGTTGATCGTCCGCGGGAGTGAAATAGCGGCCTTCGAGCAAGGGGATGCGCATGGTGCGGAAATAGTCGCCGAGGACAAAATAATTTGAGACGGAGAGCCAGGCGCGCCCGTTTTGCGGCGCGTAGCCTTCGGGAACGAAGTTGCGATCGGAGTTGATGCCGATGACGGGAATGTTGGTTGCCGCACCCGCGGAGCGCACTTCACCAAGCGCGGCAACCTGGCGGAGCAGCTCAAGAAAGAATGCGTTGACCTTCGGCTGGGTCGGATAATCGTGTTCAGGCAGCGTGAGCGAAGCAGTTAATACATGCTGGGGCTCAAATCCCGGGTCGGTTGCCAGCATCTTTTGAAAGCTGCGCAGCAGCAGGCCGGAAGCGACAAGCAACAGCATGGCCAGCGCGATTTCCAACGCGGCCAGAGTCGCGCGCGTTCTGTTTTGCGCACGGCCGCGGCCTGCGCCCTGGCCGCCTTCGCGCAGCGATTGCATCGCGTCTGGCTTGATGCCGGCCAACGCCGGAGCCCACCCGCACAAAACTCCTGTGACGCCCGTCAATCCCATGGCGAGGAAGAGCACCGGCCAGCGCAGGGCGATTTCGTTGAGGCGCGGCAGCGAGTCCGGCAGCGTGGCTGCGGCCAGATGCACCAATGCGGCGGCAAGCAATACTCCCAGCGCGCCGCCGATAGCAGCCAAAAGCAGGCTTTCCGTGAATAGCTGACGCAGGATGGTTTTGCGCGCTGCGCCCAACGCAACCCGCACGCCGAACTCGCGGCGGCGCCCCGCGGCGCGCACCAGCAGCAGGTTGGCCAGATTGGCGCAGGCAATCAGCAGAATCAGACCGGCCGCGGCCAGCAGCGCATTCAACAGCGGTCGCGCGCCGTGCACTGTTTCCTCCTGCAGGGACTGAACATTGCTGGTGAGATGAATTCCATCCTGCGGGGGAATCTCCGCTTCGACGCTGGCAACCATGCGGTGAAGATCGCCTTGCGCCAGCGCCAGAGTTACCCCTGGTTTGAGCCGGGCGATGGCGCCGTATTGAAAGTTGTCGGTTTCATCCTGCTTTTCATCCGCGGTAAAACTCATCGGCACCCACATATCGCGATGGCTCAAGCGGCCGGCGTCAAGGGGAAACTCAAAGCTGCGCGGCATCACGCCAATGATGGTATAGGGGCGGCGATCGAGATCGATGGTCGCGCCGATCACGTTGGGATTGGAAAGAAAACGCTCGCGCCAGACTGCGTAACCGATCACGGCAACGGGCGTCGAGTTTTCGTCCTCGCTCCCAGTGAAGCCTCGACCCAGCATGGGCTGCGCTCCAAGCAAAGGGAGCAATGACGCAGTGATTCGTTCGCCTTTTGCCTGAAACGGCTTGCCTGCGCCGCTCACTTCGAACCGCGCTGAAACAAAGCCGGCAACCTGCGTAAAGGCCTGATTGTCGCGGGCAAAGCGAATCACGTCGGGCGCGGGAAGATCGGCCTGGTCGAACTGGTGCTCAACGCCCTCATGGAGGCGGACAAGCCGGTCCGGCTGATCGAAGGGCAGAGGCCGCAGCAGCACGGCCTCCACTACGGAATAAACCGCGGCCACGCCGCCGATGCCAATGGCCAGCGTCAGCACCGCGGTAAGCGTGAAGCCGGGTGACTTGCGCAACTGGCGCAGGGCAAAGCGAAGATCGCGGCCGAGTGTTTCGACGAAAGGAAGTCCGCGCTGCATGCGGTAGCTCTCCCGGGTTTGCGTGACGCCGCCGAACCCGCGCAGTGCCGCGTTGCGCGCCTCCGCTGTGCCCATGCCGCGTTTGCGGTTTTCTTCCATGGCGAAGTCAAGATGGGCGCGCAGCTCTTCGTCCAGATCTGAGTCCAGTTTTCTCGTCCGGAACAACGCAACGCATCGGCTGATGAATATGCGGATGAATTCCACGGTCAACTCCTATTCCGTTCTCAGCGCGCGCATGGGGTCGATGGATGCGGCGCGGTGAGCAGGCAAATAGCCGGACAAAACGCTGACGGCGACGACGCCCGCCAGCGCGCCGGCGAGTGTGAACGCATCGTAGGGTTGAAGCCCGAAGAGCATTGAACTCATGAAGCGGCCGGCAACCAGCGCCAGCGGAATTCCCGCCGCGATTCCAACAGCGGCGATCTTGAAAGTCTCGCGCAACACCATGCCGAGAACCTGCCGCCGTTGCACGCCTAGAGCCATGCGCACGCCGATCTCAGTGCTTCTGCGGCTTATGCGGTACGACAGTGTGCCGTAAAGGCCGATGCCAACAAGCAGGGCGGCAAGCAAGCCGAAGAACATCGCCAGCCGCGCAAACAACCGCGGCTGCGCATAGGAGTCTTCTAAGACCGCGGTTTGGGTCGAGGGCGCTTCAAGAGGAATGTCTGCATCCAGTTCGTGAATGGTGCTTGTAACCGAAGGCAGCAACGCGAGCGGATCGCCGGCCGTGTGCAGTTCGACCTGCAAGGTCGGTTCTGCATCCCCACTCTGCGTATAGGGGTAATACGCCATAGCGCGCGGCTTCTCGTCCACGCTCCGGTACTTGCTGTCGCGGGCCACGCCGACAATCGTGTAAGGACGATCCTTGGGGTCGCCAAGTTGATGGCCAATGGGGTCGGCATTGGGCAGCAGCTGCTTGACGAACGTTTCGTTGACAATGCAAACGCGGGGCGAGCCCGGCGTATCCCGGACCTGAATGTCGCGGCCTGCCAGCAGCGGGATGCCGAGCACGTGCAGGAAGTCCGGCCCAACTTCGTTCGTGCGCAGCGGCACCTGGCCAAATGGGTAGGCGACGCCATCCACGGTTGGCTCGTCGTTGTTGGCCCACCCGCTTCCCAGCCGGTTATCCATTAAGGTTGCCGATTCCACGCCGGGAAGCATGCGCATGCGGTCGAGGAGCGCGCGATAAAAAGCAAACCTCGCATCGTTGGTCGTCGCCTTCTGCGGCGTAACGCCGAAGACCAACAGCCCCTGCATGCGCATGCCGAGGCTTGTCCGTTGGTAATTGAGCAGCGTTCTCACCAGGAGTCCCGCGGCGGTAAGCAATGTGAAACAGAGCGCCACTTGCAGCGCAAGGACGGCGCTGCCGCTTCGATGGTTCCGATTGCCCGCGGAGGAAGAGACGCGCAATGCCGAATTGACCGGCGCATTGGTCGCCGTTCGCAAAGGAGCCAGGCCGAAGACGAATGCGGAAAGAATGGAAACCGCGCAGGCGAACAGTAGGATCGTGCTGTCGGGAGCCAGATTCACCTTCAGTTGCGCCCAGGCAGCCAGCGTCCTGGCCGCGCTGAATGCGAATAGCCAGCCGAGGAGCGTGCCCCAGAAAACCAGCAGGCCGCTTTCCGTCATCAGTTGCCGAAGCAGCGTGCCGCGCCGCGCTCCGAGCGCCATGCGCAGGCTGAAGTCGCGTTGCCGCGCGGCGTTGCGGGCCACAATCAGCATGGCCACGTTGCTGCACGCAATCAGCAGCACCATCGTCACCAGCGCCATCAGGATCGTGATCGGCTCGCGGTAGTTGTCTCCCAGGCCTTCGGTGCCTTTGGCGGAGACCAGTTGCAAGGTCACGCGCGGATGTTTCGGGTCTGGCGCTCCAAGCGTTGCGTAAGCAGCATTTTGAAATCCCGGAGTCGCTTCCATTACCGCCTGCTGCGCGCTCATGCCCGGGGCGAGCCGCGCGATTAATCGCAGGCACCACCAGTCGGGCGAGCCGTAGATTGTCTGGTCCGGTGGATTGGCCCACGCATTCAGCTCGGCTCGACGCTGCAGCGGAATCCAGAGATCGGTGAATTGGCCCGGCTCCACGCCGGGGAAACCCTCCGCGGCAATACCGGCGACGGTGAACGGAATTCCTTTCACATAGATGGCCTGTCCTAGCACTGACGGGTTGCGCGCGAAGCGGCGAGTCCAATAGGCATAGCTGATAACCGCGACGGAAGCATTCTGTCTTTCGTCGTCCATGGAGAAGCTTCTGCCGCGCGCCATCGTCACGCCGAGCCCGCTGAAGAAGTTGCCGCTGACCATTTCGCTCACGATCATTTCCGGGCGGTCGCTGCCCACCCTCACCGCGACCTTGCCATTGTCGCTCAGCGGCGCGAAGGCCATCACCTCTGAGAATGCATGGCGATCCGCGCGAAGGGCTTCGAAAACGGGCAGCGAGAACGATGTTTCGCTGTCGCCTGTGTTATGCGCCCCGTAAGGCTGTCCGCCCGGCACGTGGAGATAAACCAGTTGCTGCGGATCGGGAACCGGGAGAGAGCGCAGCAACACCGCGTTCATCACCGTGAAAATTGCCGTTGTCGCGCCGATTCCCAGCGCCAGCGTAAGAATGGCCGTGACCGCAAATACGGGGGACTTGAGCAACTGGCGCACCGCATATTGGGTATCGCGGGCCAGCGTCTCGAAGAACTGGAACCCCCGCTGCGAGCGGTAAGCCTCTCTGGTTTGCGTGATGCCGCCGAATGTGCGCAGGGCGGCGGTGCGCGCCTCTTCTGCGCCCATGCCGCGGCGCTGATTCTCGTCGATGGCGAGGTCGATGTGCGCGCGGAACTCTTCGTCGAGTTCGGCGTCAAGCCTTCGCTTGCCGAACAGCGCCGCGCAACGGCTCAACAAAACTCGTATCCAGTCCATCTCAGCTCCTACTCGGTTCGCAGTGCGCGCATGGGATCGGTGGATGCGGCGCGGCGAGCCGGGACGATTGCTGCGATCGCGGCGGCCGTCAAAATCAGCAGTACGCTTCCGCCGATTGCAAGCGGATCCAGGACGGGCACCTGGTAGAGCAGGCTGCGCACCCAGCGCAGGACGATCAATGCCATGATGAGTCCGGTGGCTGTGCCGAGTAGAACCGGATACGCGGCCTGGCGCAGCACCAGCCCAATGAGAGCGCGCTTGCCCGAGCCCAGCGCGATGCGGATGCCGAACTCCTGCCGGCGCAGCGAGACCGAATACGCAAGCACGCCATAGACTCCCAGCAATGCCAGCAACAGTGCCGCCGCGCCGAAGCTGCCCAGCACCAGGGCCTGGAAGCGATCGGTAGCCACCGATTCCATGACCTGGTCGTCCATCGATTTAAGCGTGGGGATGGCGACCTCGGGATCGATCTGCCAGAGAGTGCGCCGCATCTCGGGAATCAGCGCATTGCTGGGCCGCGTGCTGCGCACCAGGAACGACAGCGTAAGCGGTGTGTAGGCATAGTAGGGCAAATAGACCATGGCGGCATTATCCTTCAGGCCGTTGATGCGGGCGTCGGCCACCACGCCGACCACTGTCAGGGGATGGTTGTCGTCCGGAACAATGCCGGAAAACGTGCGCCCAATGGGATTCTCGCCGGGAAAGCCTTCACGCGCGGTCCTCTGCGAGATAAGCGCCACATAAGGGTTGGCGCGATCGGCGGCGGTGAAGTTGCGTCCGGCCACCAGCGAACCCTGCATGGTGGCCAGATAGCCGGGATTGATCCAGCGCACGTTGATCGCCGGCTCCTGCCCGGCCGGCACCGGGTGATCAGGACGGGAAAGCGTATCCACCCAGGTTTCCCCGGTCAGCGGCGTCACGCTGGTGAGGGCCACCGATTCCACGCCAGGAAGCTGACCGAGAGCCGCGAAGGCGCGATCGGCGAATGCAAGCCGGGTGGTATCCCGTTTGGCGGGGCCATCGTCGTCGTACTGCGGCGCGAACAGGTCGGCCTGCGCCAGCGTGAGATGGCTCGCATCAAAGCCGCGGTTCTGCCCCAGCAGGCGGGAAAAACTGCGCAGCGCCAGCGAAGTAACGATAAGCAGTACGACGGTGCAAGCTACCTGGGCCCCGACCATTGCGTTGCGCGTGCGGATACCCTCCCGCGTGTTGGCCGCGCGCAGTGTATTTGCCTGCAGCGCGGCTTGCGGAGCCACGCGCAGCGAGCGCAGCGCGGGCAGAATGCCGAACAGGATGGCCGATGCAATTGACAACCCGCCGCTGAACACAAGCACAGGCAGGCTTACGCGCACTTCGTCGAGTCGAGGAATATTGGCCGGCGCCAGTGCGATCAACAGCCGTACGCCGCCGAATGCCAGCGCCAATCCCGCAGCGCCGCCTGCCATGGCCAACACCAGGCTCTCCGCCAGGCGCGACCGCACCAGTTGGCCACGGCTTGCGCCCAGCGCCGCGCGTACCGCCGTCTCCCGTTCCGCATTCACCGCGCGCGCCATTTGCAAATTCGCCAGGTTAACACACCCAATCAGCAGCACCGCGCCCACCGCGGCAAACAGCATCCACAGCGCGCCGCTGACGCCGGATGCCACGTCTTTTGCGAGCGGCGTGAGCGCGATTCCGAAATGAAGCGGCAGGTGCGCCGAAAGCGTGTATGCCTTCTGCATGGCCTCCAATTCTGCGTTCGCTTGGGGCACGGTCACTCCGGGCTTGAGCCGCGCCATCGCCTTGTAGTTGAAGTTGCCCATGTCCGCGGTCAGGTCGCGCTCGCTGGGCGCAAGCGGTTCAAACAGCAGAACGGCGTCCCCGGTTTCCTGAAAGGCGATCGCCGGCGCAAGTGCGATCCGCGGAAAGCGCATGCCCGGCGGAAGCACGCCGACGACGGTAACGGGATGCCCTTCGATGCGCAGCGTCTTGCCAATCACCGCCGGATCGCGCGCAAAGAACGACTGCCAGCCCTCGTAGCTCAGGATCACTGCGCTTTCCGGCCCTGGCCGGGCATCGTCTTCCACAAAGTCGCGGCCCAGCATGGGCTGAACGCCAAGCAGCCGGAAGATGTTGGGCGAAGCGATGACCGCTCCGGCGATGCGAGGGTGATCGCCGTTCGCTGAGACGCTCATTCCGCGTTGCGCAAATATCGCCGCGTCTTCCAGGGTCCGCGACTCCTTCTTCAGGCGCATGAAATGCCGGTAGTTGTCGGGAATTGCGGACCGCTTGCCTTGCGTCTCGTCGTCCACCGCCTCGCGGAAAACCACCAGGCTCTGCGGATTGCGAAAAGCGAACGGCTGCAGCAACACCGCATTGATCACGCTGAACACGGATGTGACCGCGCCAATGCCCAGCGCCAGCGTAAGGATGGCCGTCAGCGTGAACCCCGGCGACTTGCGCAGCCGGCGCACGGCATACCGCAGCTCGCGAAGAAGCGTTTCAACCGACGGCAGTCCACGCTGCACGCGGTAGCGCTCTCTGGTCTGCGTGACGCCGCCGAACTGGCGCAGCGCCGTTATGCGGGCTTGTTGCGGCGACATGCCGTGGCTGAGGTTCTCCTCGACGGCAAGCTCGATGTGCGCGCGCAACTCTTCGTCGAGATCGGCGTCGAGCCTCTGTTTGCCGAAAAATGCGGCAAAGCGGCTAAGGAAAGTGCGAATCCAATCCATGGCGGGCTCCTGGTCAAAGAGGGGCTAAAAAACGCGACATGGTAGCGGCAATGCGCTCCCAGTTTTCCGTTTCTTCTTCAATCTGCCTGCGGCCAATGGGGCTGAGCGTATAGAACTTGGCGCGGCGATTGGACTCCGACGTGCCCCACGCGGACTTGATCCATCCGCGCTGTTCCAGGCGCAGAAGCGCAGGGTAGATGGTGCCCTGGTTCAGCACCAGGGCGTCGCCGCTCACCTGCTCAATGCGCCGTGCAATGCCGTAGCCATGCAGCGGCCCCATGGATTCAAGGGTTTTGAGGACCATCAGGTCCAGTGTGCCTTGCAGCACGTCGGATTTGTCGCCCATTGCGCTCTCCTGTTGCCTTTCTGCCTATACATTGCGCCAGCATAGGCAGAATGTCAACAGGGAAATTTGGCAACTGGGCAGATGGCCCCGACCCTAAGGGCTCGATCAAGTCGAGGTGCGAGGGTGCCCCCTGTCCCTCGCTTTCGGGGACAGGGGAGGCCACGGGGCACAGTTCCGATATCCCGATGGACGGGCCCCCTGCCGTAGTACCCAGCCCCGAAGTTGTCGTTGCCTGATTCGGTATCTCGTTCTTTGCCGCTAGACCGTGATGGTCGTCAACACCGGTCCCCAAATGCGAGGGACCGGTGGCACCCTCATCTGGGTTAGAAAAAGTCACGGGGACCGGGGCCACCCGCCATCTTCCAGCCTGACGACTGCGGTGCCTCTGCGGGTGTTGCATGTGGGACAATTTGACTTTTGCGCTTACCCTATGTAGAGTTTCAGAGTATGGGCAGCAATTCACCAAGAATGACAGGTCCCACCCTCAAAGTCATCGGCCAAGTGATGACTGCTCCCCTGGCTGGTATCGCGGGTGCAGACATCTCGAAGGCTGCGGGAATCCCCTCGGGCACCCTCTACCCGATCCTGTTCCGATTAGAGAAGGCAGGATGGCTCACCAGTGAGTGGGAGGAGGTCAACCCGTCTGAGATTGGGAGGCCGCGCAAAAGGCTATACAGGCTGACTTCGTTGGGGATGAGTGAAAGCAAAATAGCGTTCGTCGATCTCGTTCCAAGTAACGGGAGGCTCATATGGCAATCCTGACAACGATAATCGTCGGAATTGTTGGAAAGATCGCTGCGGATGAAGCAAAGGTTTGGTTCCCTTTTTTCAGTCAACGATTGCTAAGTTTTGCTGTTGAGCGGTTGCCTTCAGATCAGCGTGAGCGTTGTCGTGAGGAATGGGCGGCGGATTTGCTCAGCTATCCAAGTGAACTCACCAGATTTTGCCGCGCTCTGGGGATGTGCTGGGCGGCATTGCAAATGGAATCCACTCCAGTCGAGCGAGTTCAAAACGCCCACATAAGCCCAAGCGTAGCCCAAATCCAGACGGCCAACGTGCCCAGGACGCTTCTGGAATCCGCAGGACAGAGGCTAGCAGGGGAATGCACGGTCGCTGAAAGAGAGGTCCTCAAGCGAGCGTGGGATAACCCGAATGACACGCAAGCGAGGCAGGCTGCCAATGCGGTTTTTAGTGTAGTACGCATGCGTCTTTCTAAGAGGAAATAGAGGGTTGTTATGGCGATCCTGACAACAATCATCGTGGGAATTGTCGTCACGTTCGCCTCGGATCAGGTGAAAGCCTTACTGCCTTTTCTGAGCCAGAACTTATTGAAGTTTGCAGTCTCAAGATTGCCGGAGGTAATGCGAGAGAGGTACAGGGAAGAGTGGGCAGCCGATTTGCTCGACTATCCTGGAGAGTTTGTGAAATGCCTCAGGGCGTTGGGTCTGTGTTGGGCCAGCGCGAGAATCAGCAGGTCTGCTCGCAAGACCTTAGTAAATATCATCGTCGAGAAGCTATTTTGGTGGCTGTTCAGGGTGTACTTAAAGTTGTTCTTAACCCTCCTCACAAGGAAACTCAAATCCGCGACGGCAGAATTGATGCGTGCCAAACTGAAACATGCGCAAGCTGCGCAAGAAAATGGTGCAGGTGAATCACTGCCCTCGAATCGCCCGTCAATCTCAGACGAGCCGCCGGTACGTCAGTAACAGAAGGATCGCCAACATGTCCGAGGTCAACTTGCAATCGCGTCTGTAGACTCTCCTTTCCGTGTTCGTCCAAGCATTTATAGGCCGAGTCTCGAAAGTAGGGCCTTCAGCCATTCGGGGATGCCCATGAGACCGTACGTCACGAATAAGACGCCAACACTCCACAACCACCCTTTGCGCCCGGTAATGGCCACCCGTTGAACGGCGTAGAGCGGCCTCTGGAGAATTGGCCACATAAGGCGGTGCAATAACAGAAAAGTTGCAAGAGCCAGAACGGCCAGGATTGCCAGAACATCGAGCGAGTTCACCGCAAACGAAAATCCTATAGCGAATGCTATTGGCCCAGCAAAGGGGGCGAGTCTGAAGCCGAGATAGACTGGAACGACCACAATCGTCACGAGCGCAAGAAATAGGAGCGCAATTGCCAGTAGGAGTTCGCCTGCGCGTTCTGATTTTGAAATGCGGCGAAGCATCCATCGCAAAAATGCGATGTAAGAGACATCGCAAAAGATGCTGAGCGCGAATATTAGAAACAACGAGCTTGCGAATAATGGACCCCACTTATGGCCCTCAGGACTGTGGAGGTAGACAAAGACAAGAAAGTCGGTTATCCCAAATATGGCCGAGATGATGGAGATCCACCAAATGGTTCGCATTATCTTTGGGAACCACGGCTTCCAGGGTAAGGACGGGCTCTCGGACAATGCCGGAACCAACCCAAACGCACCGACGCGAAGGAAGAAAATGAAGCTGTGAAGAGAATTTGTAGGATTGTAGAGCTTTGCCAAGGGCCGAAAAGATAATAGTGTGAGGATCGAAGCAGTGAAACCGATTGAAGCTACGGACAGGACAGCTGAGACCGCAACAGAACGGGGCGAAAACAAGCGTCTGCCAAACACTCTGTCAACGGCTTTGCCAGCCAAAGTTACAACTGCCTTGATGAATGTTCCAGTCCAGGAGAGTGACGCCGTTCGCTTTTCATCAAGCATGATCCACAAGTCTTCAAGCTTATTCTGGATGCGACCCTCTTCGTCTTCGTAAGTCAATGAAGAGAAGCAAAGCACAAGTATGCCGAGAAAGGCTGCCACGACGCGGGGAGCGTATGCGATCCAGGACCCGTGCATTTGGTTGTAAACCTGTTCTCACTGCATTTTAAACCGAGAGCCACCGCCTTACCGTGGCTTCGTTGTGGTCTAGTTGAGCCGTTGCTGAACGGTATACTTTTTCATCAACCCCCAATACATCTGCCGAGTGGCGACGGCGATGGGGGAAATAGGGTGGAGTGAACCCCTCAAGTGAGACACGATAATTGGGGGGACAGGCGAATCGAAAGAGGAGCGATGTCCCAAGTTGAGAAGCGTAGTTTCAGTGGGGAATTCAAGCGGGCGGCAGTGAAGCGGATTGAGGCGGGCGAGAGCAGCAGCGTCTTGTCTGGATGAAATCGGTGAAATCGGGGACATGATACCTGTTCCCGCCCCTCACGCCAAATGACTTGTCAATAGCCCAACCCCGACCTTCACCATCCCAGAAGACCCCTATCCCAAAAGAATCAATCACCTGCCGCCCCGCGAATTCTCTCTCAGGAATTGCAGAGAATTACATCCATTTGGCGCACACTTATCAATAGATGGACAGCGAATACAGAACTCGGACGAACCCACCGCCCCAGCAAGAAACTCGACGTGTGCCTGAAATCAGGCCGTCATGGACCTCTTCAACCCGGTACCGCGAAATAAAAACGTCAACGTCAAATCACGTCGCGAACCCAACAATTCGCAGACAACTCACGCGGAATCAAGAAGTTTCACTGGCCGGCATCAAAGCGGAGAATGTGGTGATCGCTTGTGGAACTGTGGAGTTTGCCCCATCGACGCCATGGACCTCGGATTGCGGCTGCGGCCTACGTACTCTGATCGCGCGCTTCGCCGAGAATCAGCTTCAGCGTCATTTCGCGGCGTCCGCGATAGAACGTTACGCTGATCGTGTCGCCGGCTTGGTGCTTGTCCATCAGGGCATTGATGTCCTGCGGATCGTTCACTTCCTGGCCGTCCACGGCCACAATCAGGTCGCCGCCCAGCATGATGGGCATATTGCCCACGTATGCCTGCTGGTTTCCGCCGTGCATCCCGGCCCGCTCCGCAGCGCCACCCGGAACCACCTTCTGAATCAGCACGCCGGAGTCAACCGCGAGGCCCATCTGCGAAGCCAGGTCGGGGCCGATGCCGTAGGAGATAATCCCCAGCGACGGCCGCTTGACCCGTCCATAGCGCGTGAGGTCAGCCAAGACCGCCTTGGCCGTGTTGATGGGAATGGCAAATCCGATCCCCGAGCTTTGTTCCGCTCCGTTCGACGCAATCATGGTGTTGATCCCGATCACCTCGCCGCGCGAGTTCAGCAGCGGACCGCCGGAGTTGCCGGGGTTGATGGCAGCATCGGTCTGGATGGCATCCTCGATCGGCGCGCCTTCCGATCCGCGAATGGATCGAATGGAGCTGATGATGCCCCTGGTCATGGTTCCGTTCAACCCGAAGGGATTGCCGATGGCATACACCTTCTGCCCAACGGCCAATTGCGTGGAATCGGCCAATGTCACCGGCTCCAGGCCGGGAGCATCGATCTGCAGCAGCGCCAGGTCGTGCGCTTTATCTGTGCCCACCACCTTGGCCGCGTAGCGATGCTTGTTGCTCAGCAGCACCTCAATGCCGCGGTTGGCGTTCTCCACCACATGGAAGTTGGTGAGCACATGGCCCGCCTTGTCGAGCACAAATCCCGAACCCTGCCCGCGCTGCGGCACAGGCCCGTTGAAGAAGTCGAAGACCAGCGTGGTAGAGGTGATGTTGACCACCGAAGGCAGCACCCGTTTGTAAACAGCAATGTTGTTTTGCTCCTCGGCGTCGTAAGCCGGCGCAGCTTCAGCCTCGGTAAGCTCCAGCGGAGAGCCAACGCCGTGCCCATCCAACACCGCAACATGGCCCGCAGACATCGGCGCCAGATGGCTGGGCCAATGCGTGGTGAGAAACCAGAATCCGCCCACCAGCAGAACAATCAGAAAAAGACTGCGCAATCTCATGGTTTGTCTAACCTGAAAACCTTCCTGTTACAGATACGGCGCACAGGCCGCACGGTTCCCCTCACGGCTCCAGGGGTAAGGCAACCCGCCGCCAGCGCTTCCATTCCCACCCCTATTCTAAAACTCCGGCTCGACAATTTTGTTGTTCTCCGCCTTCAGGCGCTGCCACAGCTCCTCCACCTGGATCTGCAAAGCGGCCAGATCGCGCGAGTTTTCGAGCACATAATCGGCCCGAGCCGCCTTTTGCGGGTCCGGAATCTGGTGCGCCAGGCGGGCGCGCGCGTCCGCTTCGGCAGCCTCGTAGCCAAGTCCGTCAGCACTTGAACGAGCGGCATGGCGGGCGATCTTCATTGCATCCGGCGCAGTGACCACCACGACGCGGTCGAATCGCCGCCGCCAGTTGGCCAACACGCTCTTGGTTTCGCCGCGCGCTCGCGCATCCCGCTCCACTTCGAAGATCAGCGCCGACTCCACTACCGCAATTGCGGCCGGGTCGCGCTGAAAGACTTTCTGCATCCAGGCCCGCTGCGCCGCAATCGTTGCCGGATGCACAATTGCGTTCAGGTCTTGCAGACGGGAACCCCGGAAAGCGAGTTCGGCTAACAGGGCGCGGTTCAGCTGCCCATCCGCGCCCACGACCTCAGGCCCAAACGCCCGCACAATCTCGGCATAAACAGCCTGTCCCGGCTCCATCAGGGCCCGCCCCAGCCCATCGGCCTCAATCACGTTGGCTCCCAGCTCGCGCAGCAATCCGGCCACGGTACTCTTGCCGCTGCCAAGGCTGCCGGTAAGTCCAACGCGCAGCATCGGTTAGAGTCCCCGTCTCATTTTTGCCGCCCGCACTGTGTTGGACATTAGCATGGCAATGGTCAGCGGTCCCACGCCTCCCGGCACCGGCGTATACGCCCCGGCTACTTCGAACGCCCTTGGATGCACGTCGCCCATCACCACCGAACCCCGCTTGGCGAAGGCGGCCTCGCGTTTGGCGTCGCCGGCAAAGAAGCGGTCGAACTCGGCGCGCTTGGTGATGCGGTTCATGCCCACGTCAATGATCGTCGCGCCGGGAGTGACCATTTCCGGAGTGATCAATCCGGGGCGGCCGATTGCGGCCACCAGAATGTCTGCCTGGCGGGTGATAGCGCCAAGGTCGCGGGTCTTTGAGTGACAGATGGTGACAGTGGCGTTCCGATGCAACAACAGCAGCGCTGCCGGCTTGCCCACAATATCGCTGCGGCCCACGACCACCGCGTGCTGACCGGAGATAGGAATGCCGCTGCGCTGAAGAATCTCGATGATCCCGGCCGGCGTGCAAGGCGCAAGTGCCGGCCTTCCCGCCTGCAAGAGCCCGGCATTCACGGGATGAAATCCGTCAACATCCTTTGCCGGGTCCACAGCGTCAAGCAGCGCCTTGGTGTCGACCTGGCTCGGCAGCGGCAACTGAATCAGGATCCCGTCAATCTCGTCCCGGCTGTTCAGGCTTGTGACCAGATCCATCATTTCTTCCGTGGTCACCGTCTCGTCCGGAGTAATCAGTTCGCTGTACAAGCCCAGCTCGGCGCACGTCTGCACCTTGCTGCGAACATAAATCTCTGAAGCGGAAACGTGCCCCACCAATACGGCCGCCAGCCCTGGCCGCACGCCTTGCATCGCGAGCATGCGGACTTCCGCCGCCACTTCTTCCTTGATTGCCACGGCAATCGCCGTTCCATCCAGAATTCGACCCATCGTTCTCCCCAGCCTCATCCTATCGCGGCGGTGCGCTGCAAAATGAACCTCTTTTCCGCCATCGCTTCCCATTCCTGCGCAAACATCGCTAACCCGCCTATCATGAGGGATTTTTAAGTAGTGAAACCCACTCAATCGGCGGACAATCTCCGTTGCGGGCAGAATTCAGCTACCGCCTGAACACCACCCGCCTTCCATGGAGAGATTCCGCTTGAGCAGCGAAACGCAACTAATCGAGGCTACCCAACAACCCTGGGCACATCTGCGCCTGCCTCCGTTTCCCATGATCGCCATTCGCGTGCTGCAGCTCACCAACAATGAGAATGTGCAGTTGCATCAATTGAGCGAGCTCATCTCTTCTGACGCGGCATTCGCCAGCGAAGTCCTCACCATTGCCAACTCACTCGTCTACGCTCCGCGATTTCCCGCCCGAACCATCCTTCAGGCCATTGCCGTTCTGGGCAGAAATCACCTGCAGGGCATGTGCCTCACCGTTGGGGTCCGTTCCTATCTTGGCAAGTCGCTCAACCATCCGCTCATCCGCAATGTCTGGCGTCACAACCTGGCCTGCGCACTGATCGCGCGGCAGCTCGCCGGGGCCGGATTCATGGACAAGGACACGGCATACACTTCCGGCATTCTCCACGACATCGGCCGCCTCGCCCTGGCTGTCCTTCGCCCAACGGAATATGCCGCGCTCCTCAAGAAGCATCAGGGCTCTGGCGCCAGTATCCTGCCGTTGGAAGCAGGGCTTTTCGGTTGCGACCATTGCCAGGCCGGACGCCACCTGGTGACCGATTGGAGGCTGCCTTCCGAATTCGACGCCATCGTCTTCGATCATCACGCGCCACGCTCGATGGAAAGCGCCTGGAGCATGGCTGAATTGATCAAGATCAGTTGCCGGCTGGCTGACGCGGCAGGCTTCGCCGCGTTCCCCGGCTGCCAGATCGCTCCGTTTGCCGATCTGCAGGCCGAACTGCCTGTCCGCGAGCGCAGCGCATTCCATGCCGACCTCGAATCCCTGGCACAGGATGTGACGAATAAGATCGACACACTCGAATCACTCTGAATAATAGCCCGTGCCTCGCTGCCGTCACTCGGTGCCTGTCTCTCGCACAACAGTTCAACACGGACTGGGCGCCCCACCCTCGCGACGTTCCTGCTCTTGTCGCTAGGGTGGGGTACCACGAAGCCCTGGAAGCGATAAAACCCGCATCTACTGCGGATTCGGCGCGGTGGCCGGAGGCGGGGACGCGGGAGCCGCATTATCTGGGGCAGGAGCCGGTTGCGCACCTGCGGGCGGCGTTGCGTTGGGGTCGCCATTCGCCGGTGGTGTTGCCGGAGGAGCGGTGTTGTCGGGCGCCGGCGCAGGTGGCGCCGCTGGGGGGGCCGAAGCCGAAGCCGGAGCCACAGCGGCCCCGACCGCATTCGCGGCCGCAACCGCGTCGTAGCGCTGCAGCTTGAAGAAGAGTGGCGTCACTTCGAACGGCATCTTGTCGCGCGGGTTCATGTACGCGTAGATCTTGGCGTTCAGCTGGTGCACCTTGTCGTCCCACGGGTCGGTCTTCAGCCAGAAGCCGAGCGG
>JBEKFD010000016.1:0-36999 GCA_050013495.1 Occallatibacter sp. | reverse complement strand
TTGCCGCTGCGGCGCGAAATCTCGACAGCGCCGCTGTTGTAGTTGCCTTCAGCTTGATTGGTAACGCTCGGGATGACGCTCCAGCACGGAGAGGGGCGGTGATAGTCGACGAACGCTCCACCATCGGTAACGCAGGCCGCTGTGGAAGGCGGAGCGGGGTCGGTGTTGAAATAACCGAATGGATTGGGCGCAACCTGGTTGAGGTCCACCATCGCTTCGAGGTTCTGCCCGTGGCTGGCGGTGTAAGAGAATCGAGCGCCGATGCTGTGCCCGATGTCCTGTTCGAGAGTCAGGTTCCATTGCTGCACGTTGGGGTCGTGGTAGTGGATGGGAAACGCGTAGTAAAAACCCGCGGTTCCTGAGGAACTGCCCGCAGCCGTGTTGAATGGGTTGGCGAAGGAGAGCAGCGGCGTGACGCTGTTCGGCTCATAGTCCTGGTTGTAAGTCGCCACATAGCTCGAGTGAACGGCCCAGCCGGAGACCAGCGAAAATCCAAGCGGCGATTCAATGAAGCGTCCCCATCCGCCGCGCAACACAGTCTTGCCGTCGCGATAAGGCTGCCAGGCAAAGCCCAGTCGCGGACCCCAATCGGTCTTGTCGGTGTAACGCAGGCGTTCCGGAATACCGGCCTCCGCTGCGGTTAGAATCGGCGTTGGAGCAATGGCGCTCTCAAACGCGGCCGACGCAGACGATTCGGCCTGCGCGTTGGAGACGACGACGGCCCCACTGACCGCCTGGCCTCCAGGCGTTGCGGAGTAATCCGGCGCGAACGTCGCGGTATTGTAGTTCGCTTCACCGACGGGCGGATGCAATTCGTAGCGCAGCCCCAGATTCAGCGTGAGCCGCGGCGTGATCTTCCAATCGTCCTGCCCAAAGAAGGCGTAGGAATAGCCCAGGCCGTCCATTGTAGGGTCGTTGGTGGAACTCACCTCCGTATAGTCTGGATCGCCAAGCAGGAATGCCGTGTATGGATCGCCGATCGCCGCGCCTACGTCCGACGACCCGTCGAAGACATACCAGCCGGAGCGATAGTTGCCGAACACGTTGTCGTCGTGGTCAGAGAGACGCTTGAAGTCTGCTCCGAACTTAAAGTCGTGATTGCCATGCGACCAGGTCACATTGTCGAGCGCCTGAATAATCTGCCCGCGCTGGACCCCGGGATTCCCCGCGCCCGTGGACATGAATCCGTTGATCAGAACCTGCGGAGCCTCCGACCATTCGAGGTCAGGCTGCGGAACGCTGATCGCGGTCTGGCTGAGAATGGCGGTTGTGGAGTAGCTTTGCGTCTCCGACGTATGTTGCGCGTTGTAGCCGCCGCGAAATTCGTTGAGAAGCTTGGGAGTGAAGATGAAGTTGTGGGCGAACGTCATGCCTTCGTCAATCTCCGGCGTGTTGTAAGCGCCCTGCAGCGGGCTGCCTGCCTCGGCGCAGTACGTAAACGTGCAGGCAGCCGAAGGTGCGGTAGTGACCTGGCGATTCTTGTATGAGAACCGCGCAAAGATCGTTTGCCGCGACGAAATGGTGCGGTCCAGGCGCACATCGCCCTGGTTCGAAGAAATCGGCGACGGAAAATTGATCTGGTAGTTGTTGGCGTACGAGCCCACCGCGCCGTAATTCGGCGTGGGCATCAGAACCTGCAGCAGGTTCGCGGAGATCGGGTTCACCGGCACGCTTGCAGGATTGAGCGGCGTAACGCCGTCGGGCTCGTAGATGGCTGCGACACCCTGCCCGGCAAGGTAGGTGGTCAAATTCCCGCTCCGCATATCCATCGACGGTACGCTCAGCACGATCGGCGTTTCGCGAGGCAGTTGCAGCCCCTCGAAGCTGAGGAAGAAAAACGTGCTGTCGCTGCCGTTGAACACATGCGGAATCTTCACTGGGCCGCCCAGGGTTCCGCCGAAGTCGTTCATGATGATCTTCGGCTTGGAGAGTGCGAAAGTGTTGTTGGAATTGAAAATGGTGTTCTCATTGTTCTCAAACAAGCCGCCGTGGAAGTGATTGGTTCCGGCCTTGGAGACGGTGGTAATGTCGGCCACGCCACCGAATTCCGCTCCATTGTTCGACTCCGAGACGCGAATCTCCTCGATGGAATTAAAGGATGGAAACATTTCGTTCACGGGGCCGGAGTACTCAACGCCTACCGAGGAAATACCGTCGATGGTCACCGAGAGCAGCGCGGCGGTGGTGCCGTCCACGGCCAGTTCACCGCTGTCGTCTGTCTGCACGCCGGCTTCGGTGGTAAGGGTGGAAATGGGGCTGGTGGAGCCGGTAGAGCGCGAATAAATGGCCACGGGCAGCTCCACCAGCTCGTCGCCGGCTTTGGTTTCAGCAAGGCTGGAAACATCCGTGGTGATGACCGCAGCCGCATTCTCTTCAACCACCACAGTCTGCGATTCCGCGCCTGGTTTGAGGGTTGCGTCCATGCGGCGGGTTTCGCGCGCGGTGAGCGCAATGGCGGGCAGCGATTCCGTCTCAAAGCCCGGAGCCGTCAACGTAAGCGTGTAAGTCCCCACGTCGATGTTCTTGAAGCCGTAATTTCCATTTGCGTCCGTAACAGCGTTGCGCGTGGCGTTGGTGCCGGTGTTGGCCAGTGTCACCTGCACGCCTTGCACCACGGCGCCGCTGGAATCGTGAATCGTGCCCAGGATTTCGCCAAAGGTGGATTGTGCCGGCGCCTGCGCGGCGGCAAGCAGCAGACAACAGGCCAGAAGCAGTCGCAGAATCGCAAGGCGGCGAACAGGAGTTGGGGAAGAGGAACCACTCATGAGCAGACCTTTCAGGAAAAACTGGCGGTAGAGACGCTATTTCTTCGCTTTTGAATTGTTTTCATTTCAAATGTAGCGCTTGCGCGGGTTCAGAGCACGCTATTTTTAACGAAAAATCTGTTGAGTGCCAACATCAAGGTTTTCATCCCTGCGGCCTCTGCCAGGGGGAACGCATATCTCTCCGTGGAGGGCGTGGCTTTTCTGACAATTCTCATGGCGCCTGAACGCGCTGAACGCAAGCGCGGCACACGGCCGCGGGATTGGTTTGCCAAACTGGGCGCGAAGTGTTTCAATCGGGTTATTGAAACAGGGGTGCTCCACGTGGTGGGGCTGAGAAATACCCTAGAACCCGATCCGGATAATACCGGCGTGGGAAGTTTCTTGGGCAGTCGCCCTTCTCCCTCGAATCTCAGCGTGAGTTCTCTTGTTTCAGGCAGTAGAAAACAAGGGGAAACCATGCTTGACGAAGCGGACAGCGGCTCGGTTTGCAATCCAGCCCAATCATTCATTCGAACCGCATCTGGGTCGCGGCGCGGGACTCGCATCAAAGCGCTCCTGCTCTCCTGCGGCCTAGGCGTCTCTTTCTGCACGCATGCTCAGATCCCGGCGACAACGCCCGCTGCCCAGGCGACAGATTCAGCAAAGCCAAACGCGCAGAAGTTGCAGAGCGTGACCACGACGGTTGTCGTGCATGGCGAAACAAAGGACGATTATCTGCCCGAGATAGTTTCCGTGGGGACCCTCGACGGCGCAACGCTCAAGGAGACGCCGCTTTCGGCCACCGTTATCACGCGCGATCTGCTCAACGATCAGAACGCGCGCCTGCTTTCCGACGTGGTGAAGAACGATGCGTCGATTGGGGAAGACTACGCCCCGGTGGGCTACTACGGCGACTACGAAATTCGCGGCTTTCCCATCGATCTGGCCACCGGGCTTGAGATCAACGGAATGACAATTGCCGGAGAGCAGGATGTGCCGCTCGAAAACAAGGAGCGTGTGGAGTTTCTCAAAGGCATTGCGGGTGTGGAGAGTGGCGTGGCGTCGGCGGGCGGCCTCATCGACTACGTAACCAAACGGCCGACCGTGATTGAGGCTTTGGACTTGGCCACGGATCATCGCGGCACAGCGTATGGAGCGGTCGATCTGGGACACCTGTTCGGCAGTCGCAAGCAGGTAGGCGCGCGGATGAATGCCGCAGGCGAAAGGATCGAGAGCTATGTCAACGACGCCAACGGCTGGCGCACCATGGCCGCGGGTGCGGCCGATTGGAAGATAAGCCCGAAAGCGATTTTGAACGGCGACTTCGAATACCAGCACAAGGTTGAGCGTTCGGTGTGCGGCTATCAACTGATTGGCGGAACAACGGTTCCCGATCTCAGCCAGGTCTATCCATCAACGATGCTGGGCGAGCAGCCGTGGGCGTTGCCTAATACATTCGACACTATCAACGCCGACTCGCGGCTGGATTACGATCTAACTCCGACGTGGCGCGCCCTTGCGGCGGTGAGTTACAGCCATTCGCTGATCAACGACAATGTGATCTATGCGTACGGGTGTTCGTATGAGGCTCTGTGCCAGGGCGATGGCGGCACTGCGCCGGATTACTTCTTCGCTCCCGACGGGGGATACGATATCTATGACTACCGCGACCCTGGTGAGCTGCGCATCGATGCAGTGGCAGAGGCTTTGGTCACTGGGCACTTCAAGAGCGGAGCTGGCCATTTCTCAGTTGTGCAGTACCTGACCGGCGGCGGCGAATTGTTTCTTCGCAGCGTGCAACAACCGGGTGCGCCACCGGCCAACGCGCCCGGCACGGTGCAGGATGGAGCGGTGTATACCTATGTGGGCTCGGAGAACATCTTTCAGCCGATTGCGACATTTCCGATGGAGTCTCCAGTTCAATCCGCAGGCCCTAGAGCGCTGTGGGAAGACAACCACCAGGCGGCCGCTGTGATCCAGGACAGGATTCAGTTGCCGGGCCACATTCAACTGCTTGCCGGTGGGCGATACGATTCCTTGCGCGATCATAACTATTCGCTTGCAGCCACCAGTCCGGGCACCGCGCCAATCCTGACGGACAAACCAATGTGGCTGCCGCAATACGCGATCACCTACAACCCGGCAAGCAGTCTCACGCTCTATGGTAATTATGGCGTGCTGCTGTCGCTTGGACTGCAAGGCCCTTGGTGGGTGGATAATGCCAATCAGTTTCTCGCGCCGTTTATTACGCGGCAGGCAGAGATGGGAGCCAAGTACGAACCAGGCCAGCGTATTCTGCTGACCACCGCGTTCTATCGCATGCGAGCGCCGTTCTTTTATCCCAAGGTCATACAGGCTCCCGATAGCTTTTGCACGGCGAGCGAGTTCAGTGGCCCGGGCGACTTGTGCTTCGAAGAGGAGGGCCGCGAGACCCACGATGGCGTAGAGTTGAACGCGGAAGGCAAAGCCGCGAACTGGTTGCGGCTGACGGCATCGGTGTCGGCGATTCGAGCGATCTCTGAAGATACCGGGACGCCTGCCTTCGATAACAAGCAGGTTCTGAACGTGCCACACCTGCACACGGCGGTCTTTGCGGATATTGCTCTGTCGCATGCACGCGGGTTGCATCTGATGCCGGGTTGGGGCTACACCGGCCGCAAAGAGGCGACGCGCGATGACCTGGTGAGCGTGCCCGGCTACAACCTGTTTAACCTGGGCGCGCGTTACACGCCGGGCGGCGAGCGGGGACGCGTAACCCTCCGGTTCTACGCGGACAACATCACCGACAAGCGCTACTGGAAAGACACTGGAGCCAATTACGGCGACACGTTCATCCATCTGGGGGCGCCGACGACGGTGCGGCTGTCGGCCCATTACACTTTCTAATGCTGCGGATTTGGTGATTGAACTGCTTCGGGGATGGATGCTGCTGCGATGAGCACAACAGTCAAGGCGCACGGAATGGACGGCACGCTGGTCGAGCCCGATTGGGCTCCGCTGACGATGAAAGAGGCGCGTTCTCTCCTGAGCCAGTTTCCGGAGTGCGGTGAGCCGTCCGAGATTCTGAGCGCAAGTCCGCGACCGTTTTCAGCAGCCAGCGTAGTGGCTTCTGCGAATGCGCCGGTGTTCATCAAGCGGCATCATCGCAGCGTGCGCGATCGAGAAGGCTTGATGGAAGAGCATCGCTTCCTGAATCATTTGCATGCGCATGGCGCACCCGTGCCGCGCGTGTTTACTTCGGCCTCGGGGGAATCGGCAATCGAGAGCGGCGAATGGACGTATGAGATGCATGAAGCTGCGCCGGGCGTTGACATCTACAGGGATGCGCTTTCGTGGACGCCGTTTCGCAGCGTTGCACACGCGCGCTCCGCCGGGCGGGCGTTGGGGCAATTGCATTGCGCGGCGGAAGGATTTAATGTGCCAAAGCGAAAACCGCATCCGCTGGTGGCGAGCTTTTCAATCCTCGCTGCGGATGATCCTGGTGCGGAGTTGAAGCAGTATCTCGCGGCGCGGCCGGCATTGAATCAGAATGCCGCGGTTCATGCGCACGCCGAGTTGGCGCTTGAGATCCTTTCGCCGTTTCACGCCGAGTTGCGTCCGCTACGGCCTGCGCTCTCGCCACTCTGGACGCACAACGATCTGCACGCATCGAATATTCTCTGGAGCGAAGCGGGAAATAGCGCGCAGGCTGCGGCGGTCATCGATTTCGGCCTTTGTGACCGGACCAATGCTGTGCATGACCTGGCACACGCCATTGAGCGCAACATCGTGGAGTGGCTAGTGCTCGTCGAACACCCGGTGCATCCCGATTTAGTGCCCGTGCACATCGACCATTTACGTGCATTACTGGATGGTTATGAATCGATTCGCCCACTCAGCGAAGCTGAGGCCGCGGCTCTGGCGCCCATGACGGCGTTTTGCCACGCGGAGTTCGCGCTGTCCGAGGCGGACTACTTTTTGGGTGTTCTCCACTGCGAGGAGAAGGCGCAGATGGCTCACGACGGCTGGCTCCTTGGACACGCCCGATGGTTTCGTAGCGCAGCTGGGGAAAAGCTGCTGGATGTGTTGCGCCATTGGGCTGCGACGCGAAATCAACAAGGAATGCGACTATGACCACCTGGACAGCGATCGCAGGCTACTTTGCGGCGAACTGGCTGGAGATTGCCGGATTCATAACAACGCTGGTCGGGATTTGGCTAACTACGCGTCGTCTGCTCATCTGCTGGCCGGTGGTACTGGCTGCGGATGTGCTTTACCTGGTCGTCTTCTATCGCGCAAAGCTGTTTTCCGATGCGCTGCTGCAGGTATTCTTTGTGGCGTTCACACTCTACGGATGGTGGCACTGGTGGCGCGGCGTGCGGCAAGAGGGCGAGATGCGCGTTGTCCCACTCAGCGTGCGCGGCTGGATGGCGGGCTTGGCCGCGGGCGCGGTGGGCGCGGTGTTGCTGGGGTGGTTGATGGTGCGTATTGGGGCCGCGTTGCCTCATCTGGATGCCGCATTGACAAGCTATAGCCTGGTAGCAAGCTGGTGGCAGGCGCGCAAACACACGGCCAACTGGTGGTTGTGGATTATGGTGAACTTGGTGTACATCGGCGAGTATCTCTACAAGGATCTCAAGCCGACAGCCGCGCTCTATCTGCTGTTGGTGATACTTGCGGTAATGGGTTTGGTTGATTGGAGTCGCGCGCCGAAAGCCAATCAGATTGCGGCTTGAACTACATTGTGTAATGGTTCGCCCGCGATATAGCGGCGCAGTTCTTCCGCGGCAATGCGCAAAGCGCGTACCGCAAACTGCGGACTCGATCCGCCAACGTGCGGAGTGAGCAGCAGGTTGGGACAGTTCCAAAGAGGGTGGCCCGCGGGCAACGGTTCGGGATCGGTGACGTCGAGGGCGGCGCGAATACGGCCCGCATTGAGCGCAGCCACCAGCGCGTCTGTGTCCACAATCGGGCCGCGTGCGGCGTTCACCAGCAGCGCACCTTGCGGCATGAGTGCAAGTTGTTCGGCGCCGATCAATTTGTTCGACTCCGCAGTGGCAGGGAGAATGAGGATCACCACCTGAGCCCGCGTTAGCAGATTGTCTAACTCGCTGACCGCATAAACCTCGGGATCGATGCGCGCGGTTCGAGCCACGCGCAGCAAGTCAACGTTGAACGGCGCGAGCATGCGCTCAATGTCTCTGCCGATGGAGCCGTATCCTACCAGGAGAACCGTCTTGCCAGTGAGCTCTTCCAGCATCACCGGCGGATAAAGTGGTCGCGTGTCCCCGGTGACGGAAGCGTAGTGTGCGCTGGCCTCGAAGCGGCGCTTCCACTGGCCCGAGCGTTGCACATCCAGATAGAACGGAAAGTACTTGAGCATGGCAAGAATGGAGGAGATGGTCCATTCCGCGGTGGAGATGTTGTGAGCGCCGCGAGCGTTGCAGATGGTGACATGCGGACCCACTGTGCGTGGAATCCATTCTGTGCCGGCCATCAGTGAGAGCACCAGGCGCACGCCGCGCAGCCTGGGCCATGTGCGCATTGCCCGCGTTGGATAGGGGTCAGGAATCCACACGTCAATGTCGATCTCGGGTCCGGGCGAATCGGACACGGCGATAAGCGCGCATTCCGGAGGGAAGCCGCGGAGCAACTCTGCGGCTAGTGTCGCAGGGTATCCGACCCGCAGCCCCTTCTTCCCAGGTTCAATCGATGCTGAAGCCATAACATGATGCTAAACGGAAATGCAGCTTACCGCGAGGCCAGTCTGCGGGACCAACTGATAGCCTTGGTGGAAAGCGATTGTAAATGGCCGCAGCAAAGATTGTGGTGACAGATTAAACCCATGCACCTGAAGGCAAACAAGACGTGGTCGCAGCAGCAGCTCGCGGTCAAACTGCGCGTGGAGCAGACGGTGAAACCAGGGATTCTTTCCTGGGACCGGAAACGCTTGCTGATTCACGCCGCAAAGACAGCGCTGGCGGCGACCCTGTGCTGGTGGCTTGCACAGCGCTTCGGCTGGCGCGACAGCTATTGGGGCCCTATCAGCGCCATCATTGTCCTTCAGTCGGACGTCGGTTCAACGGTGAACGCATCGCGCGATCGGTTGCTGGGCACACTGATCGGCGCAGCGTTCGGCTTCTCCTTCTCGCTGTTTGGCGCGCTTCCATGGAACTACATTCTTGCCGTGCTGGCGGCGGTGATTGTCTGTGGCCTACTGGGGTTGCGCAACAGTTCGCGGCTTGCTGGAGTCACTGTCACCATTGTGATGCTGGTGCAGAAGACAGGACCACGCTGGAGCCTTGCGCTCGACCGCGTGAGCGAGGTTGTGCTGGGTATTGTTGTGGCTCTCGCTGTGACCACAATGGTGCTTCCCGACCGGGCGCGCCTGCGGTTGCGTGATGGACTTGCCCAGGAGTTCCTGGTGCTTGGGTCCCTGTTTGAGGCCATCTTGCAAGGGTTTCGCGGTGCGCCCGCTGATAACCTTGCGGCCTTGCGGGACGATGCGTTGGCTATGCTTCGGGGCAACAATCAATTGCTGGAAGCCGCCCGCAATGAGCCCTCAGGCGGCCCGGGATGGCGCGAAGGCCTGAACATGCTATCGCAGTTCGGACGCTCGCTTTTCGATGCGCTCGTCGCGTTGGAGTTCTCAGTCAAAGACAGCCACAACGATGCGTTTGCACAGCAGTTGGAGCCTGCACTTGGCAAACTTGCGGTAGATATCCGCGGCGGCTTTCAGCACGTGGCCACCTGCATTCACGCATGGCGATTTGATGTCGCGCCGGCAAACATGAATTTGGAGGAGGACATTGAACAATTGGAGGCTCGCATGGACCAGGTGCGGCACACCGGCATTGAATTCTCGCAGGCCGAGATTCTGCGCGCCTACGCTGTGCAGCTGCATCTCAAGCAGATTGCGCGCCTGCTGCGCTCTTCGCGAGTTGAGACAAGCCGCGCAGTGGGCGAGGCGCAGAAATAGTGCAACGGGCTATGCGAAGAACTTGCGCAGCGCTTCGACACAATCTTCAATCTCTTTCAATGGTATTGCATAGCCAAAGCGCAAATGACCCTCGCCTTGCGCGCCGAAAACGGAGCCTGGAATTGTGGCGATGCGGGCTTTCTCGAGCAGAATCTGCGCGGCTGTCCTGCTGTTTTTGTGGATTCTTTCCACATTGGGAAACGCGTAAAAGGCACCCGCCGGCGATTCGCACTCCAGGCCCACATCGTTGAGGCCGGTGACCAGTAGATCGCGGCGCTTGCGGTACTCCTCGCGGATCCTGGCGATCTCGGCCTCGGGGGTTTTGAGCGCATGAATCATGGCGTACTGCACTGGAGTGGCCACCCCGTTGGTCGAGTAGAGGACGATCTTGCGCAGCGCGGTCATGAAAGGCTCTTTGGCCACCGCGTATCCCGCGCGCCAGCCGGTCATGGCGTATGTTTTGGAGAATGTGAAACAGGTAATGGTCCTCTCTGCCATGCCCGGAAGCGAGGCGATGGACACATGCTCGCCGTCATAGACAAGATCCTCATACGCCTCGTCGGCAATGACAATCAGATCACGCTCGATAGCGAAAGCCGCGACTTCTTCCGCCTCAGCGCGCGTGAAAACCAGGCCGCTTGGATTCTGCGGCGTGTTGTAATAAATGGCCCGCGTCTTTGGCGTTGAAAACTGCGCGAGCGTATTGCGAATGCCGTTGCGCCGTGCGGTGCTCGAAGGCACCCGCAAGGGCCTCGCCTGCGCTCCAGTGATCAGGTCCGCGATCGGGGTCCAATAGGGCGAGAAGACCAGCGCATCATCCCCAGGATCAAGAACGGATTGAAAGGCCCCGTACAATCCCTGCGAACCGCCCACAGTGGCAATCACTTCGTCTGTGGTTACGTGGATTCCGTTCTTGCTCGCGAGCTTCTCAACCAATCCCTTGCGCAGAGGCAACACGCCGGACGACGGCGCGTAGTGGGTCTGGTTTTCAACCAGCGCCTGGATGGCCGCATATTTGATGTCCGGCGGAGTCTCAAAGAAAGGTTCGCCGCCATGCAGCGAGTGCACGTCCACTCCTTCCGCGCGCAACTCCATCACCTTGTTGCGAATCTGCACAATGTCAGAAAATCCAACTTCGTCCAGCCGCTTTGCCAGCCTTATCCCGCTCTGCTTCGTCGCCATTTACCAAGTATCCTTTCGTAACAGGGTGGGGAAGTCTCTGCTTCCAGCATATCCGATTCTCGCTGGGCTGCCTTGATCCACGCCGATTGAGCAGATCGATTTGCGACGGCATATTACACTGCGAGCAATTCGGTATAAACCGCCATGCCCACCACTGCGTCGGCGCCCAGCGCGTCAAGTGCATCCACTTCCTGCTGGCTGCGAATGCCGCCGGCGACTATGAGTTGCCGTCGAGTGAGTTTGCGCAAACGCTCGGCTGTTTCAATGGGAAAGCCCTGCATCAGGCCCTCGCCATCGACATGGGTATAGAGAAATGCGCCGGCATGGGATTCAAGCTGGGGAATCGCTTCATCCGGCGTCAGCGCGACCTGCGCCTTCCAGCCCTTTACAGCGATGCGGCCGTTCTTGGTGTCGATGCCTGCGACAATGCGCCCGGCGCCGATGGAGGCGGCAAGCTGGGTAGCGAAGGCGGTGTTGACCGTGCCGGTTTCAGAGAATAGAGCGGAGCCAATGATGACGCGTTTGGCGCCTGCGTCTAGCACCTGGCGGGCGCGTTCGACGGTGTGAATGCCGCCGCCGGCCTGGACTGGGAGCCGCTTCGCGATCTGAGCGACAAGTTCTGAATTGTCGCCCTGGCGCATGGCTGCATCGAGGTCGATCAATTGGACCAGCGGGAAGCGCGCGAATTTGTCAATCCAGTATTCGAAATCGTCAAAGGCGAGGCGGAGCTTTTCTCCCTGTACCAGTTGGACGATGCGACCGCCCAGCAGATCGATGGAAGGAATCAGCATGGAAGCCTCACGGAGACGCCGGCGAGCGCCAGCTTTTCTTTGAGCGCGCGCGCGCTTGATATGCCGAAATGAAAGATGCTGGCAGCGAGCGCGGCATCGGCTCTTCCGTGCCCAAAAACATCGACGAAGTGATCCACGGTTCCCGCGCCGCCAGAAGCGATGACGGGAATACTGACGGCTTCGCTCACTGCGGCGGTAAGCTCGCAATCGAAACCGGCACGCGTGCCGTCTGAATCCATTGATGTGAGCAGGATTTCGCCCGCCCCGCGCGCCTCCGCTTCGTGCGCCCACTCGACGACGCGGCGGCCTGCGGGCTTGCGTCCGCCCTGCACAAAGACCTGCGCGTCACGAACCGGATCGGCGGCCTGCGGATCGCGGCGCGCATCGATGGCGACAACAACGGCTTGTGCGCCAAAGCTGCGGCCGATTGCATCAATGAGCAATGGGTTGGCGAGAGCAGCGGAGTTTATGCTGACCTTGTCCGCACCGGCCTCGAAGACCTGCGCCGCGTCTTCCGCGGAGCGAATTCCGCCGCCCACAGCGAATGGAACGAAGAGTTCGCGGGCAGTGCGGCGCACGGTATCGAGTAGAGTCTGCCGTCCCTCATGGGTTGCGGTAATGTCGAGCAATACGATTTCGTCGGCGCCTTCGAGGGCGTGACGCGCGGCCAGAGCGGCCGGGTCGCCGGCATCGACGAGGTCGACGAATTGAACACCCTTCATGACCCTTCCGCCATGCACATCGAGGCAAGCGATGATGCGCTTGGTGATCATGTGGCTCCTTTGTCTTCCCAGGATAGAAAATTGCGAAGGATTTTGAGGCCGGTTGCGCCGGACTTCTCCGGGTGAAACTGGACGCCCATCACGTTGCCGTGCTCCACTGCCGCGGCGAATGGCTCGATGTAGTGCGTGATGGCAGCCGTGTCGGCGGTGACTGGCGCCTTGTAGGAATGGGTGAAATAAACAAACTCGCCTCGCTCGACGCCCGAGAGGAGGCGCGAACCTGCGCGCACTTCGAGCGAGTTCCAACCGACGTGGGGGACCTTCTCGCGGCTCTCAGGGAAGCGTGTGCAGGTCTCGGCGAAGTGCCTTAGCCCGGGCTGTTGCTGCGCCTCGCTTGAGGCCGCGTAGAGCCATTGCATGCCGACGCAGATGCCGAGGAACGGAACGCCACGCGCGATGGCCGCGCGAATGGCTTGCGTGAGGCCGGTCGCGTCCAGGCGCTCTGTTGCTTGAAAATGGCCGACGCCGGGCAATACGATTCGTTCCGCATTTTCTAAGAGTGCGAGATCGCCATCGGTGACTTCGACCTCTGCGCCTAGATGGCGCAGCGCCTTGAGAACCGAAGTCAAATTCCCCGCTTTGTAGTCGATGACGGTTACACGGATCACAACAGTCCCTTTGTGCTTGGCAGCATTTCACCGAGTTGCTTGTCGCGTGAGCAGGCCACACGCAGCGCGCGAGCAAACGCCTTGAAGATGGCCTCGATCTTGTGATGATTCGAGCGCCCGTACATAGTCTTGACGTGAACGTTGGCTCGTGCGCCGCGTGCGAATCCTTCGAAGAAGTCTGTGACCAATTCGGTTTGCAGATCGCCCACAAGCCGTGTGCGAACCTTTGTATCGACGGCGAGGGCGGCGCGGCCGCTGAGGTCTATAGCCGCAATCGCGAGGGTCTCGTCCATGGGCATCAGAAAGTATCCAGCGCGGAGAATGCCGCGCTTGTCGCCGAGGGCGCGATCGAAAGCTTCGCCGAGCGAGATGCCAACATCTTCGACCGTGTGGTGCTGATCGACATCGAGATCGCCGTCGCATGTGAGTTCCAGATCGAATGCACCGTGGCGCGTGAAGAGTTCCAGCATGTGGTCGAAAAAGCGAATGCCAGTTGACACTTTGTACTGGCCGCTGCCTTCGATGGTGAGATAAATCGCAATGCGCGTTTCCGCGGTATTGCGTTCGACGATCGCTTTGCGGGCGCCGGCTGTCGTTGTCGGGATCGCTTTCTTCCTTGCTGTCATCTCGCATCCACTCCGATCTTCAAGGTGGTCACGGCCTCATTAAGGGCGACGAAGGCTTGCCGCATTTGCTCGCGGATTCCAATCGTGATACGAACGCGGCCGTCGCAGCCGGGATCGTTGGATCGATCGCGGACCAGCACTCCGGAAGAGCGCATGAGTTGAACAAACTGCGCGTGCTGCGGGCCGATATCGACAAGGATGAAGTTGGCGCGGCTGGGCCAGCGGCGGAGCCGAACGGCATCCAGAGAAGACTCGAAATCTGTGCGCGCATTAAGCACTTCGCTTACATACCATTCAATGTAAGCAGCGTCGTCTAACGCGAGTGGCAAGCACGCAAGGGCCACCGAGTTGACGCTGTAAGGGGAAAGCACGCGGCGAATCCAGCGCATCAGCACTGCGGGGCCGGCGAGCAAACCAAGACGCAACCCGGCGAGTCCGTATGCCTTTGAAAACGTGCGCGCCACAACAAGATTGGGGAGCACGTCAACCTGATCGATCACAGTCTCGCCGTGGAAATGAAAGTACGCTTCATCGACCAGCAGCACAGCTTGGGGCGCGTGTTGAGCGAGCTGAAGAAGCTGCGCGCGCGTCGCAATGGAGCCGGAAGGGCTGTTGGGGTTGGCGATGGCGATGATTTTTGTCTTGGGCGTGATCGCTGCGAGTAGGCGGTCGAATGGGAATTGGAGGTCGTCCGCAGCCTGCACCGCGACTACGCGCGCGTCGGTGGCAGAGGCATAGACCTCATACATGGTGTACGTGGGCACCGGCAGGAGCAATTCGTCGCCTGCTTCGAGAAACGCTTCAAAGAGAACGTGAATGGCTTCGTCCACTCCATTGGTGAGAGCTACCTGTTCATGCGAAAGCCCAATGTGCGCGGCGGCGACGGCTTCGACGGGCTCGCGCTCGGGGTAGCGCGTAAGAGCGCCAGCGGAGATGTTGCCCAGTACTTCGCGCACGCGTGGCGAGCAGGCCAGCGTATTCTCGTTGAAGTCGAGACGCAGCAGGTCGCGGCTGCCGAGGGGAGGGTGATACTCCTTCATGGCCTGCACGCGCAGGCGCGGCGCCGGAACTGTGGTCGCGGCGGGTTTGATGGCGGCTTCCGTCATTGCAGCCTCCCTTTTTTGAAGCGTTCACGAATCGCTTCCGCGTGGCCGGAGAGGCCTTCGGCTTCAGCGAGCAAAGCGGCTTTGGGCCCGAGCGTCTTCAGGGCCTGCGTGGAATATTGCTGCACGGTAATGAGCTTGACGAAGTCGTTGACGCTGAGACCGCCGCGCACGCGCGCCATTCCGCCGGTGGGCAGCGTGTGATTGGGACCGGAGATGTAATCTCCCATCGGTTGCGCAGACCAGCGGCCGATGAATACCGAACCCGCATTCTGCACCCAGTCGAGATCGCCGGGCGCATCCACGGTGAGGTGCTCCGGTGCGAGGCGATTGGTGATGGCGTGTGCTTCCTCCGTTGTGGATGCGACGATGGCGAGGCCATTGCGCATGAGTGCTTCTCGTGCAACCGGATTGTTGCGGCTGCGCTGCTTTGCTTCCGCAACAACTTCCCTTGCAAGGTCGGCGCGCGTGGTGATGAAGATGGCCAGCGCTTCGGGGTCATGCTCGGCTTGCGCCACAAGGTCGGAGGCGATGTCGGCTGCGCGGCCTTGCTCGCTTGTAATCAATATTTCCGTCGGGCCGGCAAGCATGTCGATAGCACAGTCGAACGCAACCAGGCGCTTGGCGGCAGTGACGTAGAGATTTCCGGGACCGGCGATTTTGTCTACGCGTGGGATGGTCGCGGTTCCGTAAGCGAGGGCGGCTATGGCATGCGCGCCACCAAGCCGATAGAACTCTGTGATGCCGAGCAGATGCGCTGCTGCAAGCGTCTCTGGCGCGGGCTCGGGCGATACGATGACGATTCGCGATACGCCCGCAACCTGCGCGGGAATGGCGGTCATGAGCAGCGTGGATGGCAGCGGATGACGGCCGCTGGGGACGTAACAACCCACCGCGGCGAGCGGGCGGACCAGCTGCCCGGTGGTGAGTCCGGCGATGGGTGAATCGCTCCACGAGGCCGGAAGCTGGTTGATGGCAAAGGCGCGAATTTGATCCGCTGCGGTGGATAAGGCATCGCGCAGTGCGGGGTTGAGCGTATCCCGTGCTGATGCCATCTCTTCTTGCGTGATGCGCAGGCTTGCTCCCTCCTTGAGTCCGTCAAACCGCGCTGCATAACGCTGAAGCGCTCGATCGCCTCTTTTGCGGACATCGGCCACGATGCGCTTCACGGCGGGAAGCACTGCATCGAGCGCAGCGCCTCCGCGGCGTTCAAGCGCAGCGAGGGTCTGCTCTGTTTGCTGCGCGCCCCGTCCTTTGGTCCGGATGATTCTCATCTTCTGTCTCTGGTCCTAAAGCACAACTTTGTTCAGTGGATACTCGACAATGCCCGTTGCCTTGGCTGCTTTCAATCGCGGGATCACGTCGCGTGCCACGCGTTCTTCAACGATTGTGTTGACGGCGACCCACTCAGAGTCGCTGAGCTGTGAGATGGTGGGCGAATTCAGCGCAGGCAGCACTGCGAGGACACTTTCAAGGTCATCGCGCTTGACGTTGAGCATCAGGCCGACCTGCGATTGAGCGTCGATGGCGCCGCGCAGCATGAGCGCAATCTGGTCGAGCTTGGTGCGCTTCCATGCGTCGGCCAGCGTGGCCTTGCCAGCGATGAGGTGAGTCTCGCTTTCCATCACCGTGTCGATGATTTTGAGGTGGTTGGCCTTCAATGAACTGCCGGTCTCTGTGACCTCGACAATGGCGTCGGCAAGCGTGGGCGGCTTCACTTCGGTTGCACCCCAACTGAATTCGACCTTCACATTCACGCCCTTCGCGGCGAAATACCGCTTGCTCACTTCAACCAGCTCAGTGGCGATGATTTTGCCTTCGAGATCTTCGGCCTTTTCAAAGCCGCTGCCCTCCGGCACGGCAAGCACCCAGCGCACCTTGCGTCGGCTCTGCTTGGCATAGGTGAGTGTGGTGAGGCTGGTAACATCGAGCCCGCTCTCCACTACCCAGTCAATGCCGGTGAGCCCGGCGTCCAGCACGCCATGATCGACATAGCGGGCCATCTCCTGCGCGCGAATCAGCATGCACTCGATTTCGCTGTCGTCGATGGAAGGAAAGTAGGAGCGGCCGTCGGCGTAGATGTTCCAGCCGGCGCGTTTGAACAGAGCAATGGTGGCATCCTGCAAACTGCCCTTGGGAATGCCGAGACGAAGCTTGTTAGCCACGGGTTTCCTCTTTCTTAGCATCGGAATTGGCAGCGAGCGCGATGGGCTGTGTGAAACAACTTACCGTGCCCTCATGACAGACAAGGCCGTCGCCCTCCACCTGGACGCGGAACAGCAGCGTGTCGTTGTCGCAGTCAGTGGATACGGAGACGATGCGCAAGCGATTGCCACTGGTTTCCCCTTTCATCCACAGCTTCTGGCGGGTGCGGCTCCAGAAAGTCACGAAGCCGGACTCAAGTGTCTTCGCGTAACTGACTGAGTTAAGAAAGCCCACCATCAGCACCTCGCCGGTCTTCGCATCCTGCACAATGCCGGGGACGAGGCCGTCCATCTTTGCAAAGTCAATTGTCGGTGTGTCGTCGCTCATCTTTTCCTGATTCATGTTTTTGGATTTTTTCCCGCGCAGCAAAAAGCCCGCCAGCGTGTGTCGCCGGCGGGCTTCTGGTATCTTTCGATCTCTCTGGCCGTTACTTCAGGCCATGGCAGTCCGCCGGAATGGATTTCCCATGATGATGGTGGTGACCGGAATGGCGGTGGCTCTGCATCTGAATCAAACGTTAAGGGCAAACACCGTGCGGTGTCAAATGCTTCCTTTGCATGCGAGCGGGAAGAGGTGGAGAATGATGCAATGCAGCGAGGACGATCAGGGACGGTTTACGCGGCAGTGATTCTGTGCGCCTGCGTCGTCGGCTTTGCGCAGAATCATGATCGCGATAGCTCCGGAACCTCGACGGCCTCTGCCTCGGCGCCGGCTCCCGACCAGCGCGTGGACATCAATCACGCCAGCGTGGACCAATTGCTGAAGGTGCCGGGCCTGACGCGCGGCTGGGCAGCGCGAATTGTGCGCTTCAGACCGTACCGCACCAAGCAGGATCTCTTCGAAAAAGGCGTGCTGAGCAGTGAAGTCTATGACCGCATCAAGGACTTTGTGATTGCCCACCACGACAAGCCCCACCAGGACAAGCAATGACCTGGGTGGGGCAGAAGCGCCTGCCGCACGAGTTTACGCCACGGCCGGAGCTTCCGCGGGCACTTCGCCCGGCTTGTCGCCGCGCCGCAGCAACCGGCTCAGAATCACGTAAAGCACCGGTATGAAGATGAGGTTGAGTACGGTTGACAGCAACATGCCGCCCACAATTGTCGTGCCCACGGAACGCCTTCCCAATGCGCCTGCGCCGGTGGCGAAGACCAGGGGAAGGACGCCGAGAATGAAGGCGAACGAGGTCATGAGGATGGGCCGCAAACGCAACTCCGCGGCCTCAATGGCAGCTTCGGCAATGGAGCGTCCTTTGCGGCGCAATTGCTCGGCGAATTCGACAATGAGGATGGAGTTCTTTGCCGACAGGCCGATCAGCATCACCAGGCCGATCTGACAGTAGACATCATTGACCAGGCCGCGCAATGCGATAAGTCCGAGAGCGCCCAGTACCGCCATGGGCACGGCAAGAAGAATGATGAATGGAAGCGCGAAACTTTCGTATTGCGCCGAGAGGGTGAGATAGACAACAAGAAGTCCCAATCCGAAAATGATGAGAGCCTTGCCGCCGGATTCGAGCTCGTCGAGTGTCAAGCCGGTCCAACTGTAGGTCATGCCGGGCATCATGTTCTGCGCGGCCAGCTCCTGCATGCCAATGATGCCCTCGCCGGAGCTGAAACCCGGCGCCGCCGAGCCGTCGATTTCAACCGAACGAAACAGGTTGTAGTGGTTGATGACCGGCGGCCCGGAGCTTTGCGCAACGGTGGTCAGGTTATCCAGCGGCACCATCTGGCCGCTGTCAGACCGCACATAGTAGTTGTGCAGGTCCTTGGCGGTCATGCGGAAGGGCTTGTCGGCCTGCACGTACACGCGATAGGTGCGGTTGTTGTAATCGAAGTCGTTAATGTATTCCGAACCCATGAAGACGCCAAGCGTAGTGGTGATCTGGGACAGCGGAATATTCAGCGCCTTGGCCTTTTCGCGGTCGATGGTGACAAGTTCCTGCGGGTCGTTGGCAGAGAAGGTGGTGATCACACCGGTCAGGTCCTTGCGGGCATGGCTGGCATTCACAATCTGGTGCGCAACGCGGTCCAGGTCGCTGAGCGTGTTGCCTCCCGTGTCCTGCAGCATGAACTGGAAACCGCCGAAGGTGCCCACGCCTTGCACCGCCGGCGGCTGAAAGCAAGCCACCAGGCCGCCGTTGGGCGCGAAGAGCAGGCTTCCCAGCTTGGGCGAGAGATCGGCAACAATGTCCGCGGCAGAGTGCCCTTTGCCGCGCCGCTGGTCAGAGGGCTTGGTGCTTACAAAGATCAGGCCTGCGTTTGAAGATCCACCGGAAAAGCCGAATCCCATAACGGAGAATGAGCCGTTCACATCGGAATTGGAGGCCAGTATGGCCTGCGCGCGGTCAGCCAATGCGGTTGTATACGCGAGCGAAGATCCGGGAGGCGCTTGCACGATCACAAAGAGGTAGCCCTGATCTTCCTGCGGAATAAATCCGGTGGGAACGGACCGGTAAACCCAAACCGTAGCGCCCAGGCCGACAAAGAAGACCAGCAGCAGCAGGTAGCGCAGTTGCAAGGCGACATGGATTACCTTGCCGTAAGTGCGCCCCATCCAACTCACCGTGGCATCGGCGCCGTGGATGAATGCGGCAAAGGCGCGCGAGACCGGCCGAATGTGCAGGAAGTCCAACTGCTTGGGGCGGTCTTCTTCACCGCGCAGCAATATCGCCGACAAAGCCGGCGAAAGCGTAAGCGCGTTGAATGCGGAGATTGCGATGGCGAACGCAATGGTTAGCGAGAATTGCCGGTAAAGGATGCCCGTGGTTCCGGGAAAGAACGAAACTGGCACGAATACGGCGATCAGCACCAGCGAAGTGGCGATCACCGCGCTGGTGACCTCGCCCATGGCGTTGGATGTGGCCACGTGCGGGTCAGAGTGCTCCATGGCAATGTGGCGCTGCACGTTCTCGATGACCACAATGGCGTCGTCGACAACCAGCCCGGTAGCCAGCGTAATGCCGAACAGCGTGAGCGAATTGATCGAGAAGCCGAAGATCTTGATGAAGGCGAAGGTGCCGATCAGCGACACCGGAATGGTGACGGCGGGAATGATGGTGGCGCGCCAATCGAGCAGAAAGAGAAAAATGACCACGATCACGATGGCGATGGCTTCGGCCAGCGTGAACATCACTTCGCGGATGGAGTCGCCGACCACCGTCGTGGAATCGAAGGCAATCGCGTACTCCAGGCCCGGAGGAAAGCTCTTCTTCAGTTGCTCCAACACGGCTTTGGCCTGGCGGTCAACGTCCAAGGCGTTGGCGTTTGAGAGCAGTTGAACGCCGATGCCCATCGCATCGTGGCCTGAATACTTGAGCGAAGTGCTGTAGTCTTCCGCGCCCACCACCGAGTGCCCCACATCCTTGAGCAACACCAGGCCGTTTGGCGAATTCTTCACAATGATATTGTCGAACTCCGCAGGGCTGCTGAGGCGTCCCACCACCCGCACCGGAATCTGAAAAGCCTGTGTCGCATCCGAGGGGGGCTGGCCGAGCTGGCCTGCCGGAATTTCCACGTTCTGCTCCACCAGCGCGTTCACCACGTCGGTGGCCGTCAGCGAGCGGGCAGCCAGGCGCACCGGATCAAGCCACACGCGCATGGCATACTTGCGCTCGCCGAAGATCATCACATCGCCCACGCCGGGCACGCGCTTGACCGCGTCTTTTACGTAGACGTCGAGATAGTTTGATAGGAACTCCGACGAGTATCGACCATCGCGCGTAAAGAAGCCGGCAGCAAAGACGAAGTTGAAGTTGGCCTTGGTGATGCTGATGCCGGTGGCATTCACCGCCGCCGGCAGCCGCCCGGTCACGCTGGCCACGCGATTCTGCACGTCCACCGCCGCGATGTTGAGGTCGTAACCGGTCTGGAAGGTCGTGGTCACCGAACTGGTTCCGCTGTTGGTGCTGGAGGAACTGATGTAGCGCATCCCCTCCACGCCGTTGATGGCCTCTTCCAGCGGAATGGTGACGGCCTTCTCCACGGTTTCGGCGTTGGCGCCCACATAGTTGGTGGCCACCAGCACGGTGGGCGGAGTCAGCGTGGGATACAACGCGATCGGCAGCGTGGGAATGCACACTGCTCCGGCAAGAATGATGAGCAGTGCGCACACCGTGGCGAACACAGGCCGATGAATAAAGAAATCGACAAACAAGGTAAGCCTTCCTTTTCGTTTTTCAGCGGGCGGAAAACTTCGCGCCTGGTACCGGCCTGCGGCTCAATGACACATTTCGCCGGCAATCCTGCTCAGGCGCCCGGCAGCGGCATCACCGGCATGCCGTTCACCAGGAACTGGGTGCTCGAAACCACCACCTTATCCCCCGGATTCAGCCCCGCGGTAATGGAATAGTTGTTGCCCACTGTATCGCCCAGCGTGACCGCCGTTTGCTGTGCCGACCAGTGGCCATTCTGCTGCCGGGCCACAAATACAAAGCTCTGCCCGCCCTGCCGCGAAACCGCAAGAACCGGAACAACCGCCATGGGCGTGGTGCTCCAAATCACCCGCGCCTTCACCAATTGCGCATTGCGAAGCAGTTCAGGCGTCGCGTGCACCGGCGCCTTCACCAAAATCCCCTGCAACACGCTGTCCACCTCGGGCGAAAGGAAATCGATCTTCGTCTGCTCCAGCAGCTTGCCGTTGGTGTCCATCAGGTCCACTTCCAGCCCCATGCGAACCTGGTTGGCGCGCTCCGTGGGCACGTAGATGTAGGCTTCCATGTCCTTGTTCTCGTCCACGGTAGTCAGCATCGTTGAAGACGATACGTAATCGCCCACATGCACCGGAATATCGCCCACAACGCCGTCGAATGGCGCGCGAATGCTGTAGTAAGCCAGTTGCTCGTTCGCTGTTTTAGTCAGCGCCGCGGCTGACTCGTAGTCCGCCTTGGTGTTGCCGTAGGCCTGCTGCGCCTGCTCATAAACGTCGCGGCTGATGATGCCCGCCTCAAACAGCTTGCGCTGCCGGTCGATCTCCAGCGTGTTGTAGTCGTAGAGAGCCTTCTTCTGCCGCTCCGTCGCGCGCGCCGCATCCACCGTGGCCTGCTGGTGCAGAGGATCGATGTCCATCATCGCCTGGCCCGCCGCCACGTGGTCGCCGCTGTGGACCCGAATCCCCGTAAGCCGGCCGTCCACCTGCGGTTGCAGGGTTGCTGAGCGTCGCGACTTGATCGTCGCCACATACTCGCTGCTCTGCGGCACTGGCGCCAGCGTCACCGTCGCCGTTTGCACCGGCATTCCCTGCATTCCACCACCCGCGGGCGGAGGGGCAGCTTTCTTCTGGCAGCCGGCGGCCGCAAAAACCGCCGCGACAAGACAAATCAATCCAAGATTGCGTTTCAACGCGCTGATCCTCACTGAGTGCTTCCTTTGTGCCCGATGGTTGTGGCCTTGAGTCTCCGCCATGATCCGGCGTGTTTCCAAATACGGACTTCCAGCCCCATCCGTTCACCGCAGTTCCAGCTTCTTACGAAAACGCCCCAAAGGAGTCCGTAGCCGCTCGATGCATGGAACCGGGAAAGCCTGTCTTCATCTGACGCTTGGAGCCGGTCCAATGACGCAAAATTATCCGCACCCGGCCCAGGGAACTTCTGCACAAGTTGCTTATTGCAAAGCACTGTGTCAGGGCACGACCGGGGTAACCTATGGGTCGCGTGCCGCAAATGCAACAAAATGAGGTTGGGCTTGAGCCCCTTGAGGGGCCGTCTGCATCGCCGGAACACTTGTGCAGAAGGTGTGGCTTGGGAGTTGCAATCCGTTGACCCGCTGCCCGGGGCGCCCCTTTTGACATGCCCCGCGCGAGTTGGTAGCCTTCATAAGGGCGCCTTCGGTCCGATCAGGCCCTTTTCCTGCCCACTCAGCGTCCCCGTCGTCTAGCCCGGCCTAGGACACCGCCCTTTCACGGCGATAACACGGGTTCAAATCCCGTCGGGGACGCCAACAAAACAACAAACTTAGGCAGTCTCTGCAATATGAGGTCATTTTCCAGCGACTCTGGGGTGACTAAATCAAAAACATAGCGGTTCCAGTTCTCCCTGCCGAGTCGGGCGAAGTTGCTCCACGGGAGGCATGATGGAAGGAATTTTCGATATAGATGGACGAACGGTCGCCTGGCTGCAAGAGGACATCGTAAGGGATTTGGATGGCTACGCCGTGGCCTTCCTTCGAGGCTCAGCGGTTTATAACTATAACGGCGTTCAATTGGGATTCTTCATAAACGGGTATTTTCAGGATGAGGAAGGCAATGCGGTAGCCCTCATTCGTGGCGCACACGGCAAACCACTCCTGCCGGTAATTCAACCGTCACCCGTCCAGCCTGATCTTCATGAGCCACCGCTGCACCCGGTTCCGGATGTCCCGGCCATCCCGCCGATATCGACATCTTTTTGGTCTGACCTTGACTGGGATGATTTCGTCGATTGAAGGCTTACGTACCCTCGCCCGGCGGTTCCGCACACTGCGCCGGATATAATTGGCGCGGAGTGCTAAAGGACGTGGAAAACATGCACCTCAGGAAATTCTTCGCCATTCTTGCCGCCATCCTTGTTATGACCGTTGCCAGCCTGGCGCAGACTCTGCCGCCCGGCGTGCAGAAGGTGACTTCGATTGAAGGGGTCACCGAGTACGCCATTCCCAACGGCCTTCACGTGCTGCTGTTTCCAGATGACTCCAAGCCCAAGATCACGGTAAACGTGGTGTACCTGGTAGGTTCGCGCAACGAAGCGTACGGCGAGACCGGCATGGCGCACCTGCTGGAGCACATGACGTTCAAGGGCGCGAAGTCGGGCCGGGAACTGTTCAAGGATCTGACCGACCGCGCCGCCGGCAACTTCAACGGGCAAACTTCCTACGACCAGACCATGTATTTTGAAACCTTCAATGCCAGCGACGAAAATCTGCGTTGGGCGCTGGGGCTCGAAGAGGACCGCATGGTGAACATGACCATGCAGAAAAAGGACCTTGACACCGAAATGACGGTGGTCCGAAACGAAATGGAATCGGGCGAGAACAGCCCCATTAACGTGCTGGATGAACGGGTGCTCGCGGCTGCATACAACTTCCACAATTATGGAAAGACGGTGATTGGCGCGCGCACCGATGTGGAACGAGTGCCTGTCGAAAACCTGGCGGTTTTCTATCGGAAGTATTACCAGCCGGACGACGCTGACCTGATTATTTCCGGAAAATTCGACGAATCGAAGGCGCTCGCCATGGTGGCGGAAACCATCGGCTCCATCCCCAAGCCGCAGCGCGTGCTCACGCAGCCATACACGGTTGAGCCGACGCAGGAAGGGGAGCGCTCGGTCATGCTGCGGCGCGTGGGAAACGTCCAGGCGATCATGGCCGCCTATCACATTCCCGCCGCACTGCATCCGGACATGGCGCCTCTGGAAGTAATGGCCCAGGTACTCGGCGCTCCACAAACGGGGCGGCTCTACAAGGCGCTCGTCGACACCAAGAAAGCTGTCGCTGCGAACATGAATGCCGAGGACCAGCACGATCCAGGGGTAGCGATGGCCTTTGTGCAATTGAAGCCGGATCAAAATATCGATGAGGCGCAGCAAATTCTGCTCAAGACGGTCGAAGGCTTTGCGAACGATCCGCCGACGCAGGAAGAAGTTGATCGCGCCAAGGCCCGCATCCTGAAAAACATTGAACTGGCGCTGACAAATTCGCAGTCCGTCGCCATCATGCTTGGCGGATACGCGGGTGACGGCGACTGGCGCAGCTTCTTTCTCGATCGCGATGATATGAGCAAGGTTACGGTGGCCGATGTGACGCGAGTCGCGAAGGCCTATTTGAAATCGTCCAACCGCACGCTGGGCGAATTCATTCCAACCGATAAGCCTGACCGCGCCGAGATTCCCGCCACGCCCGAAGATGCTGCGCGCTTCAAGGATTACAAAGGCGGCGCGGCCATCCAGCAGGGAGAAGTCTTCGATCCCACGCCGCAAAACGTGGAGGGCCGCGTGATTCGCGCTACGCTGCCGAATGGATTGAAACTGGTGATGTTCCCCAAGAAGACGCGCGGCGGAACGGTGGTTGCTGCGATGAACGTCCGCTTCGGCGACGAGAAATCGCTATTTGGCAAATCCACCGCGGGTTCGATGACCGGCGCTTTGCTGATGCGCGGCACCAAGAGCAAGAACCGCCAGCAGATTCAGGATGAGACCGACCGCCTGAAAGCTCAAGTCAGCGTTTCCGGCAGTGTCGACTCCGCTTCGGCGAACATCCGCACGCTGGAGGCGAACCTCGCCGACTCACTTCGCTTCGCAAGAGAACTTCTGCGCGAGCCGTCGTTTCCTGAAAGCGAATTCGAACAGATTCGCCAGCAAAGAATTGGCGGCGTTGAAAGCGGCAAGACCGAGCCTAATACCTTGGCCCCGCTGGACCTGAGCCGCCATTTCAATGCCCGCTACAAGCGCGGCGACACGCGGTATTCGCCCACCATCGATGAGCAGATCGAGGATTTGAAGAACGTGACGCTTGACGATGTGCGCGCGTTTTACAAGCAGTTTTACGGCGAAGGCGAGGGCGAAATCGTCATCAGCGGGCAGTTCGATCCTGACCAGATGAAAAAGCTTGTCACGGAGTTGTTTGGCGATTGGAAGAGCGCCAGCCACTACCAGCGCATCGACAATCCGTTCGACAAAGTGGACGCATTTAACGACAAGATTGAGACGCCTGACAAGCAGAACGCGATTTTCCTTTTCGGCATGCCGATGAAGATGAACGACGAGGATCCCGACTACGCGGCTCTCGCCATCGCCGGCATGGTCTTCGGGGGCTCCCCAAACTCGCGCCTATTTCAACGCATTCGCGTGAAGGACGGGCTGAGCTACGGCGCTTCCGCGGGATTCTCGATTCCTACGAAAGACGACGGGGCCAGGCTTGTCGGAAATGCCATTGCGGCGCCGCAGAATATGCCCAAAGTGGAGGCCGACTTCAACGAGGAACTGGCTCATGCACTGAAAGACGGGTTTACCGCCGACGAAGTGGAAAAGGCCAAGAAGACTTGGCTGGACCAGCGTTCTGTGGCGCGTACCGAGGACGGCCAAATTGCCTACACGCTGATGAGCCGCGAGCGCTGGGGCCGCACGCTGCAATGGGACGCGAAACTGGAGGCCGCAGTGGCGGCGCTGACGCCTGAGCAGGTAAACGCTGCTTTCAAGCGCCACGTGGATCCGGCGGCCATCTCAATCGTGAAGGGTGGCGATTTCAAGAAGGCGGGCGCCTACCAGTAGTGTCTTTTTCGTCTTTGGATGGTCAGTGCCGAATGGAATCACTCAGGATCGTAATTCAGGTTCTGTCCGAGCCAGCGTTCAACCTCGGCCACGGTCATTCCCTTTCGTTCAGCGTAGTCGGCAACCTGATCACGATCGATTTTGCCGAGCGAGAAATAGCGCGACTCTGGATGAGCAAAGTAGAGTCCGCTGACGCTCGATCCCGGCCACATGGCGAACGACTCGGTGATCTTCATGCCGGTGTTTGCTTCTACGTTGAGCAAACGCCACAGCGTGCCCTTCTCGGTGTGATCGGGGCAGGCAGGATACCCCGCGGCCGGGCGAATACCGCGATACTTCTCGTGGATCAGGTCGTCGGTGCTCAGCGCTTCCGCGCGGCCGTATCCCCACTCGTCGCGCACGCGCTTGTGCAGGCATTCGGCAAAGGCTTCGGCGAGTCGATCGGCGATGGCCTCAGCCATGATGGCGTTGTAGTCGTCGTGGTTAGCACGGAAGCTGTCGCACAATTCCTTCAGGCCAATTCCACTGGTGACTGCGAAAGCGCCGATGTGATCGTGCAGGCCGGTCTCGATTGGAGCGATGAAGTCAGCCAGGGAGCGACACGGCTCACTCGCGTCCTTCTGCGTTTGCTGGCGGAGGAAGTGAAATCGCTCGAGGACACTGGTGCGTTTGTCGTCGGTGTACAACTCGATATCGTCGCCCGCCGCGCCGGATGGAAAAAACCCATAGACGCCGCGCGCGGTAATGAGGTTATCTGCGATCATGCGATCGAGCAAGACATCTGCTTCGGAAAAAATCTGCCGTGCCTGCTCGCCTTGACGTTCATCGTCGAGAATGCGCGGGTAAACGCCCTTCAACTCCCAGGTGTGGAAGAACGGGGTCCAGTCAATGAACTCCCGCAGCGTGGCGAGAGGGAAATTGTCGAGCACGCGAATACCGATGAATTCAGGGGCTGGCAAATCTTCGGCGCGCCACTCGATGGGAGTGCGCCGTTGCCGCGCAGTCTCCAGGGAAACGAGCTTGGGGCGCGGAGATGAATGGGCTTTGCGCAGCGCCTCATAGCCGGCTCGATGCTGCGCGACAAACTCCGCTTTGCCATCGTCGCTGAGCAGGCTCGTCGTAACGGGAACCGCGCGGCTGGCATCGAGCACGTGGACCACGGGCTCGCTGTAGTGCGGTGCGATTTTGACGGCGGTATGCGCGCGGCTGGTGGTTGCGCCGCCAATCAGCAGCGGCAGCTTGAAACCCTGGCGCTCCATCTCGCGGGCCACGTGCACCATCTCGTCGAGAGATGGCGTGATCAGGCCGCTGAGTCCTATCAGGTCCGCATTCTCTGCCTTGGCGCGCTCGAGAATTTTTTCGCAAGAGACCATCACGCCCAGGTCGATGACGTCGTAGTTGTTGCAGGCCAGAACCACGCCCACAATGTTTTTGCCGATGTCGTGCACGTCGCCCTTGACGGTGGCAAGCACGATTTTCCCCTGCGCTTTCACGGCATGGCCGGCCGCAACCATTTCCAGTTTCTCGGCTTCCATGAACGGCGTCAGGTGGGCTACGGCTTTCTTCATCACGCGCGCCGATTTTACTACCTGCGGCAAAAACATTTTGCCCGCGCCGAACAGATCGCCCACGACGCTCATGCCGTCCATCAGCGGGCCTTCAATCACTAGCAGCGGCCGGCCAAGCTTGACGCGGGCTTCTTCGGCGTCGATCTCGATGTATGTGTCGATGCCCTTGACCAGCGCGTGCGACAGCCGTTCCTCGACAGTGCCGCTGCGCCATTCTTCGGCCTTTTTCTCGCTCACAACGGCGCCGGCGCCCTTCAACTTTTCGCCAAAATCGACGAGCCGCTCTGTCGCGTCGGGGCGGCGATTGAGCAGCACATCCTCGACCAGCACTTTCAGTTCCGGATCTATCTCTTCGTACACTTCGAGCATGCCGGCATTCACGATGCCCATGTCCATGCCTGCGGCGATGGCGTGATAGAGAAACGCCGAATGCATCGCCTCGCGCACTTTATTGTTGCCGCGAAAGCTGAACGAGATGTTGGAAACCCCGCCACTTACCTTCGCATGCGGAAGGTTGGCCTTGATCCAGCGCGTGGCATTGATGAAGTCTAAAGCGTAGTTGTTATGCTCCTCCATGCCGGTGGCAACGGTAAGAATGTTGGGGTCGAAGATGATGTCTTCGGGTGGGAAACCAACTTCGTCAACCAGAATCCGGTAAGCGCGCTCGCAGATGCGGATCTTCTCTTGATAGGTTGCGGCCTGGCCTTGCTCGTCAAAGGCCATTACCACCGTTGCCGCGCCGTATTTGAGAATGGCCGCAGCATTTGAACGAAACTTTTCTTCGCCTTCTTTCAGTGAAATCGAATTGACTATGCCCTTGCCTTGAAGGCATTTGAGGCCCGCTTCAATGACTTCCCACTTCGACGAATCCACCATGAACGGAACTTTGGCAACTTCCGGCTCGCTGCCCAGCAACTGCAGGAAACGCGTCATGGCCGCGACGCCGTCGATCATGCCCTCGTCCATGCAGATGTCGATGACGTTGGCGCCATTCTCCACCTGTTGCCGGGCCACGCTCACCGCTTCTTCGAATTTGCCCTCTTTCACCAGCCCGGCGAATTTGGGCGAGCCGGCCACATTGGTCCGCTCGCCGATCATGATGTAGACGCCGGGCTGCTGAGTGAAGGGCTGCGATCCGGACAGACGAAGAGGCTTGGGTTCCCTTACTAAGGTTGCGGCTGTACTCACGCGGCAACCTCAATCCGGCCAAACTTGCGCGGGGGCTGCCCTTCGAGCGCTTTGGCGATAGCCGCGATGTGCTCGGGCGTGTTCCCGCAGCAGCCGCCGGCAATATTGATCAGTCCTCCACGCGCAAATTCGCCGAGATAACGAGCCATGTCCGCCGGTCCCAGGTCGAATCCGGTTTCCGAGAGCGGATTGGGCAGGCCAGCATTGGGATAGCAGGAAATCGCCACGTCCGCCTTCTCCGAAAGCTCCTCAAGAAACGGATACATCAGGTCGGGACCGAGAGAGCAATTCAGGCCGATCGAAAGCGGCCTGGCGTGTTCGACCGCGTTCCAGAACGCCGCGACGGTTTGCGCCGAGATCATGGTCTCGCCTCCACGGCCGACTGCGGCGGAGATCATGACGGGGAGTTCCTTGTCGGCAGCGGCGAGGCCGTCTTCATCGAACACTTCACGGATGGCGACCAGCGCGGCTTTGGCATTGAGTGAGTCGAAGATCGTTTCCACAAGCAGCAAGTCAACGCCGCCGGCGATCAGGGCGCGCACCTCATGAGCGTAGGCGGCCTTCACCTGGTCGAAGGTGACCACGCGGAAGCCGGCATCGTCGGCGTCAGGCGAGTTCGACAGCGATACCGTCAAGGGGCCGATGGCTCCGGCGACGAAGCGCTGGCGTCCGGTCTCGTTGGCCACGCGGTCAGCCCATTCGCGGCACTGCCGCGCCGATTGCTCGTTGATCTCCCAGGCAAGGTTGTTGAGAAACGGGTCGTCGATCACTTTCTGATAGAAGGCTGGGTCTTTGCGGCCGCCATGCTCGCGTGGATCGTCCACGAAAAACTCGCTCTGCGTGATGCTGGTGGCGCCGAAAGTGTTGGTCTCGACGATGTCCGCACCGGCCTCGAGAAAGCGGCGATGGATGTCGCAGATCATCTGCGGCTGCGTCAGCGAAAAGAGGTCGCCGTTGTTTTTCAAGTCCTTGGTTGAGTTCCTGAAACGATCCCCGCGGATGTCCGCTTCCGTCATTCCATACGTACGAATGGTCGTGCCCATCGCGCCGTCAATGATGGCGATGTGGCTTTCGAGAATCTTCTCAAGAGGATGCTGGCGTGTTCTGGTCATGTTTTCCTGGTGGCCTTGAGCGCAGTTATGCGGCCAGTCGCGAGCATAACTTGCAGCAGAGCTTATTTGATTATAGCGAGACAGCAAAGGATTCCAGATGCCGAAACATCTTCGCCGGTCTTCAGCTAAATCGGTCCGAAGGCATATGGCTGGGTGATCTGTTGGGGATCGATGAATTTATTTTGACGAGCTTGCGCTGCAAGGCCTCGGATGCTTGCAATGAGCATCCGAGGCCTTGTTTTTGAAGGGCAGTTGCGCGGCCCGGCTATTTCACGATGAACTGCGCCGTCGCCTTCTCGGTAAGCGAGCCGGAGACGCCGGTAAAGGTGATGGTGTAGGTGCCAGGCTTGGATTGCGGGTGGAACAGGATTCCCGAGATCGCGAATGCCGTGCCGTTCACCTTGACCGGCTGCGGAAAGTCAACGCATTCGTCGCCCACCGGCCCGCCGGAGCAGGTCAACGTGACCTGGCCATTGAAGCCTTTTACCGATTGCAGTTCGAGGATGAACACTCCCAGAGTGCCGCGAGTGATGGTTTCAACTGCCGGAATGGGGATGATGGTAAAGCTGGCGGCGCTTCCTGTCACAGAGAAGCTCTGCGACACGGAAGCCGCAGCCGCGTAGTTGGCATTGCCGGCCTGCGATGCCAGGATGGTGCAAGTTCCCGCGCCAACCATGGAAGCTGTTGTTGCGGAGACGGTGCAGATTGTCGGGCTGGTTGATGTGAAGTTCACCGCCAGTCCCGAAGTGGCCGAGGCTGTGAGAGTGAGCGAGGCGCCCACGGTCTGAGCCGGTATGGCGTTGAAGGTGATGGTCTGGCTCGCCTTGCCGACCTGGATAGTCTGCAAGACTGTGGCGGCTGGGCTGAAGTTTGCGTTCCCACCTTGGGAGGCAGTTACGGTAACCGTGCCAGCGCCGGTGATGGTGAGCGTTGAGCCGGAGAGGCTGGCGGGACCGGTGACTCCATAGCTGACGGCGAGGCCGGACGAGGCGGACCCGTTCAGCGCATAGGGACCCGCGGCGCCGAAAGTTGCGGCCGCGGGAAGGCCGGTGAAGGTAATGGTCTGGCTGGCCTTGCCGACCTGGATCGTCTGCGAGACGGACGTGGCAGGACTGTAGTCAGCGTTTCCACCCTGGGAGGCGGTTACTACGACAGTGCCAACGCCGGTGACGGTGAGAGTCGAGCCGGAGATGCTTGCCGGGCCGGTGACTCCATAGCCGACGGTGAGGCCGGAAGAAGCGGACCCGTTCAGCGCGTACGGACCAGCGGAGCCGTAGGTTGCGGCTGCTGGCAGGCCGGTGAAGGTAATGGTCTGGCTGGCGATGCCAACTTGGATGGTCTGCGACACGGATGTGGCGGGGCTGTAGTCGGAGTTTCCACCCTGTGAGGCGGTTACTATGACAGTGCCAACGCCGTTGATGGTGAGGGTCGAGCCGGAGATGCTGGCCGGACCAGTAACTCCATAGCCCACGGTCAGTCCGGACGAAGCAGACGCGTTCAGCACGTATGGTCCAGCGGAGCCGTAAGTCGCCGCTGCCGGCAGTCCGGTGAAGGTGATGGTCTGGGTGGCCGGATTGACGACCAGGCTCTGCGCCGGCGAGACGCTGCTTGCGTACGTTCCTTCGCTTGCATAAGAAGCGGTCAGGCTGTAAGTAGCGGGTGCAAAGGACGACGATGCAAAGGTCGCCACTCCGCCGGTCAACGTTCCAGTGCCGAGTTCCGTTGCGCCGTTATAGAACGTTACCGTACCTGTTGGAACCGGGGAGGGGCTCGTGCCGGAGACCGTTGCCGTAAGAGTGACCAACTGTCCGAAGCTGGCCGGGCTTGGAGAGACGCCGAGGACAGTGCTGCTGGGCAAAAGCTGTGCAATCTTGGCCACATATCCGTCGTAGGTTCCAGCGAAGTTCGCCTGGAAAGCGCCGGGGGTAGTTGGAATCCCGGTGGTATAGGCGTTGCCAGCCATATAGATGTTTCCGCTGGCGTCGACCGCCAATCCAGCTGCGTATTGCTCTCCGATCAGGCCTCCTGAGCCAAAGAATGTGGAGAAAAGCACTTGGCTGCCAGTCGGATTGAACTCGGTAATGAAGGGCAGAAAATTGCCCCCAGTCACAGCCTGGATCGGATTCACCTGCGGGAAGTCCGGATAATACCCCGAGGTTGTTCCAATGATGTAGACATTCCCCGCGGTGTCCAGTTGAATGGGACCAACGGTCGCCACGGTGCTTCCGCTGCCGCCCTGCTCGTTGCCCAGCATGGTTGACCAGACCAGGCCATTGCCCGCCGAATTCAGCTTGGTGACAAATGCTATTCCGCACTGCTCGTCGCCGACGATGCCACAGGTGGTCTGAAACGCTCCGGGAGTGGTTGGAAAATCCTGGTCGTGGCTCACACCGGCTATGTACAACTCGCCTTCGCTGTCGGCGGCGAGCGAGGAGACGAACGTGCCGTAGCCCGCGCCCGGGCCGCCAAAGTAGGAGAGGTAGTCGAGAGAGCTGCCCGAGGCCACAGGAGCGAATTTCGCGACAAAGGCCTCGCAGCATTCGGCCGGTATCCAGCTAGGGGCGGTCTGCAAAGCCCCCGCCGTAATCGCCAGGTCCGGCGCCAACGTGGTGCCGGCCACAAAAAAGTCTCCCTGCGAATCCACAGTGACTGCATTGCCGTTGGTCAGGCCCCAGTAACCGGGCGGGCGTGCTCCGCTGGCAATCAGCGCGGTATTGTCGCCAATGTAGCTGGAATACAACAGGTTTGCGCCTGCGGCATCAAAGACGCTCACAAAAGCGTTACCCGTGTACAGGCCGTAGTCACCCAGCGACGGCTGGAATACGTAACTCGCGGTTCCTGGAAGGATCGCGTTTGGAGTGGTAGGAAAGCAATAGTAGGCAGGGCTGGTGGGGGCACAATAGTCGCCGGAGTTGCCGACGACATAGGCTTGCCCCTGGGCGTCTACGGCGATGGAGAAGATCTGGGAGCCTTCCGCGCCTCCCAGGAAAGTGGAATAAATCAGCGTTTGTCCGGTAGGGTCAAGCTTTGACACAAAACCTCCCACGGGCCCTTCGAATCCGCATCCATTGACGCGAGCGTTTCCATTCGTATTCGCGCCACAGAGAGTCTGGTAGGCCCCGGCAGTCACCGGGAATGAGCCATCGTCAGTGAAGCCCGCAACATAAGCGTTCCCACCGGCGTCGACGGCAATGGACGTTCCGACGCTTTGCGTCTCGATGCCGATTCCGCCAAGGTATGTGGAGTAGATCAGCCCAGTTCCCTGCGGGTTGAACTTGGTCACAAATACAGCGAAGCTTCGGAAGTCACCGACCAGCCCCGGAACCGCAGTTTGGTATGGATCCTGGAGGGGGAAGTTAGTAGAGTCGGTGTATCCCGTCACAATGACATCGCCGAGGGAATCGACAGCGAGGCCCTGCGTTGGACTGGAGAAGCCCGAGGCGCTGAAGTTGAGGTTCCAGCCAATCTGCGACTCTCCATCGGTTGTCGAGAACTCATTTTGGGCGCTGCCCAGATACGTTGCGTACACCAGAACCGGATCGATAACCAGCGGCCTGGCGTGATCGTAGCTTCCCAGCTTGAAGTGAATCCGATCACCGGCCACTTCAAATGCGCCGTCGACAGGAACGCGCTTTTGCCCATCCATCTGGTAGATCACCGGCGCCTTGAAGCTGGCCGGCCCATGGGCTGCGGTCAGCACCAGGTTGCCGTCCTTGTCCACGGCTGCAGCGGCGCCTTCGATCTGCCATGCGATCTTGCTTGCATCTGCGCCGGGAGCCACGACGAAGTCGTATTCAAGCTGCCGTTGGTTGCCATAGAAAACCAGGTCAACGCCGGGGTAAACCTGCGCGTAGTTGACTTTGCCGAAGGTGTGAATCCCGGAGTGCCATTTCTTTTGATCGCTGCCGATCAGGTAGTTGACCACGCCGGGCTGCGGATCGGCGCCGGAGACGGAAGCGGCGGGGTTGGCTCCCACCATCTCCATGCGCAGGGTATCAATGGGCGCTGCCTTGGGTTGCTGTCCCTGGGACAGCGAGGACGATGCGCCGTCCTGCTTTTCCAGGCTGAGAATGACCTCGCCGGGGGTGAGAAAGAGCGAGTACCCTGAGCCGTGGGATAGGAATTGCACCCGCGGGTCGCTCTGACCCTGGTTGGGTTCGAAGCTGAGGGGAACCTTGCCGTAGTTGGCGGCCACCCGGCTCTCGGCCGCGGAGGAACTCGCCGGTGGCGTCGCAGGCGCTGTCTTAGGAGCCGCATGGCTCGTGAGTGCGAGAGCCCCCGGCAAGAGGGCCAGCAACGTCGTAACGATTCCTCGCACGACCGGGGCGCGGAGCACATTCCCATTCCGGGATTGGCGAGGCTGATCGGGTTGGCGGCTCAAATTCATGCGATCCATGTTTTTTCCCCCAGGCATCTGGATTTCGAATTTCACAACACACCCAGACAGCGGGAAGGCGAAGGGGATTGAATCAATCTTTCTTGAAACTGCTGAATTTCAGATCCGCTCTGGTCGTGGGAGGCTGTAAAGCCGAGGGCTTGAAGTGGTAGGCTGGCGGCGGGCGATATTCCAGCGCGCCGCGAGCACGGAGTCGGCTTTTGCAGGCACCCAAGGGCGAGATCACTCTACTTTTGGCAAAGTGGAAGGACGGCGAGCCGTCAGCCTTCGAGGAGTTGATGCCGCTTGTCTATCCTCACCTTCGCCAGGTGGCCGCAGCCTACGTGCGCCGGGAGCGCAACCCCGATGTGCTGCAAGGCACGGCCCTGGTGCACGAACTGTATCTCCGGCTCCTGAATCAAAAGAAGGCTTCCTGGGAAGATCGCCGCCATTTCTACACATTTTCAGCGCGTGTGATGCGGCTGATCCTGATCGACCACGCGCGCGAAACGCAGGCGCAGGCGCGGGGCGGCGGGCACGAGCGCGTTCCGCTCAGCGACGACCTTGCTTTCGTGGATATCGGCAGCGCCGAGATGCTCGACCTGAATCGGGCCCTCGATGAATTGGCCGCGCTCGACGCCGAAAAGGTCCAGATGGTGGAACTGCGCTACTTTCTCGGCTGCACGGCCGAGGAAACCGCCGCGCTGATGCAGGTATCCAAGGCGACCGTGGACCGTGAATTGCGGTTCGTCAAGAGCTGGCTTTATCGCCGTATCGGGCCCGGCGGCGGTGAAGATTCAGCAAAGCATTAATTCGATTGAGCCCGCACGATTCAGTTTTGCCTGAGTTACCGCAGTCTGCAATGAGGTTCACACGCCATTGAATGGGTTGTGTATGCCATGAAGCACACCACCGAAACTTTTCTGCGCATTGAGGCCATCTTCAACGAAGCTCTGGCTTCGCCCGAGGCCGCGCGCGCCGGACTGATTGAATCTCAAACGAATGGGGACCCCGAGCTGGCAGCCGAAGTGTGGTCGCTGCTCGAAGCCTGCGAAGCGGCTGAGCGCGCTACGGAATTGCGCCAACTAGATGCCGAGACAGGCCGCGAAACGATGCACGAACCGAGGCGCATCGGACCTTATCTCCTGGACAGACTGCTGGGCCGCGGCGGCATGGGCGCGGTCTATCTCGCGCATCGCTCCGACGGGCAGTTCGAGCAGGACGTGGCCATCAAGCTGATTGATCTGCCACTGGCAACCGATCTTTTCCGGGAGAGATTTCGTCAGGAGCGACAGATTCTGGCCGGATTGCAACATCCGTTTATAGCGCGCTTGCTGGACGGCGGCGTAACCCAGGAAGGCGACCCGTACCTGGTGATGGAATATGTGGATGGAGTGCCCATCCACCGTTTCTGCGACGAGAAGCAACTACCGCTGCGGCAGCGCACCGCGCTCTTCCTCAGGGTTTGCGAAGCAGTGCAGTTTGCCCACCAGAACCTGGTGGTACACCGCGACCTGAAGCCGGACAACATCCTGGTGGCGGACGACTCCACTCCGCGCCTGCTCGACTTCGGCACAGCCAAGCTGTTGTCCCCAGCGCTTGCCCAGCCTGGCAGCGAGATGACGCGCCAGGGTTACCACTCCTTTACGCCACAGTACGCCAGCCCGGAACAGATTCTTGGCAATCCCATCACCACCGCGTCGGACACCTATTCGCTGGGTGTGTTGATGTATCTGCTTCTTACCGGAACGCTGCCCTACGAACTGAAGGAACTGACCATGGCGGAGATGCTGCGCGTGGTCTGCGAGCAACCGCCGCGCCGGCCTTCCGAGGCTGCCGGCTCCAGCAAGCGGCTCGATCCCGACCTCGAAGCCATCCTGCTGAAGGCCCTGCGCAAAGAGCCGCAGGAGCGTTATCTCACCGCCGAGCAACTGGCCGCCGATGTGCGCGCCTGGCTCGACGGCCTCCCGGTTGGCGCGCGCCGCGGAACGCTGCGCTATCGGGCGCAGAAGTTCGCCCGCCGCCATCGACTCGGTATGCTGGCCGCGGTGGTGCTGGTCGCCACCGTGCTGGTGGGAATTGCCGGCGTGCTGTGGCAGGCCCGGGTAGCCAACCAGGAGCGCAGAAGGGCCGAAGCGCGCTCGGCCGACCTGCGGCAATTAAGCAACAGCCTGCTTTCTGAGTTGGATGAGGCCATCAAGGACCTTCCCGGCTCCACCGGCGTGCAAAAGCTGCTGGTTACGCGGGTGCTTGAGCACCTTGACCGCATGGCCCAAGACGCGCAAGGGGATCGCCAATCGCAACTCGACTTGGTGGATGCCTACACGCGCCTGGGCAACATTCAGGGCAATCCTTACGACCAGAATCTCGGAGATCCCGCCGGAGCTTTGGCGAGTATCGGCAAGGCCCTTGCCCTGGCCAAACCGCTGGTACGAGCCAATCCACAGGACCGCGACGCGCTGCGTGCTCTAGCCACCGAGCAGGAGGACCGCGGCGAGGTATTGAGCGAAACCGGCAAC
>JBEKFD010000015.1:0-53605 GCA_050013495.1 Occallatibacter sp. | reverse complement strand
CGGCGACGGACGATGCTGTGCGGCACAATGTTCTGGTGGGCCGCGGCATGATGCCCGGTTTTGCCGGGCGCTTTGACGACGAGCAGATGGCCGCGCTGCTTGCGTACTTGCACGCCGGGCTGCGATAGCACATTATTACGAAACGAAAGAGTGAAGGACTCCGGGGCTAACGCCCGACTGGGTAGGAACGGGCTTTTGCGGGGGTTAAAACCCCCGCCTCCCTCCGAAATTGTCTTTTTCGACGGCATGCCAAGCTACTCGTAGCGGATCGCGGTCATGGGATCCACTCCAGCGGCGCGGCGGGCGGGCAGCGAGCAGGCGAGCGTGGCCACAAGGATCAACGTGGCTGCCGAAGCCGCGAGCAGCAGGGGATCGTGCGAACTGGCCTGGCTCTCCTGTGCCCAGTGGGCCATGACGCGGCTCAAGGCCAGACTAAGCGCGAGACCGGCGGCGATGCCGATGCCAACGCTCGACACGGTGGACGCAAAGACAATGCGCAACAGGTGACCGCGCGGCGCTCCCAGTGCCATGCGAATGCCAAACTCGTTGGTGCGCTGCACCACGGTGTAAGACACCACGCTATAGAGCCCAACGGCGGCAAGAGCAAGCGCCAAGGCTGCGAAAGCGCCAAACAACCAGGCAACCAGGCGGCCGCGGGCCCATTCCGGCTCGTTCGTGATCCAGTGCTCCAGGTCACGCGGATCGTTGCTGGTCTGCTGGTCGTGGTCAATGGAATTCACTGCGGCGCGGATGGAATGAAGCAGCGTCAGCGGCGGAACCTGGGTGCGGATCAGGAGTTGGGTGTACATTCCCATGGCGGCTGTGTAGGGAACGAAGCACTCGGGAACGATAGGGTTGGAAAGACCTGCGTCGCGCTTGTCGCCGATCACGCCTACGATCAAATACTGCGCCTGGTCGGCTCCGGGCGAAGTAAGCAGGTACGGCGGGCGGGCGGTCACCTCCGGCAATTTGAGCAAATGGCCGACGGCATCGCCGTTGGGGAAATACTTCCGCGCCAGGGTTTGGTTGATGACCATGAGCGCCGCACCACGGTGATTCTCGTCCAGATCCCAGATGCGACCCTGCATGATGGGGATGCGGAGGGCCGGGAAATACTCCGGGCTGACCATGTTGAAATGCAGAGATTGATCTTCTGCGGCGGGTTTGCCGACAATTTCGAACTTGGTGGTGAACCCATTCGACGGCGGCGTGGCATTGCTGGAGATGGCCGCGGTGGTTACTCCGGGAACTGCGGCAGCCGCGGCTTGAAGCTGTTCAAAGTAGGGGGCGCGTGCGGCCCAGGTTTTGTACGTGCCGTCATGAATGGGGATGCCGACCGACATTACATTGTGCGGATCGTAGCCAAGAGGCGCATGCATGAGCCGCACAAAGCCCTCGATGGCCGCCCCGGCTCCGGCGAGCATCAGCAACGTCAGGGCGATCTGGCCGGCAATCAGCGCGTTGTGAAGCCTGCGCCCGGCCACACCCTTGGTGGTCTTTCGGGTGTTCGACTGCATCACCTGGCTTACCTCGGGCCGTGAGAGTTGTATGGCAGGCCAGAGGCCGAATAGCACTCCGGTTGCCACTGCAACCGCCATGCAGAACGCGAGCACGGGAACGTTGATATGAATCGCTGCCTCATGGGGGAACGAGTACGCGGGCAGATTGGCCACGATGACGGCAACCAGCTTATAGGCAAGCGCCAGGCCGAGGGCCGCGCCGGTGAGCGAAAGCAGCAGTGCTTCAGTCAGCAGTTGGCGAACGATGCGTCCGGGGCCTGCGCCGACTGCCGCACGAACTGCGAATTCGTGGCTGCGGGCCGTGGCGCGCGCAAGTTGAAGAATGGAGACGTTGCCGCAGCCAATAGCCAGCAGCAGGGCCACTGCGCCAAACAGGAGGTAGAGCGTGCCGCCGAGCTCTTTTACGAAGTTCTCATTGAGGCCGACCACGTGCAGCTTTGAAGCATCTGGCGGAAAGTGCTTGGGCGTCTCCTTTGCGAATTGGGTAATCAGCGGTTGCAGGGCGGCGTCAGCGGCGGCGTGGCTTACGCCCGGCTTCAGGCGGAGGCCAACATAGTAGCCCAGCGTGGGGTCCTGGGTGATCTTTTTGGGCAGGTAAACATCGCCGTCTCCCCAGGCAAAGCGCTGGTTGGCCACGCCCACGATGGTGTAATTCTTGCGCAGAAGCTGAATCGTCTTACCCAGCACGCCAGGGTCGGAGTTGAAGTGCCGCTGCCAGAACTTGTAGCCCAAGACTGCCACCGGCGACGGGTCCTGGCCGTCAATGGCGTCGGAGGGTTGAAGGCCGCGCCCTAGGTAATTCCTCACGCCGAGGAAATTGAAGCTGTTGGAGCTGAAATAAACGCCCTGGACGTCTTCGGGCAGGTCGCTGCCGGTGACGGTGAGATTCCAATCGTCTTCGAGAAACGCGTCCTCCACCACGGGCGATTTGCGGATGACCTGCCACTGCGCCATGGTCAAACCAAGCCCATTGAGAACATCGCCTTTCGGTGTCAGCAGGCGCATATGAACCATGCGGTCAGAAGCGGCATAGGGATAGGGGTCCATCAAGATGGAGTAAACCACGCTGAACACAGCGGTGGTGGCGCCAATGCCCAGAGCCAGGGAGGCAACTGCGGTGAGCGTGAATCCCGGGATCTTGACCAGTTGCCGGAGACCGTAGCGGATGTCCTGAACCAACGTCTTCATGGGGACTCCTGGGTTGTGTGGGTGTACGGCTTAGGGCGCCGATCGGTTCCGCGAGCAGTACCGAGCTTGGAGCAAGCACCTAAGTAGCAAGCACGTCGCTAGCCAGTTGAAGAGGCCGTCAAGTCGTTGAATTATGGGGATACATGAAGCCCGGCCAGAGCAGAGATGTCCGATTTTGGCGCTGCCTGTTCGCAAGCGAACAGGCAGCGGCAGGGAAGGGGGCCATTCACGGCGGTCTTGCCTGCGGCGCCAGGTCAGGCAGTCATCTGACCGGGCATCTCCAGGAGATTGCGTCGGGAAGCGGTGGCGCTCTGCGAAGTGGCCAGGATGAATTGCTCGGCTGGCAATGGCCGTCCCAGCAGGAAGCCTTGCAGTGAATCGCAACCCAGCCGGGTCAGAAACTCCTGCTGTTCCGCCGTTTCAACACCTTCAGCGACAATTTCAAGGTTCAAGGTTCGGCCGAGAGCAATGATGGCGACGATGATGGCCGCATCCTCAGCGTCGCTCGGCAAATCACGAACGAATTCGCGATCGATTTTCAATTCGCTTGCGGGCAGACGCTTTAGGTAGAGGAGGCTTGAATATCCGGTACCGAAGTCGTCGATCGAAATGCGAACGCCCATCCCGTGGAGTTGCTGAAGGATCACCATGCTGGCGTCTGCGTCGCGCATCGCCGTGGTCTCGGTAATCTCCAGCGTCAGACAGCGGGGCTCCAAGGCGTGGCTCTCCAAGGCATCGCGCACCAGCTTGACCAACCCCGGATGGTTGAATTGCACGGCCGACAGGTTCACCGAAACGGTCCAATCGCGATGCCCGGCGGCCCGCCATTGGCTCATTTGGCGGCAAGCTTCATTCAGAACCCAGCCACCGAGGGGGACAATCAAGCCGGTTCTTTCCGCCAGCGGAATGAACTGGTCGGGCGCAATCATGCCGCGGGCGGGATGGTTCCACCGCACCAGGGCCTCGACGCCGATCACCTTGTCCAGTTTGGCGTCGATCTTGGGCTGGTAGTGCAGCACCATTTCCTGCTGGAATTTGGCGCGTCGCAGATCGTGCAGCATCTGCTGCTGCTCATGCGAATCGCCGTTCATCGACTTCTCAAAGAAGCAAAAGCCATTCCGGCCCAACGCTTTGGCGTGATACATGGCGGCGTCGGCATTCTTCAGCAATTCATTCGCTTCATTCTCCGCGCCGGTATAGATGGCAATGCCGATACTTGCTGTCACCCGCAGTTCCTCGCCTGCAACGGCGAATGGGTTGCGGATGGCGGCCACCAGTTTCTCGGCAAGGCAGCCTGCATCACCAGGTTCAGCGGCGTTTGCCAGCAGGAGGAATTCATCTCCACCGATGCGGGCTAGAATGTCGCTGCTGCGGATGTAAGACCGTATGCGCCGTGAAACCGCTATCAGCAGGAGGTCGCCGGCGTGGTGGCCGAAAGCGTCGTTGATCTCCTTGAAGCCGTCCAGGTCAAGGAACAGGACGGAGAAGCGGCTGTTGTCGAGCCTGGCTCTCTGGATCTCCTGCTCCAGCCGCTCCATAAGCATGGCGCGATTGGGCAATTCGGTAAGGCTGTCGTGATGAGCAATGAACTGAAGCTTCAGGTCGGCGCTTGCCAGTGAGGATGCGAGAATCGATGTACGCAATTCGTGCCGGGAGTCGAGTATGGAAGCAATCAATGCAATGGATAGTACCGCCAGGCCGAAGACGACGATCAGCAGCGCCATCCACTCCGCACTGACGCCGGAGCCGGCCATCTGACAGGTGCTGTGAACAGGAAATCGCGCCGCTGCCATCCCGGTGTAATGCATTCCGGCGATGGCAAGACCCATCACCACGGCCGCACCCGCCTGCAGCAGCCGGACATGGGAAGAGCGCTGGCGCAAGTGAAATGCAATCCACAACGCGGCGCCGGAGGCCAGAACGGCGACTATGACCGATAAAGTGAACAATATCGGGTCATACTGGATTGCCGGGGTCATTCGCATGGCGGCCATGCCGGTGTAATGCATGGCGCACACACCGGCCCCCATCAGCAGTGCGCTGAGCGACAACCGGGTCCACGATAATTCGTCCTGGCAGACTATGCAAAGCGCAAAGGCCGAGGACGCGGTGGCAATAACCAGCGAGAAGAGAGTGATCCAGGGGTCATATCCCATGGATATGGGCAGGCGAAAAGCGAGCATTCCAAGGAAATGCATGGACCAGATGCCGATACCCATGGCCGCTGACCCGCCGGCGAGCCACCACCGGGCGGCTCGTCCTTGAGCGGTGGCCACGCGGCCGGCCATGTCGAGCGCGGTATAGGAGGCCAGCATCGCCATAAGCAGGGACGCAATGACCAGCCAGCCATCGTAGCTCCCGACCAGCATTGTTGGCCCTCCCATCCACAACCTCACTTGAGCAGTGCAGCATTCCCATTGGACACGTGGTTGTGAGCGACGAGGGCTCAAGGCACACATATCCTGACTTAACTGATTAAAGATATCGGCCAGTTGACGGGATTGTTTAGGAATAGGGTCAGATTGCCTGGAGGGCATTGGCTTTCAGCCATGCGGCAGGGGACCAGAATGTATCGTGGTTTGGGGACCGGAGGGGAATTTGCTGCCCCAATCCTCGCGCAAACAGGCCGGGTTCTAGGACTGTGCCGCCAGCGAGTGCTGCGCCCTGAGTTCCTGGATCGCCCTGCTCAGATGAGAGATTTCATCCACGACCGCATTGATACACCGCTCAATCTTAGGCTTATCGCCCGGAATTGCGGTTTGCAACTGCATTTCCAACTGCCTGAGGCTCTCCAATCGATCCATTTCCGATCTGAATAGCCTTGACAGCAAAAACCTCGGCGGCATGGATTACACCTCGGATACATTTCTATTGGTCGAGCTTCTTCTTAATTATGTGCGTCACCCGCGCGGTTTCATGTGATTTATGTCACTCTGCATGGGGCCCGTGCAACACGTTGAGAGGCCGCCGACCTCGTTTCGATGCGCAAGCAGCGTGTTCCGGGACTTAGCGTGTGCTTCAAATCACGCTATACTCAGGATTGTTATGGCAACCGAGAAAACCTTCTACCTTGAGACCTTCGGCTGCCAGATGAATGCCCATGACTCGGAGAAGGTGATTGGCACCCTTCTTCACGAGGGCTACCGGCAGGTGGAAGCGGAGGAAGACGCCGGCCTGATCCTTTACAACACCTGCTCGATCCGTGACAAAGCCGAACAAAAGGTCTTTAACCGCCTGAACGACTACAAAAAACTGTACAAGGCCGGCAAACGCTTCGGCGTGCTGGGCTGCGTGGCCCAGCAGGAGGGCGAGAAGATCTTCGACCGGGCGCCGTATGTTTCGCTGGTATCGGGATCAGCGTCGTACCGCAAGCTGCCGGAGATGCTGGCGCGCCTGGAAGCTGGCGAGACCCGTGTAACCGGGCTCGACGACCGCCAGACCGAAGAGACCTTTGAAACCGAATTCACCGCCCGCCAAAACCCCTACCGCGGCTACATCACCATTATTGAGGGTTGCGACAAGTTCTGCGCATACTGCGTGGTTCCATACACAAGGGGCAAGGAGCGGAGCCGGACGTCCTCTTCGGTCCTGGAAGAAGCGCGCCGCATTGCCGACCTGGGATACACGGAGATTCAACTCCTGGGCCAGAACGTGAACAGCTACCGCGACCCGGAAGGGAAGTTGAGGTTCTCCGAACTCTTAGCGGCCGTTGGCCAAGTGCCCGGAATTCGCAGGGTGCGGTTTACCACCAGCCATCCGCGGGACTTTACCCGTGACATTGTCGAGGCCATCGACGCCTTTCCAACCTTGTGCGATCATGTGCATCTGCCAGTGCAATCGGGATCGACGCGTGTCCTCAAGATGATGGCCAGGGAATACACCCCGGAATGGTACCTGGAGCGAATTTCCTGGATCAAGGCGGCGCGGCGGCCGATTTCGCTTTCGACCGACATCATCGTCGGTTTCCCGGGTGAGACGGCGGAGGACTTTATCCAGACGATGGACCTTCTGGCTGAGGTGGAATACGATTGCGTGTTCGGATTCAAGTACTCGGGAAGGCCGAACACCCCCGCGCTGACCATGATAGATTCCATTCCGGATGTGGAAAAGGGGCAGCGACTTCAAGTATTGCTTGACCGGCAGCGCGAGATTCAGCGAGTGAATTATGCCAGGCACTTAGGTCAGATTATGGAAGTGATGGTAGAAGGTGCGAACCCGGCAAGAGGGCAGATCATCGGCCGCAGCAGCCAGAACAAGCCGGTGAACTTTACCTGCGTGCAGCCGATCGCTCCGGCGCCAGGCAGCTATAGCCGGGTGAGGATTACCGCTACGCATCCGAACAGTTTGGTCGGGGAAGCTGTCTAAGACTGAAGCAAGGCGGGGTTGGGCGGAGCAGGGTTGGACGGAAGGCCCGAGAAAGGCACAGCCATGGAAAGCGATCTGAAAAGGCGGATCGAAGCACTGCGATCCGAAGCCGAGGAGCAGGCTCGCAATGGGCAACTTGACCGCGCGGCGCAGATTCGGCAGGGCGAATTGTCCAGACTCGAGGCGGAATTGAAGAAACTGACCGCGGCGCAGAGGGATGCAGGCATCATCGAGGTGCGGATTCGAGGTCTGATGATGGATCCGGCTACAAATATGCCCATCATTGTGCTCAAGGATGTGGCTTCAGAGACAGTAATGCCGATTTGGGTAGGTTTTTTCGAGGTCAAAGCCATCTCCGACGAGATTGAGAAGGCCGCAGCACCACGCCCGACCACTCATGACCTGGCCAGAAACCTGATCCGCAACTTGAATGCTGAGCTGGAACGCGTTGTCATAACAGAACTTAAGAATGACACCTTTCTCGCCGTGTTGTGGCTCAACCAGGAAGGGGAATCGGTGACGATTGACGCTCGGCCGTCGGATGCAATCGCCCTGGCTTTGCGGGCGGATTGTCCGATCTACGTTTCCGAACAGGTGATGCAGGCAGCCAAGCTGAACACTTCAGGCCCGCCGGAAGGTCCCACGGCAGAGCAACTGCGAGGCTGGCTTGAGGGTTTGAACGACGACGACCTGGGCCGCTACAAGATGTAGAGGAAAGAAGTTCCGAGACATATTCCTGAGCTCCGCGTTGGGCAGAGAGGACGTTCTGGCGTTTCAGTATACAGAATATCCGTTATCGGACATAGGCTCAGAAATGAAGAAACATTGATGCGTAGATTGTTCTTCATAATTGGGCTTGCAGCAATTGCACCGCTTTGCTGCGCGCAGTCGAATACGAGTCATTGCCCCTGCAAGGTGGGTAGGTCATGCACCACGGACAGAGGCCTGGTGACGGCGGCGTGCGGGATTCAATCGACCCCCCAGACGGCTCCCGCATCGGGCGCGCTCTATTCCTACGGTGCATCTCCATTCGCTTCGTTTTCCGATGCGTTCCAACCGACTATGGACGTCTATTACCGAACGGCTGACGGCGCGTCGAACCTGAACCCAACCGTGATTATCTTGCCGACCGGAGCGAACGCTACGGCCGGAACAGATTGGTCCGCGGGCTTCAGTAGCCGGAATGGGAGTCAGCCAGCCGCGGGATGGGCTTTGATTGACGGAACCGCGTTCACCGGGACGCCGGCGGCGGGAACTCACTACAACATGGTGGTTCCTCAAACGCAATCCTACCCCGGCCTCAAGCTGAGCGCGGGGATCGTCGCGGGAGCTTCCAGCCTGAGCATAGCCAACGCGGCGCATCACTACTTCCCGACCGGGACGCCGTACACGATCTGCGTCGATTACACCAATCAGGAGTGCTTTCCGGTCTCCAGCACCGGCTCGCCCTACTTGCCTCCGTTCACTGTTAACATCGCCGGCACGTTTGCCAACGACCATTCTTCCGGCGCGCCCGTCTGGGCGGAAGATTCAAACGGCCAGGGCGGGCCGGCCTATCCCACTTACTACAAATGGTCGGTCTGCGATGTGACCCGGCTGATGAGCTACCTGAACGGCGTCATAGGGAACAAGCACTATGTGCTCTGGGCAATCAGCGGGACTACGAGCGTTGCCTCCAGCGTGATCGCCTACGGGAAAACGCTCGAAACGATGGCCGCACCAGAGGGCTGCGGGTATTCGACTGCCGACACGTCCTGGGTCGTGGACGCTAGCCAACTCGTCTCGCCACTGCCGGACATGGGAACCGAGACCAACTATGCAGCCCTGAACGGAGTGCAATCTCAGACGCCCAACTGTTCCAACCAGGCCATATCCGGCACGCCGGCCAGTTTCATCATGGGGCCGTATTCTTCTCTGAATGGCGGCATAGGCAGTTTCAACCTTCCGAATCCGCTCACATTTTCCCACGGCGCGCTGGACTGGAGCAGCCCCAACGCGCTGGCCGCGGCCGGTCGTAACCTTTCGCTCGTAGGCTGTCTGCCTGGTATCGCGAATAACTGCTTCTACTCTAGCAACGCGGACGGATTCCTCGGAAAGGTGGACATTGAGGGCGGCGCCGACGATACTGCCAATCCCTGCCCTCCCCAACAGGCTTATCTTGCCTCCGGGCCTGGCGCGTCCGGTCTGATCCAGACCAGCGTGGGGCATGGCGCGAATTACACAGTGAATGAGGCGGGCGGACCGAATTGCGGAACCTCGGCATCGAACGGGGCCGTCTGCAAGCTGAGTTACGTAGTGCAGAATTTCTACGCGCTTCTGGGGACTCTCCGCCCCCAGGAACCCGCCTCGCCGAGGGGCGCAGGGTTTTCGGGAGCAGGAGTGCATTAGCCAGGAGAAGAAGTAACACGGGAACCTGGATTTTCAATTCACAGGGATTCTCGCTTGCCGATTAAAAGCGTCTCCTCGAATTGATCAGCAATATCCGTTATCGGACATGCTGGATCCCTGCAATATACAAAGCTTTAGTTTCGAATTCCTTCAAGAAGTCCCTCAATCTCCATCCTTTGCTGCGCTGTGACCGGCAACAATGGCGCGCGCGCGCGGCCGCCGTAGTAGCCGTTGAAGTCACATGCGTGCTTGACGCCGCTGATGCCGAGTTGGCCGACGATACGCTGGCCGGGGCCGGCAATGCGAGCTTGCTTTTCCGCGGCTAGCTTCAAATCGTGGTCCTTCCAGGCCAGGTAGACCTCCTGGCAGGCTTGCGGCGCGCAGGCGGCAAACCCAAGAATGGCTCCGGAGGCGCCCGCCTGGAGCGCTTCAAGCAATATCGAGGCCGAGCCTGTGAGGACTTGAAAGCCTAATTCTTTGCTTCGCGTCTTGATCGGGGTGACAGGTGGGGCGGTCGCCACGGCTGTCCCTCCGGCCAGGTCGCCGGCGGAGACAAAGGTATTTCTGCTCTCTGGCCGCGCAACCAGCATGCGCGCCGTCACAGCCTCGAAGATGGTCGTCACAGTTACCGTGCGACGGGCGGCGGCGCGGGTGGCTTCAACAGTTGAGGCAATGCGTAAGAGATTGCCGCTGGAGTCTTTGATTCCAATGATGTTGGGATGGGCGGCGAGTTCGGAAATCAGCTCGACGGGAATATCATAAGGCACGCAGCGAGGGATGTTGTAAAGCAGCACCGGCAGGGGCGAGCGGTCTGCAACGCTGCGGAAATAATGAAGGACGGCGGCCGGGGACATCTGGCTGGCGTAATAGGTGGGGGTGCGGACGAGGACGGCGTCGTAGCGGAATTGCGCAGCGGCCTCAGCCAGCTCAACGGTGCCCTTCACGCTCTCGCGGCCGACGCCGGCGATGAGCACCTTTTCAGGCGCGGCGGCTTCCGCGGCTACGCGCAACACGTCTCGCGACTCCGCGTCGTCCAGCGCGACGGCCTCGCCGGTTGAACCAAGGAGCAGCAACCCGGAGAGCAGGCTGCGCGAGTAGCGCGCCACATTGGCTTCCAGCTTGCGGAAGTAGACGCGTTCGTCCGGGTAGAACGGCGTAGGAACAGCGGCAAGAATGCCCTCAATCAGCATGAATTCATTGTAGAGCCAAGAGCGGCGGGGAGGCCCGATGCGGGAATCGTTCGAACGAAAGTGGCATTGATGACCGGGGAGCGCACGTTTAAGGTAGGTAGCCTAAGGTTTGAGCAAAGGCGATTCCGGAATTGGCGATTGCCAGAACAGGCGAATCCCGGAAGTGGCAAACCTGGAACTGGCTGACCCAGAACTAGCTGACCAAGGAGCCGCGCGGATGGAGTCACTGCTAAGCGAGCACGAGGAGGAGAAGAACCCTTCCCGGCTCTCCCATCAGGCAATCTGGTTCTTTGCGCACAGCGCGCTGGCCCTGGGCACGTGGCTTGTGCTCATGCTTCTGGGCTATGCCTTCAATCCGCAGGGGGTGCCGCAGCTCCTTATTCTTCTAGTTTCCATGCTGGTACCGGCGGCGGTGGGCTTTGCCGTTACAAGGGCCAGGCAGGACGAAATGGCCCTGCTCGTCTGGCTGGTTGGGCTCATCTGGATGCTCGTTGTCAGCCTTTGGATTCTTGACATGCCCACCGGACCCAATGCGTGCTTCCAATGCGACGCCACCGACAAGCTGACCCGGACATTTTTAAGTTTGCCTAGACCAAGCGGACTGATCGATGACGATGGGCCTTTTCTGGGTACATGGCCGGCTGCGGCCCTTATTGGCTACTCGATTGGTGCGCGGTTTGCTTTCAAGCGCAAGGGCTGATTCGGCGCGGCGGAACATTGCGGTCATTCCTGGGAATCCCTGATTAAATCGGCCAAGCGGCGAGTATCGTCTTTCTGGCGCATTCCCTCAAGGACTAAAGCCCGGTGCATTTTAGGGGCATTTTCGGCACGACTGAAGTCGTGCCCTTTCAAAGCGAAAGACATTGAGTTGATGCGAGGTTCCCTCGGTCAAACGCGATCAAGCGACCCTTTGCCGCGGGGCCGAGGCGAATTGCTGGGCGCTCGCGTGGTCGAGCAGTGCAGCAGGGGCTGAGGACTGCTGTTCCCGCTGCACCCAGACGCAAGAGAGCTTTTTGCCTGAAGATATCCAGACACATTCCAATGTGTGGTTGACGGTTTCCTGTGTAAGCAGCATGGCTCCCTCCTCTCTGACCTGCATCGGCCGGTTGACCCAAAAAGATCGATGAAATTAACAATTCCCTAGGAACCACAGGTCCCCTGAGCGCATTTGGTAAGGACGAACAGATGCGCGCCGAAGCCCGGCGTGGAATGTCAGAGATCTCGATAAAGATGCTTGAATCGGGTCAGGATATATCCGCGAAGGTAGCGGACAGTTCCCTTCTCGCTCTCAGCCACTCGGGTTGTGGTGCCCGGCGCAGCGAGCGAGACGATGCGGAGCCAAAAGACTCAGATCGATGGATTGCTCACCACGTCCCTTGATCCCATAAGACTCGGGATCGCCGACGCGCATTGGTATGCCGGTGTCATCCGTGACTTCCCAACCTGGCACAATTGGTGCGCCAGGTTTCTCACGTTCGTTTTCCGTTGAGAAACGACCCGCTCCACGCTCAAAAAGCGCGAAGGCATCCGTTTCAGTTCACTTGTGATTTCTAGAATGTAACACAGCGTTCACAAATCTTTCGCACAATTTACGCCTTGCTAAAAAAATAAAACTCCCCACCCGTGATGCAGAAACGGGACCTGCGCCCGAGGGTGGGAATCGAGGCTCAGGGAAGATGCTCTGGATAAGCCATCGACATTCCCTCAGGGGCTAAAGTCCGAAGCGCTTTTCTCAGCATCTTCGGCACGACTGAAGTCGTGCCCTTTCAAACCATTGACTTAGTCAGAGGTTCCTCAGGTGCCGGTGTCTGCATGCAGTTGTTGCAAGGCGTAGACCGTGGTGTGCTGACTTTGCATCGCGGCGATGCCCTCTGCGGCGGCTTGCGCGGCGGCGATGGTGGTGATGGTGGGAATCCGGGCAAGAACGGCGGCGCGGCGAATGGCTTTCTCGTCGAAGAACGTGTCCTGGCCGCGGGGGGTGTTGATGATGAGCTGAATGCGGTCGCCCTTGATCAGGTCCACTACGTTGGGGCGGCCTTCTTTGACTTTGAATACCCGTTCGACAATCAGGCCAACGCTTTCAAGGGCGTTGGCGGTGCCCTCGGTGGCCACAATCTTGAAGCCGAGATTTACGTAGCGGCGCGCCAGTTCAACGGCCGCCTCCTTGTCGTGGTCGTTGACGCTGAAGAAGACGGTGCCGCCGCTCGGCAGCACCTGGCCGGCAGAGAGCTGCGCCTTGGCGAAGGCCTCGCCAAAGGTGGCGGCGACGCCCATCACCTCGCCGGTTGAGCGCATCTCCGGGCCGAGAACGGTGTCAACGCCGGCGAACTTGTTCCAGGGGAAGACGGGCGACTTTACATAATAGAAGGCGCCGGTTTCGAGGTCCTTCCCGGCGGCGAGCTGGCGCGGAAGCAGTTCGCGGAGCTTGCGGCCGGTCATAAGGCGAGCGGCAACTTTGGCCAACGGGATGCCAGTGGCTTTTGACACGTAGGGCACGGTGCGGGAGGCGCGGGGATTCACTTCGATTACGTAAACATTGTCGTTCCCGCTTGCGTCGCGCTGGATGGCGAACTGCAGGTTGACGAGGCCGACGACTTTGAGGGCGAGAGCGAGCTTGCGGGCGTAGGTGCGCAGGACGTCGAGGGTCTCGGGGCGGATTCCAACGGCGGGCAGTACGCAGGAGGAGTCGCCGGAGTGGATGCCGGCTTCTTCAATATGCTGCATGATACCGGCGATAATAACGTCTTCTGAATCGCAGAGCGCGTCGACGTCGACCTCCGTGGCGTCCTGGAGGAAGTGGTCGACGAGGACCGGGCGCTCCTGCGAGTACTCGACGGCCTGCTTCATGTATTGAGCGACTGCTTCGCCGTCGTAGCAGATGACCATGGCGCGCCCGCCGAGCACGTAGCTGGGACGGACGAGGACCGGGTAACCGATGCGCTCGCCAATGGCCAGGGCTTCTTCAACGCTGGTGGCGGTGCCACCGCGGGGCTGAGGAATCTCGAGCTCTTCAAGCAGCTTGCCGAAGCGCTTGCGGTCTTCTGCCAGGTCGATGGATTCAGGGGATGTGCCGATGATGGGGACGCCCGCCATGCGCAGGCGCTGGGCGAGATTGAGCGGTGTCTGGCCGCCAAACTGGACGATCACCCCGATGGAAGCGCCGGATTGGGCTTCGTGATTGTAGATGGCGAGCACGTCTTCCAGCACCAGTGGCTCGAAGTAGAGGCGGTCGCTGGTGTCGTAATCGGTGGAGACGGTTTCCGGATTGCAGTTGACCATGATGGTTTCGTAGCCATCGTCTTTGAGGGCGAAGGCGGCGTGGCAGCAGCAGTAATCGAACTCAATGCCCTGGCCGATGCGATTTGGGCCCGAGCCGAGAATGATGATCTTCTTCTTGTCTGTGGGCGGGGCTTCGTCCTCTTCGTCATAGGTCGAATAGAGGTAGGGGGTCATGGATTCGAATTCGGCGGCGCATGTGTCGACGAGCTTGAAGACCGGCTTGATGCCCTTGGCTTCGCGCAGTTCCCTCACCTGCTGGATGCCGGCGTGGCCTTCGAGATTCCACTCGGCGGCGATGCGTTCGTCGCTCAGGCCGAGGCGCTTCCAGTGGCGCATCTGCTCTTCGCTGATCGTTTCTGGCGTAGTGGATGCGATTTTGGACTGTTCTAATGTGATTTCTCTAATTTGATGAAGGAACCAGGGGTCCATGCCGGTGAGGCGCGCCACTTCGCGGACGCTCATGCCGCGCTCGAAGGCGAAGCGAATGTAGCCTAGGCGCTCGGGCTGCGGTGTTACCAGGCGCTGCGTTAGCCGGCGCGGTTCCAGGTTGATTTCGGCGCCGGTTTTCTTGCCGGTTTCGAGGGCGCGCCAGGCCTTCATCAGCGCTTCTTTGAAGGTGCGGCCGATAGCCATCACTTCGCCGACAGACTTCATTTGCGGGCCGAGGGTGTCGTCGGAGCCGGGAAATTTTTCGAACTGCCACTTCGGGATTTTGACAACAACGTAGTCGATGGTGGGCTCGAAGCAGGCGGGGGTCTTGCGCGTGATGTCGTTGGGGATCTCGTCGAGCGTGTAGCCGACGGCGAGCTTGGCGGCGATTTTGGCGATGGGAAAACCGGTGGCTTTCGAAGCCAGAGCCGAGGAACGAGACACACGGGGGTTCATCTCGATAACGGTCATGCGGCCGTCCACGGGGTTGACGGCAAACTGCACGTTAGAGCCGCCGGTTTCGACGCCGATCTCGCGCATGACGGCAATGGCGGCGTCGCGCATCTTCTGATATTCGCGGTCGGTGAGGGTTTGCGCGGGAGCGACGGTGATGGAGTCGCCGGTGTGCACGCCCATGGGATCGAAGTTCTCAATGGAGCAGATGATGATGACGTTGTCGGCGAGGTCGCGCATCACCTCAAGCTCGTACTCCTTCCAGCCGAGGACGCTTTCTTCGATCAGACACTCGTGGACGGGGGAAAGGTCGAGGCCGCGGGCGAGGATTTCCATCAGCTCTTCGCGGTTGTAGGCGATGCCGCCACCCGATCCCCCTAAGGTGAAGCTTGGCCGGATGAGCACCGGGAAGCCGAGCTTGCCGGCGAAGTCGAGGCCATCGCGAAGGTTGTTGACGAGGGCGGACTTCGAGACTTCGAGGCCGATGCGGATCATCGCGTCTTTGAAGAGGAGTCGGTCTTCGGCCTTCTTGATGGCTTCGAGCTTGGCGCCGATGAGTTCGACGTTGTACTTGTCGAGGATCCCGGCGTCGGCCAGATCGACGGCCAGATTGAGGGCGGTCTGGCCGCCGACGGTGGGCAGCAGGGCGAAGATGCCGGAACCGGGCTTGGAGGTAAGCATCTCCGACTCGATGCGGATGATCTCTTCGACGTAGTCGCGCGTCAACGGCTCGATGTAGGTGCGGTCGGCGAGTTCGGGGTCGGTCATGATGGTGGCGGGGTTGGAGTTCACCAGCACCACCTCATAGCCCTCCTGGCGGAGAGCCTTGCAAGCCTGCGTGCCGGAGTAGTCGAACTCGGCGGATTGGCCGATCACGATCGGGCCGGAGCCGATCACCAGGATTTTTTGGATGTCATTTCTGCGTGGCATGGTTTCGACAATTCCTAGTCGTGCTTTCCGTTCATTTCGCGCACGGCGCGATCAAATTGCTTCCGGTTAGTAAAAATCGGGGAGACACAGTCTTCGCATACCACGGGTTTGATCATGATGTAGAGTGGTCCCCGATGAAAAAGCGCGCGCACATCTGCTCCTACGATCACCTGGCGGTTCGCGCTTGCTGAGCCCGGTATTCTAACGTGGAGCAGATATTCACCTTTCGCATTCGAGAAATCGAAATATCCCTTCGTGTCTGTAATCACGGCTTCCGAAGGTTGGACTCCGCTGGCTAGCGCGACCTGAACCCCCGCTAATGGATTTCCTGTTTCGCTTAGAACGTAACCGTAAGCATGCGAGAGGTAGAGCGGCTTCAGGGCCACGATTTGTCCTTGAGCATTTTCGAGAGCAAACACTAATATGATTACAAGTATCGAACCGAAATCCAAAAAACAGCGGAGCCAAAAGCCCCGCTGCTGTTGAACGCCTGAACTCATGCTGATCGCGCTTTTCATCCCTTCCACTCCTCCATCATCTGCCGGAAGTCGTGGAAGAGGTAATGCGAATCATGGGGGCCGGGGGCGGCTTCGGGGTGGTACTGGACGCTGAACAGGGGGAGCGTCTTGTGGCGCAAGCCTTCGAGGGTCTGGTCGTTCAGGTCTACGTGGGTGAGTTCGATTTCGTTGGCGTTGATGGAATCCGGATCGACGGCGAAGTTGTGGTTGTGGGCGGTGATCTCCACCTTGCCGGTAGCATTGTTGCGCACCGGATGGTTGCCGCCGTGGTGGCCGAACTTGAGCTTGTAAGTTCTGCCGCCGAGGGCGAGGCCGCAGAGCTGATGGCCGAGGCAGATTCCGAAGATGGGGACGCGGCCCATCATGTTCTGGATGGACTTGACGGCGTAGTCGACCGGCTCGGGGTCGCCGGGGCCGTTGGAGAGGAAGACGCCGTCGGGCTTCAGAGACATCACGTCTTCGGCTGTAGTCTCGGCTGGGACGACTGTTACGCGGCATCCTTCGCGGGTCAGCATGCGGAGAATGTTGAGCTTCATGCCGAAGTCGTAGGCGACTACGTGGAGGTGCTTGCGAAACTCGTCATTGTGATCAAGTTCGGAGGCCAAGAGCGGATCGCCGGACTGGTTGCGGGTGTCCGAGTCATCGAAAGTGTAGATGGACTTTGTCGAGACCACTTTGGCCAAATCTGTGCCGTCCATCTTGCGGATGGCTCGGGCCCTGGCGACGAGGGCTTCGGGGTCGGCGACGTTTGTCGAAATTACGCCGCGCATCACACCGTGTGTACGCAGGTGGCGAACCAGGGCGCGGGTGTCGATTTCGGCGAGGACGGGGACGGAGTAGCGCTCCATGTACTCATCCGTGACCTGCTCGGAGCGCCAGTTGGAGCTGATGGGTGAGAACTCGCGAACGATCAGGCCCTCGATGAAAGGCCTGGCTGACTCGTTGTCGGCCTGGTTGGTGCCGTAGTTACCGATCTGGGGATTGGTGAGAACGACGATTTGGCCGGCATAGGAGGGATCGGTGGCGATTTCCTGATATCCGGTAAGAGAGGTATTAAAAACAACTTCGCCCTGACATTCGCCAGGTGAGCCAAGCCCAAGGCCACGGAAGATGCGCCCGTCTTCGAGCGCCAGGATCGCCTGCATCGCGTCTCCGGAGAGTAGATTCAATCGATTTTAGCAGGTTTAGCGGACGGGTTCAGGCGATGCGCGATGGGCTGTGGAATAGTGGCTCCAAATAAGAGGGTGCGGGGAAGGGATTCGTTGAAGTAAATTGTCGGTTTATTGCTATAAATAAAAGAATAAGATATGTTTAGTCGATTCAAGGCAACTACGGTGAGATAGCGCCGCTGCGCGGGTTGGCGAGCTAGCAAGTTAGCAGTGGCGACTATCGATTCGTGTTTGTTCCGTGAAAAAGTTGGGTGGGAAGGTAGGCGTTTCCTAGTGCACCACGCCTGCGTCGCGAGTGGGCCAGTAGACGAAAACGGCCTTGCCGTAAATGAGCGAGCGCTCCACGGGGCCAAACTCGCGGCTGTCGGAGGAGATGGAGCGATGATCGCCCATCATGAAATAGGTGTCTCCGGGGACTACCATCTCGGCATAGGAGCGGCTGTCGCGATACTCCTCAGGGACATAGTTCTCAATGAGTCGCTTGCCGTTGAGCCAGACTAGGCCGTCGTCGATGCGTACCCGGTCGCCGGGCAGCGCTATAACACGCTTGATGTAGCTCTTCTCCGGGTCGCGCGGGTAATGGAAGACCACTACATCTCCGCGCTCGATGGCCGAGATGTGGTAGACGAACTTGTTGATGAAGAGGCGGTCGCGGTCTTCCAGCCGCGGCAACATGCTGGTTCCTTCCACGCGTACCGGTTGATACAGGAAGGTGATGATCAGGACCGAGGCAACCGCGGAGACAAGTAGATCGCGAAGCCAAAGGCCAATGCCGCCCGTTTTCTGAGCCGTAACCTGCGCGGGAGCAAACCCTGGTGGAGGAGTGCCTGCCGGGAGACCGAGAGGCGGGGCGGGATCGGTGGGGATGTCGTCAGGAAACGTTGGCATTGCTACCTTGACCCTTGGAATCCTGGAATGTGGATTCTAGAGGGAGACTGTACTCAAATTGGGCAAAAAACCGCGGAGCGGGCACGCAGGCTCTGCGATTCTTCGACGTTCTTGGGGAACGGCTGGTAAGCCAGCCAGAGAGCAACGCCCCAGGACAAGTATAACCGGAGCTTGTGTCGGTGCTGAAAGATGGAATCTAGGCCAAAACTGTGGATTTGCCGTGCCAAGGACATTTGGGTGGGGAATTCGGCCGTTCAAACTCCCCGATTATTCGCAACCTAGGCTTCCGGGCGGGCATAGGAGATGGGCGCGGTCGGGCTTTTCGAGCGGCCTGGGTTGGTTGGCCGCAGGAATCATCGCCGGCGAGGTACCGCTCAGGTTTTCTTCCTGGAGGATGAGGGGGCGCTGCAGAACCATTTCCACCTGGGCTCCGCTCGGAATGTTCACGTCCGCGCCGCGGGTGAAAAGAGACACGAGGGCGACGGCGGCAACGCCGGCTCCAATCCCTGCCAGGCCTCCGGCGAGAGGGTGCCCGCTGGGAAGACCGCCGATGGAGCCGACGGTTCCGCCAACAGGAATGGCGATCTTGGCGGTCTCGCCCGCGTTGCGGCCCTTGTCAGCGTTCTGCTCGATGGTTCCCTCGCCGTCGTCCTTTACGGTCTGCTTGTTGGCGCCGGGGAGGCTGTTGACGATGCCGGGGATCTCCACCACTGTGCCGTTGGGAAAGATGATGGAGGTGAAGTGCATGTCCAGTTGCGACTTGCCCTTGACGTGCCCGGCGCGGGCAACGCGGTCGACGACGCCCTGAACGTAGACGCCGGCGGGGATCATGACCCGGTTTCCAATGGTCACGGGAAAGGTCGAGGCGAGATAAACGCCATCGCCGGGCTTGGCGCTCTTGGTATTGATGCCGCTGCGCAACTCGAGCAGCACCCTGGTGCCGGCGGGAACGGTGAAGGTCTTCGGCGAAGGTGAAGACGCGGCGGGCGGCATGGAACTCTCAGGGCTCGCGGGAGGTGCGGATGCTGCAGCCGACTGGGCCGGTGTGCTTGCATTGCCTGGCGGTTGTGCAGGGGCCTGGGCCAGCGAAACGTCGGACGGCGTCATAACCAGTCCCAGCGAAATTGCAGCCGTCAAAGCCGTTTGCATCAGGCGCATGCATTCCTCCGTAGGTTCTCTTGTTGCGATAGACGAACTGTCCGCAACCAAGGATAGCCTCTTTCGTGCACAGAGATTCGAAAATCGCCGCTGGACCGAATTTTCCCGCTCGAATCGAGGTAGGATGCAACAAGGCGATGGAGAGCAAAACCATTCCGACCCCTGCCCTTGCCACAGACCGGTTTGCAGACGCATACCGCGTGTTGGACGAGGCAATTGCCGCGCGAGCGTTTGCCGGCTGCGCATTCGGGGTCTTGGCAAGGGGCAAGATTCAAGTGCAGGACGCACGCGGTCACTTCACTTATGACGGGGATGCGCCCAGCGTAACCGCGGAGACGGTTTACGATGTGGCCAGCCTGACCAAGGTAGTGGCCACGACGGCGACTGCCATGCTTCTTTCGCAGCGCGGGCTGCTTGACCTGGACACACCGTTGGGCGAGTTGCTGCCGGGTTTCGTGGTGGGCCGGGCGCCGGAGAAACGTGCGCGGCACGTGACGCTTCGGCACTTGCTGGCGCACAACTCCGGGCTACCGGGGTATGTGGAGTTTTTCCGCACTGCGACAACGCCGTCCGCTCTTTTTCGCGCATGCCTTGAATTGCCGCTCGAAGCGGAGCCGGGGACACGCGCCGAGTATTCCGATCCGGGGTTCATTCTGCTGGGGAAGGCGCTGGAAGTGCGGACCCGCGAGTATCTTTCCTCCTGGGTGCGGCGCGAGGTCTTTGCGCCTCTAGGCATGGCAGCTACGGGATTCTGCCCGGCGCCCGCGGTTCGTTCCGACATTCCGCCGACGGAGGAGGATACGACTCTGCGCCACCGGCGCATTCAGGGCGAGGTGCAAGACGAACATGCCTGGCTTCTGAAGGGCGCGGCCGGCCATGCTGGGCTGTTCTCCAACGTGCCGGATCTGCTGCGCTTTGCGGGCGCAGTTCTGGATGCAAGCTCCGGGAGCGGGGCCGCAAGCCTGTTTGAGGCGGCGACGGTTGAGCAGTTTGCGAAAAGGCAAGGGCCGGAAGGTAGCTCGCGGGCACTGGGGTGGGATACGCCGTCGGAGAATTCCTCGTCAGGGAGATACTTCTCGTGCCGGTCGATCGGGCACCTGGGATATAGCGGCTGCTCTCTGTGGATCGACCGGGAAGCGGAGATTGCCGTGGTGCTGCTGACCAACCGTACCTGGCCTGATCGATCCGCTGAGTCGAGTCAGTTGATCCGGGAGGTCCGGCCCGCCTTTCACGACGCCGTGCGTGCCGCGATCTAGGGAACTTCGGAATATCCGGACCGAGAGGCGGTTATGGCTTTCCTGGAGCATTCCCTCAGCGGCTAAAGCCCGTCAAATTGAAAGGCAAAAGGCGGCACGGCTAAAGCCATGCCCTCTCAAAGCAACGGACACTTGCCTCGATACGGCATTTGCTGGAACTTCTGCATCGTAGGTGGTATTTGCGTGGTACTTGGGAGTATTCGCGTGACGGAGAATTCTCTTAGAATTTGCGAGGTTTACAGATACAATCAATGCTTGGGGACATACGCATGCTAACCAGCTCGACGATGCAGGAGACGGCCGGCACCCAAGCAAACGAAACCAAAAAAGACCAGGCCTCCCTGCTTCAACACCTGACAACGGAGAGCCAGAACGAGGCTTCTCAAGGCTTTGACACCAAATCCGCACTGGAGATTGCGCGGATCATCAACCATGAGGACTCGAAGGTTGCCGCGGCTGTGAAGCGGGCGATCCCGGAGATCGCGGAAGTGATCGACCAGGTGGCGCGTAGCCTAAGGGACGGCGGACGCCTTATCTATATAGGAGCGGGTTCGAGTGGGCGCATCGCCGCCCTTGATTCCTCCGAATGCCCGCCCACCTACTCCACAGCTCCCGGACAGGTACAGTACATCATGGCCGGCGGACCGAAGGCGCTGGCCTCGGCCGTCGAGGTCAACGAAGATTCAGAAGAACTAGGCCAGCGGGATATCGCCCGCCGGCGCCCAACGCGCAAGGACGTGGTGGTGGGGCTTTCAGCGTCCGGACGAACTCCTTATGTGGTGGCCGCGGTGGCCTACGCGCGAGCCCGCGGAGCGCATACTGCCGCGGTCACCTGCAACCACGACACTCCCCTGGCCGCCGCGGCCGATATCGCCATTGTTGCGGACGTGGGGGCGGAGGTCGTCTCCGGGTCAACGCGCATGAAGGCCGGTAGCGCGCAGAAGATGGTGCTCAACATGATCACTACGGGCGCAATGACGCGGCTGGGCTATGTGTACGAGAACCTGATGGTCAATGTGCACATGCAGAACTCGAAGCTGGTGGAGCGCGGCATTCGCATCCTGATGAGTGCCTGCAAGATCGATCGCGAGACGGCGGTGCAGACCATCAAGAGCGCGGGACGCAGCGTGCCGGTGGCGCTGGTGATGCTCAAGGCTCGGGTCGACAAGCCGGAAGCGGTCAGGCGGCTGGCTAAATCAGACGGCAATGTGCGGTTGGCGATTGAGGATAACGTGCTGGAGTTGTAGGAGTGCGGCATGAGACAGTTGGACCGGATTACCCAAGATCCCGCCGTGATGGGTGGCAAAGCGTGCGTTCGTGGGATGCGCGTGACAGTTGCCATGATTGTTGGACAATTCGGCGCGGGACAAAGCGTAGAAGAAATTTTGGGCGACTACCCTTACCTGGAGCGCGAAGATATCCTGCAGGCCATCCGCTACGCAGCATGGCTAGCGGAAGAGCGCGAAGTTGTGCTGGCTACGATGCCGGGAAGCTAGAATGGCGGAAAACCGAGCGAAGAACAAACCCATAAAAAGAGATAACATAGCAACCGAAGATTATGTGCCCTCAGCCGTTCCCGCGGTGCACGGCTTCCCACTGACGCCAATTTTGAAGTCCGTAACCTATTTTGTCGCGGCAGTCGCTCTCCTTGGGTTACTGTTGCATGTTTGGGATTCCAGCCATGAGCATCCAGCTCTCTGGATGAAGGTATTCAAATACGGAAGCGGGGCATTCTTCGCGATTTTCACGCTGCTTCTAGGCGAAACGTTTCGGAGAGTCTTGAGGCAAGACCTAGCCAAGGGGCTGCTCAGCGCACGGACTTACGAGATTTGCGACTACTGGATTGCGTCACTTCTGTTATTCGTCTATATGGGAATGCTCCTCGCGCTTTAACGCTGTTCCTTTCGGCAAACATTTTGCGATATTCTATTTGACTCCCTTCCTCACGAGGAGACCCGTTCCAAGCTCTCATCCCGGATTTACACTGGATTGTCAGGAGCTTCCCATTCTTCATGGATAAATTTGTCATTCGCGGCGGGAATCCGCTGTTGGGCACCATACGCGTTTCGGGCGCGAAGAATTCGGCTCTGCCCTGCATGGCCGCGGCGATCCTCACCGACGAAGAGGTGACGCTCGAAAACATTCCCCAGGTGCGCGACATTGAGACCGAGCGCAAGCTGCTGGTCTCGATGGGCGCGGAGGTGGAGCTCGGATATGGGCGCGCGCAGCATCGGACGAAAATCTGCTGCAAGACTCTTTCCGACCCCGAAGCGAAGTACGAGATTGTGAAGACCATGCGGGCGAGTTCGCTGGTGCTTGGTCCGCTGGTGGCGCGCTGCGGGATGGCGCGCGTGGCCATGCCGGGCGGATGCGCAATCGGAGGCAGGCCGATCGATCTGCACATCAAGGGATTGGAGCTGATGGGCGCCACTATTACCCAGGCGCACGGCTACCTGGAGGCGCGCGCTGAACGGCTGCGTGGCGCGCACCTGGTCTTCGACAAAATTACGGTTACCGGAACTGAAGACCTGCTCATGGCGGCGGTGCTGGCCGAAGGCGAGACGATGATGGAAAACTGCGCACGCGAGCCCGAGGTGGCGGACGTGGCTGCGCTGCTTACTGCGATGGGCGCAAAGATCGAGGGCGCAGGCACCTCGACTATTCGCGTGCAGGGCGTGACGCGGCTGCACGGCGCGCGCTACCGCATCAATCCAGACCGCATTGAGGCGGGAACGTTTTTGATTGCGGGCGCCATCACCGGCGGCGATCTGATTGTGGCCAACTGCAACCCCGCACACCTGGGTGCGGTGATCACCAAGCTCAAAGCGGCCGGGGTTCGCGTGGACCAGCTTGGGCCTGAATCGGTGCGGGTGCGGGCCGACGGGCCACTGCGCGCACAGGACATTTCCACCGAGGAGTATCCCGGCTTCCCTACCGACATGCAGGCGCAATACATGGCTCTTGCGACGCAGTCGGAAGGAGTAAGCCAGGTGACGGAAAACATCTTTGAGAACCGCTTCATGCACGTGCAGGAACTGGTGCGAATGGGCGCCAACATCAAAGTGGAGGGCAACTCGGCCACGGTGCAGGGGCCGGCGAAGCTATCGGCCGCGGCCGTGATGTGCTCTGACCTGCGGGCCTCCGCCTCGCTGGTGCTGGCGGCGCTGGTGGCGGACGGAGAGTCCATTCTGGATCGCGTTTATCACATGGATCGCGGCTATGAGCGGATCGAAGAAAAACTGCGCGGGGTGGGGGCGCAGATCCGGCGGCTGGGAAACATCTTCGCGGTGTAATGTGGTTCGAGTTTGAAAGGAAATCCCGGCGCCCTTACGTTTTATTGACTGCAACTCGTATGCAAAGGGAGGACGGGGTGTGACTTTTCTTTAATCGCAGAGCCGAACAGCAATCATCGCCAACTGACGGCAATGTGCCAATGCAGACCGTGCTGGGCGGTCTTGCGCAAGACGCGCTCATACTCACGAAGCTCAACCAGAACCGGCTGTGTCTCCGAGCCGAGAGCCGCGGGGTTGGTGGTGAGAAATTCAATCAGGGCGCAGACAGTAAGCAGCCCGTCGGGAGCATCGTACCATTGGGGCTGGGGGAGATGGCGCGCCCAATCGGGACTGGCGACGCCCTGCTCCAGCAGCAACGCCATGGAGTTTTCATCGGCTGAAAAGAATTCAAGAAGCGGGGTGACATGAAGCCGTTCGGCCAAATGCTCCAACGCGTCTTCATTGCGGGCCAGAGCCTGGCCGTTCACAAAGATATCGTAACCAGGGTCATCCCCTTCAACGACAATGTACAAACTGGCTGCCATCGTTTTGAGTTTAGTGGAGCGAGTGAACGATTCCGAGGAAAACTCCTGGCCGGTTATCCAATCGATTACCGGCGCCGGTGGGTGATTTAATTGCCCAAGTTTACTCGGAAGTTCGATGAATGCTACAAAAGGGTTATGGCAAACGGGGTCAAATGGCCGATTCTATGAGTTGACCCTATTCCCAGTTGGTCCTGTTCCATCTCCGAGGTAAGCGTGGTGAATTGGCAAGAGCTTCCGGATCTGGCAGCCGTTGGCCTGTTGGCTGGCGCGTTTGCCTCCGTAGCCCGGCGTAACGAAACGCGCGTCTCCAGAGTCTGGCTTACCGGCTGGGTGATGATTGCCATTCATTTTGCTGCATTCCTGTTCATGAACGCTCCCGGAGTCTGGGGGGTCCTGTTCATAACCATCGGGACCGCAGCGCTGACCTGGGCGGGAGTGCTGTTCATGTGGGCCTCAGTGCCCTATCGGAATGAGACCTCAAGCCGATGGATCCTCATATCCCTGTTTCTCACCAACACTCTGTACGTGAGCCTTCTTGTCGTTGGCAATGTTCCCGATTGGACCTTAAACGCAAGTGCCGCTCTGTTCGGAGTCCTGCCGCTGCTCATCGCTCTATCGACCATCAAGACCATAAATACCCCGCTCCGCTGGACGTTGATTGGCCTCTACTGCTCGCTCTCGGCTTTTCTTCTGCTTATTCAGCACCGCCCCGGCGACGGCGGAGACCTGGCGCTGAATGCCGTTCTTTTTACCGTCTATTTTGGTTGCTGCACGCACTTCTGGTTTGCCTACAGGCGTGCCACGGCAGGCGCATTCGTGACCATTGCCGGATTTCTGGCCTGGGCTTTTGTCTTTGTGGTTGCGCCATCCATCCAGGCATTCCTTCCCGCAATTCATGTTGAGAGCGGAGTTTGGAACCTGCCCAAGTACCTGGTGGCCGTGGGCATGATCCTTCTGCTTCTTGAGGACCAGATTGAACACAACAAGCACCTGGCGTTGCACGATCACCTGACCGGGCTTCCCAATCGGCGGCTCTATCAGGATCGGCTGGCCAGCGCCCTGGAGCGTGCACGGCGTTACGAGGCGCAGGCAGCGCTGCTGGTTGTGGATCTGGATCGATTCAAGCAGGTCAATGACACGCTTGGCCATCATGTGGGCGATCTTGTGCTGCAAAGGGTTGCAGCGTTATTTTCATCGCGTGTGCGCCGCTCCGACACTGTCTCCAGGACGGGCGGAGACGAGTTCTCCATCATCCTGGAGGAGCCCACCAGCCGAGCCGATGCGATGAATGTGGGCCGGTCATTGATGCAACTGCTGGAGGAACCGCTGGAACTTGGCGAGCATACCGTACACATCGGCGCCAGCGTGGGAATTGCAGTCTATCCCGAGGATGCGCACGAGATAGAATCGCTTTGCATCGCGGCCGATCTGCGCATGTACGAAGCCAAGCACGATGCTTATGAAGGTCAGCAACGCGAGGATGCCCTACCCGTTCTGTCTCTTTCCGGACTGAAGAAACATGCGCAACCCGACCTGCAGGTGGTGGACTAGGCGGTGTCTGAAGATTCAACCTAACATGCGGTGGTCAGAGAATTTTTCCCGCAGCGGCTAAAGCCGGCATCATTTTGCCTATTTCTTTGGCATGACTAAAGTCATGCCCTGCTACAAAGCAGGATAGATTGAGATTCACCGGATACCGCCAAAGGACCTTACGGGAGTTCCGGCCTTTGCGGCATCAATGCAAGAAAGGCCCGGAAGATGCTTCCGGGCCTTTCTTGCAGTTTCACTGGACTTCCTGATCAACCCTGGCCGCCGCCTGGTCCACGACCGCCGCCACTGCCGCCACCGGGCCGGCGACGACGCCGACGCCGATTGTTGTTGTTTCCGGCGCCACCTTGCGGACGTCCCGCTCCAACGCCGGCAGGTGCACCCACGGCAACCGGTGCGCCCTCGACTCGGTTAAAGTTCGGCTCGTTCTCTTCATCGAATTCTTCGCCGCCCTCTTCTTCGAAGTCGTCGCCGCCTTCGATGAGGATGGTGCTCTGATTCGACTGCGGCTGGCGCTCGTCGAATTCATGACGGGGGCGAGCCGGAGGAGCAGGCGCTTCCGATGCGCTGATCTCTTCCACATCGGCTTCAGCAGCCGGAGCCGACTGAGCCAGCTTGGCCTTCTGCTCCTTGATGAGGGCCTTGCGGCTGAGCTTGATGCGATTGCCTTCAATGGCCAGAACCTTGACCATGACCTGATCGCCCTCGCGAAGTTCGTCCTTGACTTCTTTGACGCGATGCTCGGCGATCTCGGAGATGTGCAACAGGCCGTCAGTGCCGGGGAAAAGCTCGACAAACGCGCCGAACTCCGCCAGGCGAACGACTTTGCCCAGGTAAACCTTGCCGATCTCCGGAACGGCGGTGATGTTGCCGATGATTTCGAGCGCCTTCTTCAGGCCCTCGGCGTCGGATGAGGCAACGCTGACGCGGCCAGTGTCGTCCACGTCGATTTTGGCGCCGGTCTGCTCGATGATGCCGCGGATGGTTGCGCCACCCTTGCCGATCAGATCGCGAATCTTGTCGGTGGGAATCATCACGGTTTCTATGCGCGGGGCATAGGCCGAGCGTTCAGTGCGTGGTCCGTCGAGAACAGCATCCATCTTGTCGAGAAGGAACAAGCGGCCCCGCTTGGCCTGGGCCATCGCCTGTTCAAGAATCTCACGGGTCAGGCCGCCGATCTTGATGTCCATTTGCAGGGCGGTGATGCCCTTGCGCGTGCCAGCCACTTTGAAGTCCATATCGCCGTAGTGGTCTTCCGCACCGGCAATGTCGGTGAGGATGGCGTATTCATCGCCTTCCTTTACCAAGCCCATTGCGATGCCGGCGACGGCACCCTTAAGCGCAATGCCGGAGTCGTAGAGCGCCAGGCTTGCTCCGCAGACCGAAGCCATGGACGAGGAGCCGTTGGATTCGAGAATGTCAGACACGATGCGGATGGTGTAAGGCGATTCCTCCGCAGAGGGCAGAACAGCGGCTATGGCGCGCTCGGCGAGTGCTCCGTGGCCGATTTCGCGGCGGCCGGTGCCGGTCATACGTCCTGTCTCACCAACGGAGAACGGTGGGAAGTTGTAGTGGAGCATGAAGGGCTTCTTCTTCTCGCCCTCATAGCTTTCGAGGCGCTGGCCATCGTCCTGGGTGCCCAGTGTCGCTGTGACCAGGGCCTGGGTTTCGCCGCGAGTGAAGAGGGCTGAGCCGTGCACGCGGGGCAAGACTTTGGTCTCGATGGTGATTTCGCGAATTTCGTCAAAGGCGCGGCGGTCGGGACGAATGCGCTCCTTGGTGACTTGCTCGCGGAAGGTGCGCTCGCGGAGGAGTTCATAATAGTGAGCCAGCTTTTTCTTGGCGGCCGGATCTTCTGCGGGCAGGCCGGCAGCCAGTTCGTCCTTGATCTGTTTCACCAGCGCGTAGCTTTCGGTCTTGGCGTGGTTCTTGGTGTCGAGAGCGTCCTTGAGGCGATCGCCGATCTTTGCCTTCAGCTCTTCGTAGTAGGCTTCGTCGGTGACAGGCGCGGTGAATGCGCGCTTGGGCTTGCCGGCAAGGGCGACCAACTCGTCGATTTTGGCGACGATCTTCTTGATCTCGACGTGGGCGAACTCGATGGCGGCGAGAATGACTTCTTCGGTCTCTTCCTTAGCGCCGGACTCGATCATGACGATGCCGTCCTTGTGGCCGACAACCATGATGTTGACCGTGGTTGCGGCGCGCTCAGCATAGGTGGGATTGATGACGAACTCGCCATCGACGCGGCCTACGCGTACTGCGCCAACCGTGGCACTGAAGGGAATGTCGGAGAGAGCCAGGGCAGCAGCGGCGGCGTTGATGCCGACCACGTCAGGATCGTTTTCCTTGTCGGCGGAGAAGACCAGGGCAATGACCTGGGTCTCGTTGCGGAAGCCATCCGGGAAGAGCGGGCGGATGGGGCGATCGATCTGGCGGCAGGTCAGCACTTCTTTTTCGCTGGGGCGGCCTTCGCGCTTGATGAAGCCGCCGGGAATGCGTCCGCCGGCATAGGTGTACTCGCGGTAGTCGACCGTGAGGGGGAAAAAGTCGATGCCTTCCCGGGGATCGGGAGAGGCTACTGCTGTGGCCAGAACCACGGTTTCGCCCGTGGTGACCAGTGCTGCGCCGGAGGCTTGCTTGGCCATGCGGCCGGTCTCAAAGACCAGACGCTTGCCACCGGCAAGCTCGACAGATACTTCATGCTTAGACATAGAGTCCTCGTTTCATTTTTTTCGCTTGGGAAACTTGTGGGGGGAATACGCTTGAATGGGGTGTGCGGAAATCGGCGGTCGGATGGGATGAAGAGAGACTGCGCGCAAAAGAGCGGGGATTGTGCGCGGTTGCAGATTCTCCCGGCCTGCCTGCCGGAACGCATACCGAGCTCGCACACAGCGGATAGCTGTGCGCAGGCCCTGGCAGCGATTCAAGGTCGCCAGGTACACCATGGTCCCAGGTTCCGGTGAGAACGGGGGCCGTGACCAACCATCGGTCTGAGCGCTTCCGTGTCAATGTTGGTTGACTTTCCGACTACTTGCGGATGCCGAGTTTGCCGATCACGTCGCGATAGCGGTCGGAGTCGTGCGCCTTCAGGTAATCCAGCAGACGGCGGCGCTTACTGACCAACTGCAAGAGACCGCGCCGGGAGGCGTGGTCCTTCTTGTGGGTTTTGAAATGCTCGGTCAGTTCACCAATCCGCTCACTCAGAATCGCAATCTGGACTTCCGGCGAGCCGGTGTCCGATGCGTGAGTCCGGAAACGTTCAATCAGGGTTGTTTTCTTTGCAGTCGCCAGCACGGCGTGTGTTACTCCTCTTGTTTACTCAGGTCCACTCTCAAGTGTCTAAGGTGAGATTACCACGAGTGGACTGTTGCGCGCCATGTTCTGGGCTGGCGGAAATGGAAAGGAGCCCACGGCGCTCAGCGGGTGCCAAATCGGAAAAGCCGGTTGTCGAAGCGCTCTTTGATGATTTCGGCAATCTGCACCTTGGCGGCGTCTGGGTGCTCGGGGTTCAGGAGGTAGTTCCAAGTGTGGGGAACAATTGCGGAAGGAACGCGAGCTAAGAGAGTTTCAGCCGATGCGAGCCACGCGTCACCAATCTGCTGAGTGAGTTCCGGCTGCGCTCTCCATTGCGCGATCACCGGCGCCTTCAGTGCACGGATCGCCAGACTGACCGGCGATTCGATTCTGAGCAGTGTGTAAATTCGCGGCAGCTTTTCGTCTTTCGCCTTGAAGTGAACAAGAACTTCAAGCATCGCTCCGGCGGGCGACTCTGCAACATAAACCACTCGCTTTCCAAGGCTTGTCCAGCGCGAGGAAAACTTCTCACCACCCCAACCGCCCAGGTCAACATGATTGCTGATGCGCCAGTATGTCGTCATCTAGGTTGTCGAACGCGTTCAGGTTGCGCCCTCACGCGAACACGCCCTCGTCGATCTGGTAGAGGAACTCCTCGACAGCCTGTTCGCCAGCCTCAGTCCGCAGCATCGACAATGCGGTCCTTTGATCGAAGCGCTGCTTACTGCCTATCAGCCATTCCCGCCCATCTTCACGATCTCCGTAGACCTTGACCGCAAGTTCGTACATCCGCACAACGCGGAACAGCCGATCGGACTCTTCAATGCTGAGTGGCTCCTGGCGCTGGCGGCGATGCTTCAGTGTCCGGGGTGGAATCACAACTTCCATCAAATCTTTAAGCGTGATTCCGGAGTAGGCGGAAAACTCCTCCAAGGAACTGATGGGAACACCACGCTCAATCTCTCGCCATGTGAAAGCGAAAGCTGGGGACGGGGCCAGGGCAAGTGCGGCGGCTTGAGTCATAGGGACATTATGCCACGAATTACGCGGCATAATGTCCCGAATTCGCAGAAACGTAAGAGACGATTCCCGGTTTGAGCCGGCTACGGCTCCGCCTGCAGCCAGTAATTCGCGCGGGCTACGATCCGGGCGCCGTAATCCATAACCGTCTGCACGCGGATGGTGTGCAGGCCGGGCGTTGGATTAGACGGGCTGAAGGTGATGAGGTAGCGGTTGCGGGCGTGCTTGGCGGCATCCACGACGCGCTGCTCGAAGGCCTTGTCACCGGTGAAGCGGGTGTATTCTCCGCCGCTCATGTGGGCAACTTCTTTGGCTACGTTCTTCTTGAAAGCCTGAACGATCATGGCGACGGTGGAAAACAGGTTCATGGTGCGGTCGTCACCGGAGTCTTTTACGTCGTGCAGGAATTCGGCGCGAGAAGGCGAGAACGAAATGCTCAGCACCAGCACGTCAGACCGGCCAATTTTCTTTACCAACACGTCCGGTTTGGTGTGCTTGCTGCCGTGGTCGCGCTCCTCGCTTACCAGCAGCAGCACGCGACGGTACTGCTTGGGAGTGTCCTCGAGAAGATCGACGGCATAACTTACCGTATCCAGAATTGCATCGCCGCCGTTGCCGGGCTGGAGATGCTTGAGCGCGTCGCCGAGCTGGTCGCTGGAGTGAGTGTAGTCCTGAATCAGATGCGGCGAGGAATCGAAGCCCACCAGCGCCGCCTGGCTGCGGCCGTCGGAGAGGAACAGATCGAGCAGCGGCCCGAGCTTGGCCAGCTTGTCGAATTCCAGAAAGCTCGCGCCTCCCTCTTCGACGGCGACCACCAGCGACACCGGCGCGGAGTCCATCTCCTCCTGCACGCGAATCTTCTGCGGCATGCCGTTGTCTTCGAGCACAAAGTCGTCCGGCTTGAGGCCGTAGACGACGCTCCCATCGCGCTTTTCAACCAGCGTCGGCACCAGCACTTCGTTGGTAGTGGTGCGGATTGTGGGTTGATCAGCTGAAGAGCCGGGAACGGGTAGCGGAGGCTCGGGCGGCGGGATCTGCTGTGCGGCTGCGGCAGGCGCCACCAGAGCAACAGCAAGCGATACGCGCGCCAGATGCCAAAATTCAAATTTCATTCCAGAAGGAGCTCCAAAACGATTCGACGCCGAACCTAGACTCATGGTTTGGCGTTTTTTCCGGAATCGGGGCGCGATGCGTCGATAGCATCGCGCATGGCCAGAAATGCCGGCGTCGGCTTGAGGTCGTCGTCGAAGGGCAAGGGCCGCTCACGCGTGCCGTCGGGACGGTGGCTCTGGCTGCCGTGCACCTGGCTGAGCCAGCTATGAGCGTCGTCGAGTCCCCAGGTGAGGGCGATGGGCACGTTCGGTTCCGCCAGCACCAGGCGCAGGTAGTCTCTGAATACGGCGGCTACCGCGGCGTCCTGCGCTTCTGCGTCGCCCACCACAGCGTGGGTGTTCACGTCCATCTCGGTGACGAAGACCTCCAGGCCCATCTTCGCGGCTTCGCGGATGAAGTCTTGCAACCCTTTGCCTGCCGGGGGTGCGGTGGCATCCAGGTGGCTTTGCACGCCGACCGCATGGATGGGCACGCCTTTGGCCTTGAAGCGGCGCAGCAGCGCCATCACGGCATCGCGCTTGGCTGTCTGCTTCGGCGTATCCAACTCAATGTCGTAGTCGTTGTAGGTGAGCTTCGCCTGGGGATCGGCGGCGGCGGCAGTGCGAAAAGCAAGCTCGAGGTAATCGGGACCAATCAGATCGAGCCACATTGTCTTGCGCAATCCGTCAGCGAGGCCGTCAGGAGGATTGATGGCCTCGTTTACTACATCCCAACTGTGCAACTGGCCGCGAAAGTGGCCCGCCACCGTCTGGATGTGCTCGGTGAGAAGCTGCCGCGCGTTTTCTTTGTTGGCTGTGGTTTTCAACCAGCCGGGATTGCCCTCATGCCAGCACAGATTGTGGCCGCGCACGCGCTGGCCATTGAGGCCGGCAAAGCGCACCAGGCGGTCTCCCTGGGTAAAGTCGAACTTGTCGGGAGCCGGGCGCAATGCGCCCCACTTCATTGAGTTTTCAGCCACTAGAATGTTTGCCTGCGCGGCAAACAGCAGCGTGTAGGGGTCAGCCGTCTTGTCGGCGGCAGCGCCGTCCACGTCGAGCAATGCGGGGTTCACCGCCGCGCCATAAAGAAGCCCGCGCGCTGCCGCGTGGGAACGCAAGGAGTCGGGTCCGGTGGAGTTGATGAGGGCGGGTGGAGTTTGAGCCAGGGCCCCAAATCTACCAAGAGCACCCAAGGAACTGATGACCGCCGCGGCACGGCAGAATTTTCTACGCGTAAGCTTCGACTTGACCGATTGACTCATTCGCTCCTCGATAAGAGAGGGGTCTGAAGATGCCATCCGCATTCCCTCTGGGGCTAAAGCCCACGTTCATCTGGTTGCGTTTACGGCACGACTGAAGTCATGCCCTTTCAAATCATCGACTCACTCACAGGTTCCAAGACTAATTGCAAGTTTTCCCAATTCGAGCGGCAGAACGGCAGACATCGATTCACGTTGGTTTGCGAATATCGCGCTCAAGCCGCCCGGTCCAGATCAGAAAACTCAACAACTCCCACTTGGAGGCCCACATGAATTTGAAGATCTTGCCGGCCGTCAACGTGTCGGCCGGCATACCTGAATACGTCTCCACGCGCCAGCGCAGATACTCGCTGCGCCAGGGCGCCAGCCTGTGGCCGCGGGTTGCATTCCAGAGGAATCGAAAAGGAGCGAGCACAGGTCCAAGTATAGACGGCCCACGAGGGAATCACCCCTTCGGTAAGACCTGATTGAGCCGTCGGCATTCCCTCAGGGGCTAAAGCCCTCGTTCGTTTTATGCTACTTTCGGCACGACTGAAGCCGTGCCCTTTCAAGACATCTACTTATTGGGAGCAGCCTTAGGTCAGATCGATTCAGGGTGATTCAAAATGACGCTTATTGCAGCTTGCTGAACAGGCTGTTGGAGGCCTGATCCAGCTGCGCGATCACGTCCTCAAGCGCCGTCTGCTGGGTCTCTGCGAGGGAAAGTTGCGTGGACACCTGGGCCACATCCGCCTGCATCAGATTGCTCTGCGCGCCAGTGAGCTGCGTCTGGCTGCTGGTTACGGCTTCAGAGGCCGCGGTGAGCTGGGTGATGGAATTGTCGATGGTCACCCGATGCTGCGATACATAGCTGAGAGCTGTGCTCAACGCCTGCGAATCGCTGACCGCCTGGGTGGTGTTCACCGCGCCGGTGGAGTAGTCGGCCACCAGGCTGTTGAGAGCCGCAAATACGCTGTTCGGTCCGGCGCCCAGGAAGATTTGGCTGCCCGGCACATTCAACTGGATCTTCTGCCCGTTAGGCGTCTCGATGTGGTTGACGTCCTGGTCGCCGTTGTAGGTGGTCACGTTGGGCGACCCGCCGGTCGAAGTGGTGAAGGGGGTGGTGGAGGTTTGCCCCCCGGCAAAGATGTACTGGCCCTGGTAGCTGGTGTTGGCCAGAGATTGCACTTCATCGAGGATTCCGGAGATCTGAGCGCCGATGGATTTAACGTCGCTCGAATTCATGGTCCCATTATTGGCGCTGGTAGCTAGCGAAATGGCTTGGGTGAGCTGAGTAACCACGCCGCCCAACGTCGAATCGGCCACCTGCAACTGCCCCGTCACCAGATTCGAGCTTTGCGTGAAGGAGTCATCCTGCTGAATCTGGTTGAGCAGCAGCACATTCTGACCCGAGGATACCGGGTTCTGGCTTAGCGACGTGATGCTGACTCCGCTGGAGAGCTCGGCAGTCAATTGCTGCTCATTCGCCTGTGCCTGGTCCAGCGACCCCACCAGGTTCGACACGTAACTCGGATCCACCCGCATCGTATTCCTCTCGAAGCCCCAAAAGCTTTGCCCCGGCCTTCCGCGAACGCCGGCGCCTGGCCGGTCTTGGCAGTCAGGCTACCGTCGTCTGGTCTCCCAGATTTAGAGCCGCCGCCATAATCGTGTTCAGCATGGTAAACACCTGCGAGGCCGCCTGGTAGCTGCTCTGCAACGTAGACATGGCTGCCGCTTCATCGTTGAGATTCACTCCGGAGAGCGCATTGTTCTGCGTCTGCAACTGGGTTACCGAGGCGTTCTGAGCGGTATTGTCGGCTTGCACGCCGGAGACGGTCGCGCCCAGCGTGGAAACGAAGCTGGAATAGAAATCAGTTGGCGTCTGGCCCCCGACAATGGCCTGGTTGGATAGATTGGCCATCGCCGTGGTGTTGCTGTTGTCGCCTGTTCCCTGCCCGGCGGCGGCAGCGGCAATCTGGCTGGGATCGGTCATCACCACGCTCATGGCCGCGGCGCTTCCGGCCACGGCTGCCGGCGACGAGAAGATGTTCAGAGGATTCGCCGCTGTACCGGTAACGCCGTTCAGATCAGTGCCGGCATTGTTCTGCGCGTTGACCTGCGTGGAGATGTTGTAAGCCATTTGATTGAGCGCATTAAGCGCGGAGGGAATGTCCTGATCGCGTGCGATCAGCAAGCCCCCCAATTGACCGCCTCCTGACGCCAGTTGCGTGGTAACGTCCGCGGTACCGACAAAAAAGTGCGTGACCCCACCTACGGTGCCGCTGGTCAGAGGGAAGCTCACACCGTTACCGGCCAGCAACTGACCGGAAGTGGTGGTGACCGAGAGTCCATTGTTCTCGGTTTGAACCTGGTTGATGCCGATCAGTTGGGAGAGCTGGCTCAGATCCTGCTGGCGCTGATCCTCGAGGACGCCTGCATTGCCGGTTGGCGAAGTGCTCTCAATCTGCTGGTTCAATTGGGCAATCTCGCCGCTGAGCGAATTCACCTGGCTGGTGACGCCGGAAGCTTCCTGATCGACGGCCGATCGCTGCGCATTCAGGCTGGCCGCGGCGTTGGAGATGTCGCCTGCGAGTGTCGTCGCCGAAGAAAGCACTTCGTCGCGCAGAGAAATGTTGGCAGGGTCGGCTTCAAGGGAAGAGAAGGAATTGAAAAAGCCGGTAATATCGCTGCCAATGTCTCCAGCGGTGGCAGAGGCTGCGCCCGAGTCCGGGGTGAAAAGCGCCTGGACGGAATTCAAAGCCGTCGATCGAGCGCCTGACGATGCGGCCAGTTGCTGCTGTTGATCGAGCCGTTGCTCCAAAACGCGGTCGCGCAGCGATGTGGCGCCGGTCTGGGTGACGCCATCTCCGTAAGCTACCCCGCTGATGGTGACCGGCTGGTTTTCTTGCCAGTTGGGAATTTCCGTTGTGTAGCCGGGAGTGTTGGCATTGGCCACGTTGTTGGCCACAATGCTCAGGGCCGACTGATCGGCATCCAAGGCGCCCGAAATCAGGCTGAAGGCGGAGTTAATTGTCCCCATGCCTGCTCTCCGGCGACCCCCAGGCGACCTTGGTCACGACAGGCCGCTCCAAATACTCCAGCCGTCCCGCGCGCAAATCCAGCAGCCGCTGGATCACGTTGAGGTTTGCCCGCGTCACGTCCAGGACTTTGGCGAATACCGCCATTTCTTCGGCCGCTTCACGGGCCTGCAGGGCAAATTGAACGCAGTCTTCGCCGCTGGAGCCGGCCAGTTCCCGGTTCAGAGCGCGGCATGAATGCGCCAGTTCGTCGAGCCGCTGTGCATCCAACTGGGCCAGCGCGCGCGACGCCTCCGCCACCACCTGCTTCAGCTCTGGTTTTCGTCGATGGTTCAAAAACTGCTCCATTGCGCGAATTCCCTTCCCTGCCATGCGGCTCGTCTTCATTCCTGCCGACGCCCTGCCGACAGAATGCAATCGGGCGCTTTGCGCGCCCGTTTCGAGAGTACTGACTTGCAAACGGAGCGTCATGCTTGCGCATTACCCTCTCGCTCACTCGGGAGCACAAAAGGAAATGCCGGACTTATGCGTGGTTGCCGAGCATCGCTTCCACCATCTTCGACGCGACCGCGCTGGGCGGCACGTTGTAGGTCCCCGACGCCAGCGCTGCCTGGATGCTGGACACCTTATCCATGCGGACATCGGTATCAGATGCCGTCTGCGCCACCTGGCTGCCGGCACTGCTGAATGTTGCCCTGTCGCTGGTAAGGGCGCTAGGGGGGGCGGTCGCACTCGGTTTGGACTGCGTCGACGGGGTCGGCGGCGCGGTCACTCCCAAAAGGCCCTTTAATCCATCAAGACTGCTGCGAATATCCACTAGTATTCCTCCTTGAAGAGCATATCGGCGGCGCTGCTAATGACTGCAGTCATTTTGCCGAATTGTTTACGGTATTCATGTGCTGATTTCCGATTACCGGAGTTGTCCTATTCTGGGCACCCGCCGGGGAAAGGTGCTTGACGATGCTGGTGGCGATGCCGAACCCTCCGCCTTCGCTCAGCGCGCGTCCCAGAGCTTCCGAGGCAAACTCCCCCAGCGCCCCGCCTGAGCCGGAATCGTCATCGCTATCGGCATCCGCGCCGGTCAGCGAATTGCTTTGATTGAGGGGCTTCATCAGTTCCTTCATCATCTGCGCCTCAAACTCGTGCGCGGCGCGCACCAGGCGGGGCTGCGGCGTAGTTGGGTTTGCCGTTCCCGCTGTGGTTGTTGTTGCTGCGATCGAATGCATGGCTGCCTCCCTTGTCGCACTTCGCCGGCCCAGCTGAGGCGGCCGGGATTAGAGGACTTCAAGGTCGGCCTCGAGGGCGCCGGCTTCTTTCATGGCTTGCAGGATGGAAATCACATCCCGCGCCCCTGCCCCTGTTCGTTGCAATTCCTGCACCAGATCCTCGACCGTTGCACCCTCTTTCAGGTCGATTCGGTTGACCGGCTTGTCCTGGGCCTGGATGCTGGTCTGCTGCACCACCTGGGTGGTTCCCGCCGAGCCGGGATTGGGTTGCGAAACCAGGGGTTGCGAGATCACGTTCACTGAAAGGCCGCCATGCAGGATGGAGACCGGCTGCAGGCGCACCGTGCCGCCGATGACCACGGTGCCCGTGCGCTCGTTCACCACCACCCGCGCCCGCGGAAACACATCGACCTCGACGGCTTCCACCTTGTCCAGCAGCTCGGCGATATCCTCATCCGGACCGGGTTGAATCTCGACTCTGCGGCTGTCGACGGCGTGCGCGCGCTGCGAGCCAAGGGCGGCGTCGATGGCTGCGGCCATGCGTTCGGCGGTATGGAAGTCGGCGTCGTTCAGGATCACGCTGACGGTGTGCATCTGCTTAAGATCAAAGGGAACCGGCCGCTCCACGAGGGCGCCTCCCGGAATCCGGGCGGTGGTTGGGTGGTTGACCTGCTTGCTGCTGCCTCCGCCCGCGGCAAGGTAGCCGCCCAGCACCAGCGCGCCCTGGGCCTGGGCGTAGACCTGCCCATCGGGGCCATAAAGCGGGGTCATCAATAAAATGCCGCCTTCGAGCGAGCGGGCGTCGCCGGCGGAGGAAACGGTAATGTCCATTTTGTAACCCGGCCGGCTGAAGGGTGGAAGCGTAGCCACAACGAAGACTCCGGCCATGTTCTTGACCTGCATGTTGCTGGCGGAGTTGGAGCCGGTCTGAGGCACGGTCACGCCCATTCGCTCGAGCGCGGAAATCAGCGTCTGCGCGGGGAACACCGTCTGCGAACTGTCTCCGGTGGCATGCAGTCCGACCACCAGGCCATAACCCACCAACTGGTTGTCGCGGATGCCCTCGATGGTTGCTACATCCTTGACGCGCGCCTTTTGCGGGATGGGCTCGGCGTGAATCAGGGCGGCGGCCATGAGCAGCGTTCCGCCCAGCAATGGAGCCCAACTCAAGGGCCTTTTCATTTGCATTCGTACCGCGCTCGTTCTGAAATTCCGCATGACCCTCATCGTTCCCTCAGGGGCTAAAGCCCTCGCCGTTTTTCGGCTTTTTCGGCACGACTGAAGTCGTGCCCTGATACAAAACTCATTAGAACGCATTTGAATCGGAGTTTTTTCGCGGGCCTCTAAAAGATCAAAATTCGCTCCAGCCAGCGGACCAGCGGGTTTTGGCGGTAGGTGGAGTCGTTGACAATTCCCTTGCCCGTCACTTCGAGTTCCAGATCGGTCATGGCCGTGGACAGCACCTGGTTCTGCGCGCTCACGTCTTCAGGGCGCACCAGGCCGCGCAGCTTGATGAGCTGCGTCTGCTGCGAGAAGGTGAGCTGACGGGTGGCCTGCACCACTAGCATTCCGTTGGGCAGCACATCCACGACCTCGCCGCCGAAGGTAGTGGCCAGGCTGGAATTAGTCGTGCTCTGCCCTTGCGCGGAAAGGCCCGAAGAGGCGGTCATTCCGACCAGGTTCTGCAAGGCGTTGGAGGTCTTAAGCAGCCCGAACAGCGAAGTAAGCCCAGAGTTGGCGTTCGACGCCCGGGAATTCTTCACCTGCCCATCGGTCGAGGCGGCCAGGCTCTCGGTCACCACAATTGAAACCACATCGTGTAGCCGCACCGCCTTGGCATCCGTTCCGAGGCGTACCAGCCGGCCCTCCGGGCTCCAGATCGAGCCGAGGGTCTTCACTTCCGCAGCCTGCTGCGCGCGCACCCGGTCAACATACGCGTGCAGCGCTTCCTCCGGCGGGGTGGGCTTGGCCGCCGGCATAAACGGAATCTTCTTCTTGTCGAAGGCCTTGAGCGGCGCGGCGGCCAGCAAAAGGAATCCGGCCGTCAGAGTCAGAGTGAAAACGAAGCGCAGTGTCATCGCTGAACCTCCTTTTGCAGAACTGCACGGCCAGGCGCCGCGGCCAGGACGCGCAACACTTTTCCGCCCATAGTCAGGCGCACGTTTAAGGGCGATCCGGCTTGCGCGGGGCTCATGGCGGTCGCCTCCAGGCGCGCCTCAACGACCGCCGTGTTCTCTTCCACGATCACGTGGTCGCCGGCATGAATGATGGGCGGTTGTGCTGCTGCAAGTGCCGGCATCGCTTGCCGGGGCTGAAGGCGATCAGCGCGGAGAATTTCCTCGCCCGGCGCTGTCGATGCAGAAACCGGAACCGATGAAGAAATCAAGAGGCGGGGACGGGAAGATGAGGATGCAGCCGCCTGCCCGAAGGCGAGGGGGGCCGCCGTCACCAGTATTGCCGCTACCCGCACCATGAACTGACCCGTCCGCATCCTGTTCTCCTTGGCGTTCATTTAATTCAAGCGAAACTTGAGAGTTAGCGGGTCATATTATTGACTTGCGAATACATATCATCGGCAGCCTTAATGACCTTGGAGTTCGATTCGTAGGCCCGCTGGGCCAGAACCATCTGCACAAACATGGTGACGACGTCGACGTTGGAGTTTTCCAAGTACCCCTGCTGCAACGTGCCCAGGCCTTCGGTTCCGCCGGGATTGCCGGTGACCGGATTGCCGGAACTGAGCGTGGTCTGGAGCAGGTTGGAGCCCATGCTTTCCAGGCCTCCAGGGTTGGGGAACGTGGCCAGCTGCAGCTGCCCGAGCTGGGAGGGGTTCTGCTGGCCGGGTAGGGTGGCGTTCACCACTCCATATTGGGTGATGGTGACCGCCGTGGCGCTGGCTGGAATAGTGATGGTGGGGATGATCGGGTCGCCATCCGATGTAACGATAGTGCCCTGGTTGTTGAGCTGAAACTGCCCGGCGCGGGTGTAGGCGATGGTTCCATCGGGCCGCTGCACCTGGAAAAAGCCGCTGCCCTCAATGGCCACGTCCAGCGGATTGGAGGTCTGATTGAGCGAGCCTTGAGTCATGATGACTTCGGTTGCGGCCGATTTGGTGCCCAGGCCGATCTGCAGGCCTGCGGACACAGTCGATTGGCTCTCTGCCGCGCCTGGCGTGACCAGGTTCTGGTAGACCATGTCCTGAAACTCCAGACGCAACTGGCGAAATCCGGTGGTCGAGGAGTTGGCCAGGTTGTTGGCGATGGTGTCCAGGTTCAACTGCTGTGCGCTCATCCCGCTGGCGGCGGTGTACAAGGCTCGAATCATTGGGACTCCTTTCAGTCGTTCAGTTCGCAGTTCGCAGTTCACAGCTCGCAGTGCATCGTTCTCAACCGCTGACGGAGGACCGTAGGTTCCGCCATCGCGGAGTGTTCCGGATTCCCAATTCACTTAACGCTTGAGCGAGCACCATTGAAGTTCGACCTGCGGCATTGAAACTGGGAACTGCGAACTGCGAACTGTGAACTGCTTTTCACACTTTGGGCAGGTCCTCGCTGGCGGTCTTGTTGAATTCGGTGTGGAAGATGGTGAGCGCCTTCTGCATCATTTCCGCCTGGCGCTGCATGACGACCAGATCGAGCGAGCCTTGAATCACGTCTTCGTTGGCCGATTCGATGGATCCCTGGTGGACTGCGCCCTTGGTCGAGAGTTGCGCTGTGACATCCTTTGGAGCCACGTAACGGTTGGCGCCCTCGGGAGTCAATTGCGTGCCGGCGGGGAAGGTAAACACGCCCACTTTGGCCACCACGCCGCCGGCCACGGATACTACGCCGTCTTCGCCAACGGTTACGTCTCCGGGCGGAAGCTGAATGGATCTACCGCTGTCGGCCAACACCGGCTCTCCGGCCTGGGTGACCAGTTGCCCGCCCTGCGAGCGATGGAAACCCCCGTCGCGGGTAAAGCGCTGTCCATTGGGGGTTTGAACCTGAAAGAATCCTTCGCCTTCGATGGCCAGATCCAGGGGATTGCCGGTGGAGGTGAGCGCGCCCTGGCCCATGTCCAGGTGGTCGCCGCCCAGCAGGCCAAAGTTGTTGACCACGCCGCCCAATTGCGAGTCAGTAGCGTCGGGACCCAGCAGTGCGGAACGGAAGAATTCACGCTCGGCGCGATAGCCGGGGGTTTGCGCATTGGCCAGGTTGGAGGCTGCCGTATCCAGCGCCTGGGTGCGCGCCACCAAGCCGGTCATCGCCGCGTAGTATCCACTGTCCATTGTTTCCCGCTCCTGTTCGGTGAGGAACAGTGCAGCCGGAGGACCGGAAAGAGCTACGCGGGATTAGAACATGATCAGAATGGACGGGGAGCGAGATAACTTTGGACAAAATGCAGCAAGTTAGCGCCCGCTTGCGGGGGGGGTAGCGAAAGCGTGTCTTAAATTTGGCCGTCGCAGTTCGGCGCATTCCCTCAGGGGTTAAAACCCCTTCGCCATTCCGCCTTCTTCGGCACGACTGAAGTCGTGCCCTGACACAAAGCGGCCGAGAGTTTTGGCGAGGGAGAGTTCCCGCAGCCTTTGAAGTCGTGCCCTCACACAGAGCAGGTTTATGGAACACAATCCAGTCAGCAAGTTGGCGATGCTATCGCCGAATTACTGCAAGCCGTCGCAGATGATGGTTACTTCAAAGCTGCCGGCTTCGAAGGTATAGCAGTGCACCAGCTTGAACTCAGGCGCCTGGACGTGGAGGTTGTAGTCTCGGCCGGTGATGACGGCCGGAATCGAAAGGCCGCAGTTGGCCGCCAGATCCGGCACTTTGCCCTTCCACGCGCCGGCAAGCATGTTGCAGATTTCGCCGATGCCGTCCTTGACGGTGTCGTCGACCTCGGCAAACTCCATGCCTGTCATAGCAGCGGCGATCTTGATGGCCGTCGTGCTGCCGCTCTTGAACAGGCAGGCACCGCTCAGCAGGCCGCCAAAGCCCACCACGGCAGTCACGGACTCCGGCTCCATGATCATCGGTTCCGTACCTGGCCGGCATTCGATCCCAAGCATCATCTTGAAGACCTCATCCACGGTTGTGTCCAGGTTCTTCGGGTCGGACACCAGTTGTAAAGACGCACGCAAAGTTACAGGCATCGCTCGCTCCATTTCCTTTTCTCCGCTTTTTCGCGCTGTGGCGATTGCGGGATTCCGCACACCATTCAAAAGCAAGGTAATCCCTCCCGGCTAAACCGCCTGCAGCAGCGGCAATACCCGTTCTTTCACCTGGTCCGCCGTGAACGGCTTGCGGATGTATCCTTGCGCGCCGGCCAGAATGGCCTGCTTCACATGTTCTTCGCTCGACTCGGTGGTGATCATCACCACCGGGACACCGGGAGCCAGGTTCTGGGCACGCAACTGGCGCAGAAACTCCAGGCCATCCATCGAGGGCATATTGATGTCGGAAAGAATCAGGTCCACCTGTTTGGCTTTAAGCAGATCGAGTCCTTCGATGCCGCTGCCGGCCTCATACACGACCATGGAGTCCAGGCCTGCCTGGCGCAGTGACCGCTCAACAATCTTGCGCATCACCGAGGAATCGTCAACGATCAGGGTTCGAATTTCGCTCATGCCTTGCTCCTCTTGTGGCTTTATCGGCGCTGCCGTGGAAAGCATGAAGAGCGATTGCGAGCGAATTGCGCGGTCTTTCTGGACAAAATGCGGCGAGTGAGCCGCCGCTGCGCGGCGTCAGCGAGTCAGCAAGTCAGCGGAGGCTGCGACTTGGGCGCAAGGACATCCATCCGGCTCACTGCTTTAGAAACTCAACCACCTTCGGGGCCATCTGTGGGGCGCATTGTCCGGGGGCGAGGTGGCCGCAGCCGGGCAAGATGTCGAGTTCGGACTGAGGAAGCATCTGGTGCATGGCCTGGCCCAGGCTGGGAGGAGTAATCCTGTCCTCCGCGCCCCACACGATTAGCACCGGCATCTTGAGTTGCGGCAGCAGCTTGTCGGTTGCATCCTGGCCAGTGAGCATGGTGGCGAGGGCGCGATGAATGATCCAGGAGCGATGATCGGATACGCGAAGAATATCGCGCGCCACGAAGCCGGGTATTTTGGGCGGATTGGGCATGAGCAGCGTGTTCAGCTGATCCAGCTCAGCCGCATTGCCGGGTGTAAACAGCCCGGTATCCCAGGTGGGTAGAACGAAGAGGCCGGCGGAATCGAAGAGGAGCAGTCGCCGAACCCGCTCGGGGTGGTCAGCGGCTACATGCTGCACAATCGCGCCACCCATGGACCAGCCGCCCAGGTCCACCTGACGCAGGCCGAGCGCATCGAGGAAGCCCAGCACTACCGCTGACTCGTCATGCACGGAGTAGGAGAAATCCGCAGGCTTCTGGCTGCGGCCATAGCCGATCAAGTCCGGCAGATAGACGCGAAATCCGGACTTGGCAAGGTAGGGCGCCAAGTTGCGCCAATCTTCGGCCCGGCCGCCGAGTCCGTGTATCAGAACGACGACAGGGCCGTCCGACGGGCCTTCCACCTCGTAATGCAGGCGATGGCCCCCAACTGTGACCCTGTGGTTCTGGACACCTGACAAGGAATCGCGGACGTACATCGATTCATTGAACCAGCTGACCGGCCGATCAAAAAAACCGATTCCGGCAACCAGCAAAAGCAGCAGCGAACCCCACAGGATCTTCTTGCCCAAACTCACTTGCCCTCCGGATTCGGTTCCAGGTTGGGTTTCAGGTTCAATTGGATTGTCCGCTCCCGCTGCCAGCCAGCTTCGATCACCCGCACTGTGATCGGATCAAGCTTCAAGGCGCTATGGCTGTTCCACTCCGCCCGCTCCACCCAGCGCACTGCGTCGGCGTCCGAGGCCGCTTTCAATTCGCCGTTCACCAACCGGCAGAGATAGTCGGCGATCACATAATGGTAGCGGACGCGCTCGCCGTCGCGGTGAATCCGGTCCAGGAGTTCGACCAGTTCCAGCGGTTCAACGGTCAGGCCTGTCTCCTCCTTCACCTCGCGCGCGACGCCGGCGGTGAGCGACTCGCCGACCTCCAATAGCCCGCCCGGCAGCGACCACTGTCCCTTCAGCGGCTCGCGTCCGCGGCGCACCAGCAGGACACGGCCCTCGTCCACCACCACGGCGCCCACGCCCACCAAAGGCGTCTCGGGAAACTCCCGCTGCATTTTGCCTCCATGCCGCTATATCTACCATAGTGCCCGCTGGCGGTGTGAGGCGATAACTGGTCACTTCCGTTGGGAAATCGCATGAATGAAATGAAACGTGCGGAGCAAACGTCTTGAAAGGGCACGGCTTCAGCGGTGTCAATGGATGCTGCTCCGATCCTGCTGGGTTTCAACCCCTGAAGAATGGTTTCGCGGGAGAAAATTGTCCCTCGGCGGCTAAAGCCGGAGCGTGCGGAGCGTCCTGCGCGGCACGGCTGAAGGCGTGCCCTTTCAAAGCCGGGATGCGTTCCGTTTCTCGTCTCACGCGTCTGTCCCACGCCGATTATGCCTGGCGAATCCGCTATCCATGCACGGTTATTGGGGCTCACATGCATCGTTTCATGCGCGCTATCATCGAACAGAGCCGGGAGAGCCCTGTGTCCGAATTCACGCTGCGAATCGACAACATGCATTGCGGTTCCTGTGTCCGACGCGTCAGCCAGGCATTGGCCGCGACCGATGGCTTGCAGGTGAAGGAGGTGCGCATGGGAGCGGCTCGCGTGAGTTCCAGCAGAGACCCGGCGCCGGTGGAACAGGCTGTGGCTGCGCTTGAGAAGGCGGGCTACCCCGCACGACTGGAAGATTAGGTGAATCCAACCGCCACCGAATCGATTACGCTCCCGATTCTTGGCATGACCTGCGCCTCTTGCCAGCATCACGTAGAGACGGCTCTCAGTTCGACAGCCGGGGTGCAATCGGCGCGCGTGGACCTGATGGCCAATCGCGCTACGGTAGTGTTCGACCCGGCTTCCACCACGCCTGCGACCCTGGTTGAGGCCGTTCGCGCGGCCGGCTACGACGCAGTGCTTCCCCGCTCCGGCGCGTCTGCTGCGAAGTCCACTTCTGACAACGCGATCAACGATGCGGCGGCTCGCAAGGCGTGGATTACGCTCGCCGCCGGGGCCGCGGCCATGGTGCTGGCCATGCCGCTCGATACCGACATGGGCCCGCTGGACAACGCGCTGCAGTCGCTTGCACCTGGGATTTGCACCTTTCCGCCCGATGTGTTGCGGTGGTCTCTGCTGGTCATCACCGCGGCCGTTGTGGCGTGGGCCGGGCGCGGCATCTACATCAACGCGTGGCAGGCGCTGATCCACGGCTCGACCAACATGAACACGCTGGTGAGCCTGGGAACGGGCGTGGCCTTTGCCTGGTCTATTTATGCGACACTTTTGCCCGGCGATGGACGCCAAGTCTACTTTGACGCGGTTCTGCTGATTGTTGGTTTTCTGCTGCTGGGCAAGAGCCTGGAAGGCCGGGCCAAGCGGCGCGCGCTGGCGGCGCTGGACTCGCTGGCGCACCTGCGTCCGGTGACAGCGCGGCGGGTTGTCAACGGCGTGCAGGCAGTTGTTCCATTGGACGAAATTCAGCCGGGCGACAGCGTTCTTGTCCTTCCGGGTGAGCGGTTCCCGGTGGATGCGGCAATCACTGAAGGCCGGACGTCGGTGGACGAGTCGATGCTGACGGGCGAGGCCGATCCGCAGCCGCGCGAGGTGGGAGGGCGTGTGCTGGCCGGTTCGCTCAACTACGACGGGGCTGTCACCTGCCGGGCGCAATCGCTGGGCGAGGCCACGGTGCTGGCACAGATCACGCGCATGGTGGAGCAGGCGCAGTCGTCGCGCGCGCCCATGGAGCGGCTGGCGGATCGCGCCAGCTCCATCTTTGTGCCCATCGTGCTGGGGCTGGCGATCCTCACGTTCGCCATATGGCTTTTCGCTGCTCACTCTCTGGCGCTGGCCATGGCCAATACGGTCGCGGTTCTGGTGGTGGCGTGCCCCTGCGCCATGGGGTTGGCCGTGCCCGCTGCGCTGACTGTGGCCGTGGGGCGCGGCGCGCAGATCGGGATTCTCTTCAAGGGCGGGGAGGCGCTGGAGCGGCTCGCTCACCTTGACGTCGTGGTCCTGGACAAGACCGGCACGCTGACTGTGGGGCGGCCTACGCTGGCTGGCGTGCGATCGGTGACGCCGCGTCTGGCAAACGATCTTCTGCGCATGGCAGCGGCTGCAGAGGAGCAGTCGAATCATCCTCTGGCTCATGCCGTTCTTGACCAGGCGCGGTCTCTCGGACTGGTCTGGAAGCCGGCGCAAAACCTGCAAATCTACCCTGGACGCGGGCTTTCGGCGACGGTGGAAGGCCAGGAATGCCTGCTCGGCAACGAAACGCTATTCCGTGAGCTCTTTGTGCCGTTGCCCAGCCCGGTGCGCAAGCCCGAGCCCGGCGTTACCCGGCTGTGGATGGCGCTCGATACGGTTCCAGTAGGCTACTTCGACGCGCGCGATGCTCTCCGGCCCGATGCGGCTGAAGCGATCAAAGCACTGCGGCAAGACGGCCTGCGCATTTTGATGCTTACCGGCGACACGGCTGCCGCGGCAGGGCCCATCGCCGAGCAGGCGGGCATCACGGAAGTGGAGGCCGGCTTGGACCCCGCTGGCAAGCTGGCGCGCATTCGCGAACTGCAACAGAGCGGACTGCGCGTGGCCATGGTGGGCGACGGCATTAACGACGCCGCTGCGCTGGCACAGGCGGATGCAGGCATCGCCATGGGCTCCGGCGCCGACCTGGCCCAGGAGGCGGGCGACGTGCTGCTGCTGCGCGCACAGCCCTCGTCCATTCCAAATGCGCTGCGCCTGGCTCGAGCGACGTTGCGCATCATGCGACAAAACCTCGCGTGGGCGGCGGGCTACAACGTGCTCGGCATTCCGCTGGCCGCGGGATTGCTTTACCCGACATTTCACATCCTGTTAACGCCGTGGCTGGCGGCAGCGGCGATGGCGCTGAGCTCGGTGTGCGTGCTTGGAAACAGCCTGCGGCTGCGGAATTGGCAAGCTCCCGCGGCGGATCGAGCTACATAGCAACCGGACCGGGGCTGCGAACGATAGACTAGTTTCGGAGCCGGACTTTGCGCATCCTGACCCGTTACATTCTCGGTGAAATTCTCTCCCACACGCTTATTGGATGCGCGTTGTTCACCTTCATCCTGTTCATGCGCGAGTTGCCGCACATTCTGGACATGGTGGTGCGCAACAGCTCAACCTTCACCAACGTGATGGAAGTGGTTGTGTTTCTGCTGCCCAACTTCTTCATGGTCACCATCCCGATGGCGGTGCTGGTGGGGGTGCTGCTGGGGCTCAGCCGCCTAGCGGCCGACAGCGAAATCATCGCCATGCGCGCGTCGGGGCTGGGCATCGGCTACTTTGTCCGCGTAAGCGCGATCGTGGCCGTGGGCGGAACGCTGATAGGGCTGTTCAACTCGCTCTATGTGGCGCCGCGTGCCAACCAGGGCATCCTCGACCTGGACAAGGCGCTGGCTTCGCAGGCTACCTACGAAATTCAGCCTCGTGTCTTTTGCGAGGAATTTCGCGACAAGGTTCTTTATGTGCAGAATGTGATCTCCGGAACCGGCGCGGTCAACTGGCGCCAGGTCTTCATGGCCGACATCACCGACCCTGGGGAACCGAAGATCACTACGGCCGCCTCCGCGACGGTGGTCAGCTATTCGCCGCAGGAGCTGCTGATGCGGCTGCGCAACGGAACCGAGCACAACCCGGTTGCAGGACACCCGGAGCAGTACGAACTCTCTACCTTTACGATCGACGACCTGCCCTTCACCGCCAGCCAGCAAAATGAAGGTCACCTGGGACGGCTCGATACGGCCATTTATGCGCTGCCCCTGAAGGAACTCATCGAACGCACCCACGGGCCCGACGGCAAGCGGTTCCTTATCGAACTGCACAAGCGATTTTCTTATCCAGCGGCCTGCGTGGTGCTCATGTTGGTGGGCGTGCCGCTCGGCGTAACGTCGCGGCGCGGCGGAAAAAGCTCGGCTTGGGTGTTCACCATCCTGCTGGTGATCCTGTATTACTCCCTTTCGCTGGTGGGCATCGCCATGGGCCGGCAGAATTGGATTCCCACCTTTCTCGCCGTGTGGTCGGCGAACATTCTGTTTGCTGTTGGCGGCATCTTCCTGCTGTGGCAGATGGCGAGCGGGAGCCAGGTGTTCAGCGCCATCGCCGGCTGGACAGCGCGTACGCCGAAACCCAAGCCTGCAATCCCTGCCAACCCTGCAGGCCCTTTACGCGGCGGGCTTCTTGCAAGGTTCCAGGCTCGACGGAAGCGCACTGTATCCCACGGCGTTTTTCCTCGCATCCTGGACCAGTACGTTGTGATGGAATTCCTCAACATGTTCGCACTGGTGCTCATGGGGTTTGTCCTGCTCACGCTGGTCTTCACTGTCTTCGACCTGCTCAACGACATCCTGCGCAACCGTATCTCCGTAACCACCGTCGGCGATTACCTGATCAACCTCACCCCGCTGTTCCTTTATCAGTTCGCCCCCCTGGCAGTACTGGTGGCGGTGCTGGTCACCTTCGGAGTGCTCAACCGCAACAGCGAAATCATCGCCATGAAGGCCACCGGCATCAGTCTTTACCGGCTGGTGGTGCCGGTTGTTTCCATCGCTGCCATTCTTGCCGTGAGTCTTTTTCTTTTCGATGAGTTTTACCTGCCGCAGGCCAACAAGCGGCAGGATGCACTGCGCAACGTGATCAAGGGCAAGCCCCCGCAGACGGTCACGCATCCCGAACAGAATTGGATATTCGGCGAGCCGCGTGCGGGTGAGCCAGGGCGGATTTTCTACTATCGATTCTTCGATCCTGACCGCAATGAGTTTGCCAACATCTCCGTCTTCGAATTCGACCCGTCGACTTTTGCGCTGACGCGCCGCATCTTCGCCGCCAAGGCCGTCTGGGACCCGGAGTCAAGCTCCTGGCATTTCCAGAACGGCTGGGAAAACGATATCGAGGGCGACCATACCAAGGATTTCCGGCAATTCACGCAAACCACTTTTTCCGAAATTCATGAAGATCCAGGATACTTCAACAAGGAAAGCAAGCAGGCCCAGGAGATGAACTTCGAGCAACTCGACAGGTACATCGCCGACCTGCAGCAGAGCGGCTTTGACACCATGAAGCTGCGAGTTGCGCTGTGGCACAAGCTGGCGTATCCGCTGGTGGCCGTGGTAATGGCTGTGCTGGCCATTCCGTTCGCGCTCTCCATGGGACGGCGCGGGTCGCTTACTGGAATTGCTGTCGCAATTGGCGTGGCGCTGGCTTATTTTGTGGTGGAGAGCCTCTTCGGTGCGCTGGGCAATGTTGATTATCTGCCCGCGGCGCTGGCGGCGTGGTCGTCCGATATGTTGTTCGGGCTGGTGGGGGGTTATCTTCTGCTTCGGACGCCCACCTAACCGGCTCTCTAGTCACGGAACCTCTGAGCAAGTATCAGGGGGAGGAAAGCATTCCCTCAAGGGCTAAAGCCCACAATCATTTCTGCGGCATTTACGGCACGACTGAAGTAGTGCCCCTTCAAAACGACAACCTAATCAGATCCTCCATCGACTTCATCAGATCTTCCGACGACTCAATCAGATCTTCCTACGGCTCAATCAGTTCTTCCATAGAGTGCACCCCTTACAATAAAAACATGCTTCGCGACCTGCGCCCCCTCTTCGCTTACATGCGCCGCTACCGGTGGGGATACCTGTGGGGCACGCTCTCTTGCATCGCGACCAATGCGGCGGCGGTGCAGGCTCCCCGGGTGCTGGGGTGGGCAGTGGACAAGCTGAACAAGCATCAGGCCAACCACCGGATGATTCTGGGTTTCGCGGGGCTGCTGGTGGGCATCTCGCTGGTCAAGGGCATTTTTCTCTACGCGCAGCGCTGGATTCTGATCGGCATCTCGCGGGAGATTGAATTCGACATTCGCAACGACCTGTTCCGCCATCTCGAGAAACAGGACTCGGGCTTCTATCAGCGCTATCGCACCGGCGACGTGATGGCGCGCATGACCAACGACCTGAACGCGGTGCGCAACCTGCTTGGCCCGGCGCTCATGTACAGTGCCAACACCGTCTTCTTTACTCTGTTTGCGCTCTACTTCCTGCTGCACCTGAGCCCCTGGCTCACACTTGTGGCATTGGCGCCCATGCCGCTGGCGAGCATCCTGGTGCAGTACCTCGGCCATCGGATTCACGATCGATTCGAACGCATCCAGGCCAGCTTCTCCGATATTTCTGCCCAGGCGCAGGAGAATTACTCCGGGGCGCGGCTTATTCGCGCGTTTGCCCGCGAAGAATCCCAGATCGGCCTCTTCGAAAAGCTCAATCGCTTGTACATTGCCCGCTCGCTTCGCCTTGTCCAGCTGATGGGCATGCTTTGGCCAACACTGGAATTCGTCCTCGGCGTATCCATGGTGATTACGCTGTTTGCCGGGGGGCACGAAGTTCTCGCCAAGCACATATCGCCGGGCGATTTTTTCTCTTTCTACACCTTCATGATCCTTCTCACATGGCCCATCATCGCGGTCGGCTGGGTGGTTAATCTCTTCCAGCGCGGCACAGCCTCGGTGGTGCGCATCGACGAGTTGCTCCAAGCCGAACCGGCCATCGACGACCGTGCCGCGGATGGTTCGGTTGGACAGGATACGGTGCTGAAGGGAGAGATCGAGTTCCGTCATTTGAATTTTGCATACGGCGATACGCCGGTGCTGCGCGATATCTCGCTCACGATTCCCGCCGGCTCCACGCTGGCCGTTGTCGGGCCGACAGGATCGGGAAAGACCACACTGGTGAGCCTCCTGTCGCGCCTCTATGAGGCGCCCGCCGGGTCGCTCTTCATCGACGGTCGCCCGGTGCGCGACTATCCGCTTGCGGTACTGCGGGGGAACATCGGAATGGTGCCGCAAGAAACATTTCTGTTCAGCTTTACCATTCGTGACAATCTCACTTTTGGTGCGCCCGATGCCAGCGCCGAAGAGATGCTCAAGGCCGCGGAGGCCGCGCATATTCGCGTGGAGTTTGAAGAATTCCCCCAGGGCTTTGAAACCATGGTCGGCGAACGGGGAGTCACGCTCTCCGGCGGACAAAAACAGCGCGCGGCCATTGCCCGCGCCTTGCTGCGCAGGCCGGCAATCCTGATCCTGGACGACGCGCTGGCAAGTGTGGATACTTACACGGAAGAGCGCATCCTGGGCGGACTGGGCAGTTATACTTCCGCCTCGACCACCATCCTCATCTCGCACCGCGTTTCAACGGTGCGCGATGCCGACCAGATTGCTGTGCTCGATCGCGGCAGGATTGTGGAGATCGGACGCCACGACGAATTGCTCGCTCTCGACGGCTACTACGCAGGGCTCTATCAGAAGCAGCAACTGGAAGAAGAGCTCACCGTCGCCGGCTAGCTCAGGAGCCTGGAGCAAAGGTCAGAATTCCGAAAGACCCATTCCGCAGGGGCTAAAGCCCGACGCTGATTATGCGGCATTTGCGGCACGACTGAAGTCGTGCCCTGATACAAAGCTGCCGAGGTTTTTGGCTAGAGAAGGTTTTTCCGTAACCTGTAAAGTCGTGCCTTTCAAAAGGAGACTTTCATCAAAGGCGCCTCACGCATTCCAGCGTGAGCCCACCGCCGCATCCGCGCCGTATTCATCTCCGTCGAACGCCGCATTGCTGCTTCTTGACATATGATTCACCTGCACCGGGGCCGGATTGACCTCCGGGTCTCTGGCCACTTCCCGCCACGCATCGCGCACGTTGCGCACGCAGTCGATCGCGTGTTCAAACTTCTGCCGTGAGACGCTTTGCGAGGCCTGAAGAATCTGCGCAAAGACGCTGGCATAGAACTCGCTCAGCGCCGCCGCCGGTCGGCCGCCCACATCCATGCGCAGCCGTGCCTGGAGGTGAATGATGATATCCAATGCCCGCTTCGAGGCGTTCCGGCGGCCTGCCGCATCGCCCTGGTCCACAGCCGAGCCCGCGGCGTAAAGAAACCGAATGATCCCGTCATAGAGCGCCACGACCAGTTCCACGGCTGAGGCGCTTTCCAATGCATGTTCCTGATAACTTCCCATCGTGGTGCTGCTCCTTAGCCGTTTGAATTCTGGTTGTATCCCGTAATCGCCGAGTAGAGCTCGTTGACGCCGTCGAGTTGCGATGGCAGTTCCTGCAAGATCTGATTTGCCTGGTTCAGCTCATTGGTCAAGCTCACCTGTTCCGCGGAGATCAGGGCGTTCTCTTTGGTTATATCGGCATTCAGCGTGGATTCGACATTGCTGTTGGAACTCGACGCCAGCGCCAGGATGCCTGTTCCTGCCGCGGTGCCGGAGTTGGTCAGCATGGTAGAGAAGTTCTGCCCCCAACTGTTTACGTTCTGAAAGAAGCCCACCACGCCGCCGTAGTCGGAGTTCAGCGTTGAATCGAGAGACTCGGCGTCGAAAGTGATCGAGCCATCGTTGTTCACGCTGACGCCAAGGCCAGTCAAGCTGCCAATGTCCGACGAACTGGTGTAGTTCAGCGTTGTGCTGGTGGGGCTGGTGGGGTCCAGCAGGCTGGATGTCACGTGGATCGCGCCGGCGGCGCCCACCGTTGCAGAGGCCAGCGAAAGGCTCGAGGTGCCATCGAGGTTGGTGACCACCGAAGCCGTGACCCCGAGGTTGGCAGTGTTGATGGCGTTGGAGAGGCCCGCAAGGGTGTTGTCAGACGAATCGAGCGTGAAGCTTGTTGGCAATCCTGCGCCAACCTGGACAGAGACGGCGCCGGTAAGGGTGTCGGAGCTTTGGGCAACCGTGCCGAGAGTGCCGCTGTCCGCGGTCGAACTCGTGTAGCCGTTGCCTGAGTAAGTCAGCGCGGTGGGTGCGGTAGCCACGATGCTCGAACCTACCGTCAATGCTCCGGTAGGTCCAGCGGTACCGGAAGTCAGCGCGAGAGTCGACTGCCCGGCGCTAGTGGCCACATTGGCGGTTACACCGAGGTTCGCAGCGTTGATGGCGGCGGCAAGCCCTGCGAGCGTGTTGACGCCGCTCCGGGTATAGATGGTGTTGGCAGCCGGGCTGGTGGGTGCTGCGCCGAAAACAACGTTCTGCGCCGTACCGTTGCCCACCGTGATTGTCATTGAGCCGGAGAATGTGGTGCCCGCGACATTGGAAACCGCATCCAGGCTGCCATTCGGATTGCTGGTATTGAGGCCGCCAAGCAGTTGCTGTTGCAGCAGAGAAAGCGTAGGAGACCCAAAAAGCGGTTCGGCATGGTTTGAACTGTCCAGGCCTTCCTGCGCGTTCATGGCGCTGACCAGTGAGTTGTAGTCGGTGACGAACTGGTTGACCGTGCTCTCGACACTGGAATTGTCGTTGCCGATCACCACCTGCACCTGCTCGCCATCGGCGCTTGGGGCCAGGAGTTGAAAGGTCACGCCGGGAATCAGATTGGCAACCGTGTTGGAGGTGCTGGTGAGATTCACACCATCGACCGTCAGATTGGCATTGATGCCAGGAATCGGCGAAGTGTAAGCCAACGAGTTGGTCGTATCGAGAATGCTCGACGTCACGGCCAACGCGCCATTCGATCCGGAATT
>JBEKFD010000014.1:0-41431 GCA_050013495.1 Occallatibacter sp. | reverse complement strand
TCGACCGGGTCCTCGATGGTGATGATCTTGTCTTCGTCGCTCTTGATCTCGTTGAGCGCGGCATAGAGTGTGGTGGTCTTGCCTGAGCCGGTGGGACCAGTCACCAGCACCATGCCGTAGGGCTCGCGGATGTAGCGGCGGAAGCGGCGAAGGTCTTCGTCGGCGAAGCCCACAACATCAAGAGTCAGATTGCGGAACTTCTCGCTCATGGATTCTTTGTCGAGCACGCGGAGCACGGCATTTTCGCCGTGTACCGTGGGCATGATGCTGACGCGGAAGTCGATGAGGCGGCCTTTATAGCGGACTCTGAAACGTCCGTCCTGCGGGACGCGGCGCTCGGCAATGTCCAGTTCGCTCATGATCTTGATGCGGGAGAGAATGGTGGAGTGATGCTCGCGCGCAATGGGCGCCATGGCCATCTGCAGCACGCCGTCGATGCGGTATTTGACGACCACAGAATCGTCGTTGGTCTCGATGTGAATATCGGAGGCGCGGCGCTCGAGCGCGGTGAAGATGGTGGTGTCGACCAGGCGAATGATGGGGCTGATGTCTTCTTCGCTGGTGAGCTTTTCGATGGAGATATTTTCGTCGGAGTTATCGTCGCCGGTGAGCACGTCGAAGGTGAGGCCTTCGCTGGCTTCGTCGAGCACGCGCTGGGACTGCTCGGTCTTCTTCAACAGGTCGGTGATTTGCGAGAGGGTTGCGACGCGGGCAATGATGCGGTGCGCGAGCAGGCCGGCAATCTCGTCGAGCACCATGAGCCGCGAGGGGTCAGAGACCGCGATGACGAGCGCGTCCTGCTGTTGCTCGATGGGCACAAAGTTGTAGCGGAACATCAGCTCCACGGGAACGGTGCGCAGCAGGTCGTGCTGAATTTTGAAGTTCTTCAGGTCGACGAACTCGGCGTGATAGCGGCGCGCGAGGGCTTCGGCCTGGGCGCGCTCGTCCTGCGGGACGGGAACGGGGAGTGCGATTACGGATGTGTCTGCCATGGGGTGTTAGCCTCCTCCGCCGTTGCCGCCCGTCATGCCCAGCGAGAAGATGGGCAGGTAGAGCGAAATGAGAATGAACACCACGACAATGCCCATGATGATAAGAATGGCCGGCTCAATCAGCGCCAGCGAAGCGGTGAGCGCCGTGGCCACGTCCTCTTCAAAGAATTCGGCCACCGAGTTCAGCATTGCGGGCAATGCGCCGGTCTGTTCGCCCACGGTGATCATCTCCGCGGCCAGGTCAGGGAAGACCTTGGTCGAGACCAGTGCTTCGGCAAGGCTCTTGCCTTCGCGGACGGTGGTGATGGACGAGACCACGGCTTTCGAGACCCGCCGCGACGAGATGGAACGCGCTGCCGTTTCGAGCGACGGCACCAGCGGCAAACCGCCGGTGAGCAGCGTGGAGAGCGTGCGCGCAAACAACGCGACTTGATATTTGAGCCAGATGGTGCCGAAGACGGGCAGCTTGATGCGCACGCCGTCGATAAAGTCGCGGCCGCGCTCGGTGATGGAAAAGCGATAGCCAACCCCGCCGACCACTAGAATCGTCAGCAAAATCCAAAGAAGGTTATGATTCAGCCACTTGGAAAAGTTGAGCAGGTAAATGGTCATGGCCGGCAGCTTGGAGCCAAGCTGGTCGTAGAGCGTGGCAAACTGCGGCACCACGTAAGCGAACATGAATATGACCAGCGCCGTGACCAGCACCATGAGCACGCAGGGGTAGATGAGCGAGGTGATCAGCTTTTTGCGGAACGTGAGCGAGATGCGCTGGAAGCTGACGTAGCGCTCCAGCACTTCGAGAAGATTGCCGGATCGCTCGCCGGCCAGCAGCGTGGTGGTATACATCACCGGAAACCCGCTCTGCGCTTCAAAGGCGGAGGAGAGCGACTCGCCGGTTTTTACGCGCGTGGAAACGTCGTCCAACTGGGCGGCGAAGTGGGCGTTCTTCTGGCCCTTGGCCAGCATCTGCAGGCTGCCCAGAATGGGCAGGCCGGCGCGGATGAGCGTCAAAAACTGCTGGTTGAAGATGAGGAACGGCTCCAGCTTGACCTTGCGGCGTCTCAGGCCGATTCCCGACCGCGCTTTGATTGAAAACACGTGGTAGCCGGCATGGGCAAAGCGTGCGCGCAACTCGTCGGCGGTGGCGGCGGTCTGGGTCTGCTCCATCACGCGTCCACGCTCATCGGCCAGCTTGATGACGAACTCTGCCATGGCTCCTGTTGCCGGCTTGGGATTGCCGGCCTTTCTAGAACGTATTTCTCAGTTTTCAGGGTACCAGCTTACGGCTCCCGCGGTTGTATCAGATAGACGGGATTGGGGGAAGGAGCGCTCACCCGAGTTGGGCGTGTGTGGATTTGAGAAGGGATGCTCTCATTCATGGGGAAGGGGTGGCTGAAGGCCCGGTTTTGCTTGTTGCCGCATATAGACCTTGGTTTGCCGAATCGCTGGATCCTTGGGATCCCAATAGGTGTCGTCGAGTTGGCGACCGTCTTCGGACAGTTGATAGTACCCAACGGTCATCGTCTTGCCATCATGCGCGGTGACAAACTCCATGCGGCGAGGCGACACAGTTTGGAACGAAATCGTGTCGCCCGGTGGTATGCCTGGCCCCACCACAGGCAACGGAGTGCCGTCCGGCAGGCCCGAGAGGGATGCGGCGTCGGGCGAATAGCACCACGTCACGACGCCTGCGGACGTGGTGCCAATGGTGAGCAGGGCAGGCGTTCCCCCAGATACCGCAAGCTTTGTTGAAGTCCACTTGGCAAAGAACCCGTCACCTGCACCATTCCGCGACATTTCCGTGGTCACGGTAACCGGCGGGTGATCGGGGCTCACCTTCGTTGTGACAGCCGAAAGCGCCCTGCCGTCAGCGGAAAGGAGGACGTGAATTGTCTGCTTCATTTTTCCGCTTTGGGATTTCACGGTAAATGCGCGCGGGCCATGCATCGTTGCCGTCTGTGTGCGATCGGGATCGTGGAGCGTGTATGACTGTCCATCGGGCTTGAAATCGAAAGTGCCGTCATCTGAAATCAGGTGCCACATCCCGTCTGCTGATTTTGTATAGGTGAAGGAATCGCCGGCGAGCTGACTCTTGTTGTAGTCAAGCCTGTAGCTTCCATCCCACGGACTTGCGGGCGGTTGTGCAGTTTGCATCAAGCCCGGAGAGGTGAGCAAAGAGAATGCAATCGTGACAGAAAGAGCGAAGAGCGGCAGCACGGATTACCCCACCCGATAACGAATAGATGATTTCTGAATCATTGGCAAGGGCGGTCGCGGGGTGAATCATAGGGCAGATGCATCTGCGCGCGCCCAACCGGCGGCACGAATCCTTCAGTTGCGCATGAGAGGATTGGGCAAACGCGATCATGCGAAAAGGAGAATTGCGATGACCGAAAACGCAGCCGGCGCTTCGCTCCGGACTTCGATTCCCGATGACGATTCGACACGAAGGCTGGTGGTGGCCTCGGCGGAAGACCCCAATGCCGCCCACATTGGCCTGGTGGGAGACACCTACACGACCTTATTGACAGGAAAAGACACGGCGGGGCGATTCTGCCTGATCGACATGCACATTCCGCCGGGCGGGGGGCCTCCACCGCACCGGCACGACTTTGAAGAGACCTTCGTTGTGCTTGAGGGCGAGATCGAGGCCACATTCCGAGGTGCCAAGGCGGTGATCAGGGCAGGGGAAACGGTGCATATTCCAGCCAACGCGCCGCACCGGTTCCACAACACGAGCGGCCAGCCGACGCGCCTGCTGTGCATCTGCTCGCCAGCCGGGCAGGAGGAGTTCTTCGCTTCGGTCGGGGTTCCGGTTGCGACGCGGACTGCGCCGCCTCCAAAACTGGAGCCGGCCGCGCAGGCGGACTTCATCGCCAAGGTTGTGGCGCTTGCTCCGAAATTCCGGACCGAGATGCTGCGGCCGGAATGAGGACAAATGTGAAGGCGGCGCAGACTGCTCCGCCGTACTATGAACCTGTCAAAAAACCGAGTTCAACTGGGGTCGATTGAGGTTTGTGGACTCCCACCCATTCGCAGAAGGCGCGAATGGATGGCACGGAGCGTTTGTGCCGGGTTGGAAGTGGGCAAATCTCAGCGATTGGACAGGTCCTAATAAGTCCTGGCGCAGCTACCGCAGGGTAATGCCACGCAGCAGTGAGCTGGTGACGACGTGGGCATTCTCCGACCGCTTCTCGATCACTTTCTGCTCGGCGGAGTGGTCACCGTATTGCTTCATGCGGATGTCCCACACTTTGTCTGGGAGACCATCCAGTGCTGCGAAGTTTTTATAGGTGAGGGTGTAACCGAGGTCCCAATCGGGCTCGGATGTGGTGGTGTTGAGGAACATGCCGTAGTCCACGATCAATCCGGCGCTCTTTTCGGCTTCCCAGATAGGGACGATGTTCTTCTTGAAGTCGGCATACACTGCGTCAGAGTGGCCCGGTACGATTTTTATCAGCACAACTCTTGTGACCGGTCCCTCGCTATAAGGAACCTGGGCTGGGGCGGCGGACACGGCCGCAAGTGAAATGCCGACTGCGATTGCGAAACCAATGATCTTCTTCATGCTCGATCTCCTAACCGTTTTGAGTTGGGGGAATTGCGCAAGTGTACTCCATGGCCGGGCTGTGCCGGAACGTAGGACCTGAAATACTCCAATTCAGCCCGGTTCTGCGGCATCCGGTATATTGGCTGCTAGTTACCTGAGTAGAAGCAATGACGCAGCGAGAGGATCGGATCGATGGCAGGCAGGCACGAATCGTGGCGCCAGGCGCGCGCGGACCATTGGAATCAATTTCGCGCGGTGCCTCTCAAGCGCCTGTGGGTCTTCATGGCCGCGGTCTTCTTTCTGTTCTCGATCATCGGCCCCTTCAGCGACATGTTTTTGGACAACGGGGTCATGCCGTATGCGGTTGTGCTGGCGCTCGCATTCTGCTGCGGCGTGAACGTGGTTCTGTGGGTTCTGGTGCTGGCCCGCTTACCCAAAGCATTTCTCTTCATCCTGATCGTAATGCAGTTTTTCATCAGCAACATCTTTGCCGCTCTGGCCAACTGGATGATACGGACCTTCAACCTGCAAGCGGTGGCGCCGCAGGCAGGAGTTCATTTTGCCTCGATAGAGACCATGGCCGCGGTGGCGCTTTCCTATGGCTTCTTTGTCGCCTACATCCGGCGCGAGGGCGTGGAGACCTTCCGGCTTGAGAACGAGCTGAAGCTGGCGCACGGGATTCAAAAGACGCTGGTGCCGCCGATTGCCCTGCACTCGTCCTGCTTCGATGTGTACGGCATCTCCTATCCCAGTGAAAAGGTCGGCGGCGACCTGGTTGACGCGCTCCACCTTCCCAATGGAGACGCCATCGCCTACCTGGCCGACATCGCCGGACATGGTCTGCAGGCCGGGATCCTGATGGGCATGCTGAAGACGGCGGTGCGCACGGCGCTGCTGGATGCAGGAGAACGCTCGCCGGAGCGGACGCTGCCGGTGTTGCTTGACCGGCTGAACACTGTGCTTCCTGAAGTGAAGGAGCCACAGATGTACGCCACCTTCACCGGTTTCCGGTTGGGCTGCGACGGGAGCGTGTATTACGCGATTGCGGCGAGCCCGCCCATTCTGCAATGGCACGCGGCGGAGCAAAGATCCTCGCACACGGACGAGGCCCAGTTTCCGCTTGGGTTGGTTCCCGTGCCGAAGTTCGACGGGGAAGCGTTGCGGACCGAGCCCGGCGATTTGCTGGTGGTGGCCACGGATGGGATTCTCGAGGTGGCCGGCAAATCCGGCGAGGAATACGGTGTTGAGCGCCTGAAGGATGTAATCGCGGCCAATGCCAAGGATGCCCTGCCGGAGCTGGCGGGAAAGGTTCTCTCCGCGGTGCGCGCCTTCGGACGACAGTTCGACGATCAGACGATATTGCTGGTGCGGCGGCTTTGATGCGGGATCAGGAGGTCTCCGTCAATTCAAAACACTCCGCGGGATTATACGTCCAACAGATCGCATCTTCCTCCGAAAGCGCCGTATGATGCATCCATGAGTTGGTTACACGCGCAACATCGCCTTATCGGGATACTCGCTGATCTCCTAACCTTCCTGGGAGGGTGCATCTTGGCGCGCGATGCATTCATGCGATTGCGCGAACTGAAAACGCATCGCGTGGACGCCGAATTCGATGACGACTTCTACGGCGTCAACCTCACAGACAATGAGATGAAAGCGGCAGTGTGCGCCCTGCGCCTGACATTCTTGGGATTCGCTCTCATCCTGCTCGGTTTTTTCTTCCAACTCCTCCTCCGCTTCGCCGAGCCTTGACCCGATTGGCGGATTGGCGGATTGTCCTCCAATCCGCTATAATTCGACGAGAGGACGATTATGGCCCCGGTTCGGTTCAAGCTTCCTATCGGCAATAAACGTCAGGTCACTATACCCAAGCAATGCATGGACTTGCTCTCACTCGAGGAGGGTGGGGAATTGCTTCTTGAGGTCGTGGGCGACCACGCCATCCTGTTGCCTGTTGTCAGTGTTCCCCGCCGCGATCTCCCTGAGGATATTCGCAAGAAATTCGAATCTCGTCGCGGCCGAAAGACTTCAGACATTCCGCTGAGCGAGTTTCTGGCAGAAATGGGAAACATCGACGATGCGCAGATGGACGCCGTTCTCGACGGACCGCGCACGGAGCGGTCGGACTATGCCCCGCGCATCGAGACCGTGATGATTCCCATCGACAAAATCCGCGATCTGATCGGCGAGGGAGGCGCTACCATCCGCGGCATCTTCGAGCAGACCGGCGCCAAAATTGACGTGGACGACACTGGCCGCGTCAGCGTTGCTTCTTCCGATGCCGAGGGCCTGAAGAAAGCGCTCGAAATCATCGGCAACATCACCGCCGTGCCGGAGATCGGCAAGGTTTACATGGGCAAGGTCGTGCGGCTTGCGGAGTTCGGCGCGTTTGTCGAGCTTTTCCCAGGCACCGATGGCCTGCTGCACATCTCGGAGATCGCAGACCATCGCGTGAAAGATATAAGGGAAGAGTTGCGCGAAGGGGACCAAGTGATGGTCAAGGTTTTGGCCATCGAAGGAAACCGCATCAAGCTCAGCCGCAAAGCGTTGATTAAAGAGCAGAAGGCGAAACACGCTGAGGCTGCTCGCGTTGAATTGGAAGCCGGCAGCATTGAAGCATAGTAGGCCCCGGCGGGTGGGGCAACGGGTGCACGCCAAGCTTCGAAGTCGCTGAGGAAAGGCCGAAATTCGAACGCGCCGAGAGTCCGTTATTCCGCAGTCGAAGATAAGCGGGCCAAATCGTCCTGCGTGCTATCATTCCGCGCATGTCCTGCGAAATCGATGTCGCCACGGAACTGAAACAGGACATTCTCGACCTCGATCGACCAACCCGCCGCCAGATTCGCGCCTTTCTTTTGGCGCTCCAGGAAAACCCGCTTCTGGAGGGCCGGAAGGAAATGGGCGATGCCGCGTTCTACATTCAATTGCCGTGCGGCGTCTATATTTCCTGGGAGATTGTCGGCAACATCGACATCTTGAAGATGGTCTTGACCGGCAAAACCAAAGGCATGGTGGTGCGCATCCTTGGCGTATCTAACGCCGAACCGGGATAGAGCGAGCCCCCCTTGCACCTGACATGAAAGGCATGTGATTTGCCCTGTTGGAGATGCAATGGCGACGACATTGCCAGAGCGTTGAACGATTCCTGTTCAACGGTGCATAATGGGAATCCTCCCCCGGGGTTTCGCTGCGGAGGTTTTCATGGGCGGCATCTGCATATTTCCCACGAGCAACAATGCGATCATTGGTTCGCCTTTCGTCAAAGTCGACGGCAAGCTCCAGGCTGCGCCTGTGAAGGATCCGAAAGGCGCGCGAAGAGATCTGCAACCGGGAACATGTGCGGCTCAGTCCGCGCTATGGTGCAGGAACATTCTCAAGGGGGTTCCTACACAGAACTCGCGTCCCATGGATCTGGAGGCTGGAATTCTTCAGACCGCGTTCATCAAGGCCGGAGCGGCCGGAGTTGTTGGCAAGGCGGCCAAACAGATGGATGCTCTTCTTGAGGGCACCGGGCTCAAATGCTCAGGCGGGTATGAACTTGGAGCGACCGATATTACGGCAAAAGTGTGCGACGATCCGGGTGTCTACCTGATCTTCACCATCAAGCACGCCATCGCGGTGAAGACGAGCAGCGAGGCCTTCTATTACTTCGAACCGGAGAACGGCTTGTGGCTCTTCAATACCCGACCCGAATTCAGAAGAAAGATCCACGCCAACTATGTGCTGGAAGCGGGAGACCAGGCGACCCGGTGGATGGCATTTGGGCTGGAACTGCTTTGATCTTTGGGAATTCCGCCGCTGCTTGCGACGGCGAGCTTCGGACCCACGCGCACACCCGATAGCGTAGCCCGCGCCGAGCTTCTCCGACGCATGCCGGATTGTGCCTGTGTTTCCCTGAACATGTATGCTGATTGCGTTCCGCTTTGCGATGGTTGATGAAGGGGTACGGATTGGCGCAGCCGATGGATACGTTGATGCCGGGTAGACGGCCGGATGCGGGATTTGCAACAGCGCTGGCACCCGCATTGCGCAGGCACCGGCTTCTGGCAGGCGGCTCGTTGCTGTTGGTTTTGGCGGCTGTTGCTGCGATTCTGCTGACCGGATTTCATGGGCGGCGTCTTGCGGCTATTGTTGTTCCGTATCCACACGAGCTTGCGCAGGTGAGCTTCGCGGCGGCGGGCGACGTGATTCCCCATGAGGCGGTGCGGGCCGCGGCTGGAGCGGCGATTGCAGCGGGCGACCCGACCAACTCGCAAGGGTGGGGAGCGCTGCTGTCTGACGTTGCTGATGTCTTCAAGCGGGCCGACTTCGGCTTTGTGAACCTGGAGACGCCCGTGGCTCCGGCTCACTCTCATGGGTCGAAGCCGTTCATGTTCGATGCGCCTATTTCGCTGCTGGAAGGATTGAAGGCAAGCGGGATAAAAATCGTCTCGTTTGCGAACAACCATGTGATGGACCAGGGTTGGCCGGGGTTTGCGGAGACGCGCGAACACCTGCGCGATGAGGGGCTGCTCTTTGCCGGCTCCGGCGACACGGTGGAGCAGCAATGGCAGCCCGTGATCACTGAGGCCCACGGTATAAAGGTGGGCTGGCTGGGGATGACGCGCTGGCTTAATGGCAATCGCAATCCTGATAAAGACGACCAGCCGCATGTGAACTTTTTTCCTTATCCGGGTGAGGCCGGCGGCGCGCTGGGAGCAGACGAGGTGCAGGTGCTGGCAGCAGTGAAGGCCGCACGGGCGCAATGCGATTTTCTAGTGGTTTCCATCCACTGGGGAATTGAGTATGCGCCCGCGCCGCGGCCTGAGGATGTGGACATGGCGCACAAGATGCTGGAAGCCGGAGCGTCGGTGATTGTGGGCCATCATCCGCATGTGCTGCAGCCGGTGGAGACCTACACCACGCAGGACGGGCGCAACACCGTGATCTTCTATTCGCTGGGAAATTTTCTTTCCAACCAGTCGCGGACTTATGTGGATGGCTTAATGCCGGATAAGGACGGCGATCCACGCGACGAGATGATTGCGCAGTTTTCTGCCGTGCGGAAGGACTACGGGCCGGCGGGAATTCGCGTGGAACTGGGCCACGTGGGAATTTTGCCCGTGTGGGGGGAGAACAACCGCAACGAGATTGCCGCCGGGCGTACGAAGACTGCGATCATCCGGCCGATTCTGATGGATCGCGAGATTCCAAGGCTGCAGGCGCGGCTGGATGAGTTGAATCAGACGGCGAACATGCGGCAGACGATCCCTCCCGGAGCATTGACGGACTCTAATGGCAATCCGGCCATGACCGCCGAGCAGAAGAAGGAATTCATCGACGAGACCAACCGGCTGAAGCTGCTCACCGACCGCCGGGCCTTGCTGTTGGCACGGACTGGGGACGACTACGTGACGGACCCGCCGAAAGCGCTGCCAAATTAGTGGAGTCTTGCTTTGTGCCGCCGGCCCCGCCAAGCTTCAAACATTTACGCGTCCAACGCTACACCTTCGTTCGCCGCCGCCCTTTGCAGCGCGCCGTCCAGCGTTGCCACCGGCGCTCTGCTTCGGATCGCGAGTTCGAGATAGGAGGCATCGTACACTGTAAGCCGATGCTTTCGCGCCAAGCGCATTACATCGTCCCAATTCACTTCGGCGTCAACCTCAATCGGATAATTCGTCAGTCGTGAAAGAAAAAGATCTGAGTCGGATCGATTCAGCCTGCCGCGCCGCTCGCACACAACCAGGAGATTCCTTACCTCGTACCACCACAGGATGGGGACCAAAGCGTTCTCAGTCAGCAGCAGGTGCGCAATTCGGGTTGCTGCCTCGGATGGCTCGTCGGCGAGTACCCATGGCCCGGCAACTGAAGCGTCGAGCACGAACGGCATTCCTCACATCCGCCCTTCGTTCTTGGCATCGACGATCTCCGCCAGCGACATCTTGCCAACGCGCTTGCGAAGCTGCTCGATATCGTGAATCGCCTCGCGGACCTTCTCGCGCCGAGCTATCTCGTTGGCGGTGATAATGCCTTCCTCGGGAACGATGCGCGCAATAGGCTTGCCGTGGCGGGTGACAATAATGCTTGCACCGCGCTCGACATCGTCGAGAATGCTGAGAAACTTGGTCTTGGCTTCCGATGCCTGGATGGTTTGCATAAATTGACCGGTCAAAACGACTGGTCGATTATAGCATCATCGGCCGGATGGGGAGTGATCTTTGCGACCGATCATTGTCAATGCGCTTTCTCCAGGGCTTCTAGCCAAGCAGGGGCGTTGTCTGGGATGCCACGCCAGCAGTCGTAGCTTTCCAGTGGCTTGCCCGTGCGCACATCGGCTAGAATGCACTGCATTCCGAAGTGAAGCGGCCCGGCTTCGTAGGCCACCTGGCGGCCGTTGTCCCAGAAGATCCATTGCCACACAAACGGATCGCCGTCGATCTTGCGGAGCACACGACCCTTGCGGGCGATCACCAGGGTGAAGGGATATTTCTGGCCCGGCTGATCGGGAATGGGCGAGTCGAGGGTCCATCCCTCGGTTCCATCAGGCCCTTGGATGTGCGTCGATTCGGTGGGCTGGTTCGGTTGCCGGGGTTGTTGCGGCGGCGGGGGAGTCTGCGTTTTCGCGGAACTCGCGATGAGGATCAAGATCAACACGGGCGTCCAGAGTCTGGTTTTCATTGCTTGCTCCGTTCAGGTGAGGATCGGTCCGCGGCCGTTCCAAGGGTTCAGCTCTCAATATCCGTTCGCCACCAGCCAGGCTTCGGTTAGTTCGAGCTCCGGTTTCTTTTGCGCGATCATCTGCGCGTGGGCCAGCTTTACCAGCACATCCGCTTCCACATTCACGGGAGCGCCGACATTGAGAGCGTGCAGGTTTGTTCGCCAATACGTCAGCGGCAGAATGGCGATGGAGATGGTTTCGCCGTCGAAGCCGGCGATGGTTAGGCTGATGCCCTCGATGGCGACAGAGCCTTTGTGCACCATCCAGGGGCGAACGCTTTCAGGAACCTGGACTTTGAGGGTCCAGTCGGTGGTGTGCTTGTCGAATGCCGGATCAGCCGAGGAGATCACTGGGTCCAGCGCAAGCAGCACTCCGCAGCCATCTACATGGCCTTGCACGATGTGGCCGCCGAGGGGACTGCCGGCTGCGGTGGGCAGTTCCAAATTGACCTTGGAGCCGGGAGCGAGGGCGCCGAGCGAGGTGCGGTTGAGCGTCTCCTGGGCCAGGTCGGCGTGGAAAAAGGTCGGGTTCACGTCAAGCGCGGTCAGGCACACGCCGGAAACGGCCAGCGAGTCGCCCTCGCGGAGCTGTCCGGCTATGCCGTGCGCTTCAACCGTGATGCGGCGGACGCCTCCGGTTTCCTTGACGCTGATCAGCGTGCCGGTCTGTTCAATGATGCCGGTAAACATGTTCCTATCTTAAGGGAACAGGGAACAGGGAACAGGGAACAGGGACGAGGGGCGAGGGACTAGGGACTAGGGACTAGGGACTAAGGGACTAGGGACTAGGGACTAGGGACTGAGGACCTGGGGCTGGAGACTGGCGCCGTTCCTGTATTCTTGCCGGGGGTTGACTGTGACTGGGAATCAAGTGCGGGATTTCCTGCTCACGATGGCGGTTACAGCCACCAGCCGCGTTTGCATTGCGCGCGATCGCTTTCTGCGCAGGATTCCCTGGGATGGGAGCATGGAAACGGGCGGCCCCGGAACCTCGCGCCACTCGATCCGCAGCGGGAAGGATGTCTTTGACGCTGTTCTTGTGCAGCCAAAGCCGGGCGCCGCACGGGCCAGCTTACTCATCTGCCACGGCATTGGGGAAACGGTTGAGCTGTGGCACAGGGTGCAGCAACTGCTGGCTGAGAACGGCGTGGCGTCGTTGGTGTTCGACTACGCAGGCTACGGGCGCAGTCCAGGCTTCTTCAATGCCAGGCAGGCAGAGCAGGATGCAGTGGCCGCGTTTCATTTTCTTGCGCGGGAGACGGCCCCGTTGCCGGTTTCTGTGCTGGGATTGTCGCTGGGCAGCGGGATTGCCGGGGCCATCGTCAGCATAGTTCCGGCTCACCGGCTGGTACTTTGCGCGGCTCTTACCTCTCTGCGCAAAGCCTCTGGAAGAGTTGGGGTCCCGAAAGCCTTTTGGTCCGCTGTGCCATCCATCTGGAACACGCAGGAGGCATTGCGCAACTGTTCCATTCCCGTGCTGATTGTTCACGGTGAAAAAGACCGGCTATTTCCGGTGAGCATGGCTCGAGAACTGGCTGAATTTTGCGGGTCAAGCTGCGAGCTGGCAATCGTTCCAGGAGCGTCTCACAATGATCCGTTCTATCATCCACGGCAATCTTATTGGGGAGAGATTGTGGCGCGGTTTCTGCTGCAGGAGGAACCGCGAGCCTAAGTCCCTAGTCCCTAGTCCCTGCTTCCATCGGCCAGGGGTCTTTGAGCAGCGAGCAGAGGCCGAGGTCGTTGTCATAACGTTCCACTTCGACATCGGCCATGCGGACGGCGTGAGACATGCCGCGGAAGGCGGGCACGGCGTCAGAGCCCATGATCTGCGGAGAGACGAAGAGATGCACGCGATCAACCAGGCCTGCGGCGAGCAGCGCAGTATTGAGGCGCGTGCCGGTTTCGGTGAGCAGGGTGAGTATGCCTTCTTCGCCGAGCTTGTCGAGGACCTTGCTTAGAGGGACGCGGCCGGCTTCAGCGGGAAGCACTTCGACGCGGACTCCGCGGGATTGCAGTTCCTGAATGCGGCGCTCATCTTTGGAGACAGTGAAAATGGCGACATCGTTGTGGGCGGTTGCCACCATCTTGGAGTCGAGCGGCATTCTGAGCGCGGAGTCGAGCACCACGCGCAGCAGCGGACGACGGCGGCGCAGACCGCTGCGATCGGTGAGCATGGGGTCGTCGGCCAGCACGGTGTCAACGCCGGTGAGGGCGGCGTCGGCCTGCCAGCGCAGCGGCTGCACGGCAGCGCGGGCGGCTTCGCAGGTGATCCAGTAGGGCGCGTGCTGTGTGTGCTGGCCGGCGGGCGGCGCGATGCGGCCATCGAGCGTCATGGCGACCTTCACCAGAACGAGCGGGCGTTTGTGCTGGCTCCAGCGGGCGAAGCCTTCGTTGAGGCGGCGGGCCTCGGCCTGGCAGACGCCGAGCGTTACTTCCATGCCCGCGGCGCGCATTTTGTCGGCGCCATGGCCGGCAACGGCGGGATTGGGGTCAATGGTGGCTGCCACCACGCGATGCAGGCCCGAGGCGATGAGCGCCTCAGTGCATGGGCCGGTGCGGCCGGTGTGATTGCAAGGTTCCAGGTTGACGTAAGCCGTGCCGCCGAGCAGGCGGTTTCCGGCGTGCTGCGCTGCGACTTTCAACGCGACTACTTCGGCATGTTCAATCAGGTCATACTCGTGCCAGCCTTCGCCGGCGACCTGGCCGGCGCGGTCGAGGATGACGCAGCCGACGGCGGGGTTGGGAGAGGTGACGGCGATGCCGCGTCGCGCGAGTTCAAGGGCGCGCTGCATCCAGTAACGGTCTTGATCGGCGGCGGTCATGCGCGTGGCGAACGAGAACTATCAAGTTTACATGGGGCGCGGGCGGTTCGGGCGGCGATTCTTTTCCTGCCAGCGCCCCATGTTTTGGCTAATATTCATTTGCGTTCACAGGCTCGAACCTCATAAATTCTTCGTGTACGATTCCAGCGACGAAAGCAGCCTTCGTAGAATCGACGATCGGTCTTGGCAGAGGAGGATCACAGCATGCCTAACTTTACATCCAGACACTTCGACGATCTTCTCACCAATCCATTCGGACGGGAAGTTGACGAGTACTCGCGGGAGGGCTGGTTTATCTACTTTTACCAGGAAGCCAAGGGCCGGCGCGACAATAAAGAGGCAATCCTCGAAATCATGAACGAGCTGTTTGTTTGCCCGGACGAGATACGGGACGCCACCGCATACCAGATGAAGGCGCCCTATCACGCGCTGGACGAAATCCCGGATGGGACGCTGCAAGGCATTCTCGACGAGCTTCTGAAGATCGGCTTCGAACGAATCCCACTTCAGTCCCAGCCGGGAAGGATCACCGACTCTTCCTACGATGTGGCGCAAGCCAAGATTTACTACGACGTGAATGAGCACGTGGCCGCGGCGTGGCGGGGCGAGACGCGCGACTGGGCGACCATCAGGACGCATGGAGGAACGCTGACTCAAGCCAATTTTGAACAGCGCGCCGTGGAACTGAACATGCGCGCGGAATGGCACCCTTTCAAGGACACGTATAACCGGCAATACCTTTGGTACCGGAAGGGGCAGAACGACAATTGCAAGTATTCGGTGGTCAGCCTTGGCAATCACTTTCGCGTCGCAGCCAATTTCCCCAAGCTGGAAGACCGCGTCTCCTGGCCCGGCATGCCGCTTTCTGTCGATCCCTCCCTCTTCGGCATTGTGAAACAGGAGGGCGAGATTCAGATTCAGGCCATGGGCAACAAGAAGATCACCAACAAATATTTCGCCGACATCGATCTCATCTCCACCAAAGGGCCGGTGAAGCAGTTAATGATCGTCACGCGTGTTTACGTCGCCCTGGTGTTTCGTCAGGGTTGGATCGTCAATACGCATCTCAAGCAGGTCAAGTCGAAGGGCAAGGTGGAATTGGACGAAGCCCTGAAACTGGGGAAAACTCCAGGCTTCCGGGAGATAGGCTCCGGCGACATACCGTTCAAATACTACTTTGGGGTGGTCGCCCTCATTCGCGTTCATCACGGCAGCGAAGACGATAACGGCTTCACCGCGTGCGTGGACAAGACCAAGTCGTTTCACAAGAGCGAAAACGATTTGCTGGAAATCTTTGCGGACGAACAGAAGGCCAAGGACGCGTATCAAAAGATGATGAATCTCTACAATGAGTGGTTCACTGCTGCGCCGTTCACCAATCGCTGGCAGGGCGAAGGCGGCTTCGACGACGGGCCGGCGCTGATGTATCAAAAGGGCGATACAAAGATGCCTGCGACTCTGATGAAAATCGCCATGAGCGACGGCAGTACATGGAGCCGTTGACTTGACCAAGCGTGGTTTTGCCGAGACTATTTCCCGGCGAGCGTGCAAATCCGGCAACTAGGCCAGGAGCGAGTCAACGAAGGCGGCTGGATCGAATTCCAGCAGGTCGGTCATTTTTTCGCCTACGCCTACGAAGCGGACCGGCAAATTCAGTTCCTGCGCAATGGCTACGGCTATGCCGCCTTTGGCGGTGCCGTCGAGCTTGGTGAGGATGATGCCGGTGACGCCGGCGGCCTGGGTGAAGAGGCGCGCCTGCTGCAATCCGTTCTGGCCCGTCGTTGCATCCATCACCAGTAGCACCTGGTGGGGCGCGCCGGGGATCAATTTTGCTGCTGTCCGGCGCATTTTTTCCAGCTCGTCCATCAGTCCGGTTTTGGTGTGCAGGCGGCCGGCGGTGTCGACGATGAGCTCGTCGATCTTGTGCGCCTTGGCGGAGGAGGCGGCGTCGTAGAGAACGGCGGCCGGGTCGCCGCCCTGGCGGGTCTTGATCATTTGTACCCCGGAGCGCGCGGCCCACACTTCCAACTGCTCGATGGCGGCGGCGCGGAATGTGTCCGCGGCGCAGAGGAGGACGGTGCGGTTGCGGGCGCGATACCAGGCTGCCAGCTTGCCTGCGGACGTGGTTTTCCCGGTGCCGTTGACGCCTACCAGAAAAGTTACATATGGGCCGGCCTGACCGGATGAGGGGGCCGGCGGCGCGGCGGACGGGTTCTGGCGCAGCGGCGTTTCGAGGATCGCACGCAGCTCCTGCTTGAGCAGGTCGCGCAGTTCGTCTCCGCCTTCAATGGCCTGGCGGCGGGCGCGGTCGCGCAGTGCATCGAGAATGCGCGTTGTGGTCTGGACTCCGAGGTCGCTGGTGAGCAGCGCGGACTCAAGATCTTCGAGGCTCGACTCGTCCACCGTGCGGGTGAGCGCGACGATGCCTTCGATCTTGGACGAGAGCGACTCGCGGGTGCGCGAGACGGCCTGCTTCATCCTGTCGAAGAAGCCTTGCTTGGGGGGCTCTTCCGGTTCTTCCTTTTTGTTGCTGCCAAATAACGAGATCATTGAGTCTTCCAGATTCGAGTTTAAATGCAGGGATAAGGGATAAGGGATTAGGGGCTAAGGGACTAGGGACTGTCGGGGTGAGGGGCTAAGGCTTGATTTCCGATACTTCGCGCGTGTCAACGGCTGGGTTGCTCGGATATATTGACGGCATGAAACTTCACCGCAAATCACAATGGATTGGATGTTGGTCTCGCTCGTTGCCGTTGGCTGGCATAGGGCTTGCGGCCGTGCTGGCGTTGGCCGCCTGCGATCCCTCTGCGGCCCAGCAATGCAGGAGCATGGGCAACATGGCGGGCATGGCAGATATGCAGCCGGTTCCGCCGCCTGAGCAGCTTCCGGCGCCGGTGCGAATGACGGGGATCGGCAACAGCCACATCGCCATCAAGGCCAGCCCGGAAGCGCAGGCGTGGTTTGACCAGGGGCTCAGCCTGATGCACGACTTCTGGGACTACGAGTCGGCCAAGGCATTTGAGCAGGCGATTCGCGCTGATCCCAACTGCGCCATGTGCTGGTGGGGACTGGCGAGCGCTGAAATGTCGCGTGGAGATGAAGCGGAGGCTTATGCCAAAAAGGCGCTCGCGAAGGCTGTCGAGTTGAAGGGGCACGCAGGCAGCGAGGGCAAGCTTTACATCGAGGCAGCTGAGGCCGGCTTCGCGGAAAAAGGCGATGACCACTCCGCCGAAATCGCGATTCTGCGCAAGCTGGTGAAGAAGAATCCGAAGGACATTGAGGCGCGCATCTTTCTTGCGGGAGCGGTGGGCAACGGGTTTGACGATAAAGGCGAGCCAAAGGCGGGAACGAAAGAGAAAATTGAGATTCTGGAGAGCGTGATCAAGGACGCGCCCAACGACTCCGCCGCGCACCACTATTGGATTCACGCCATGGAGCCGGGTAACCATCCTGAAAACGCGTTGAAGAGCGCGGCGCTGCTGGCGAGTCTGGCGCCCAACTCGGGCCACATGGTGCACATGCCGGGGCACATTTTTTATCGCGTGGGCAATTACGCGGAGGCGGAGCACTGGTTTGCGGCGTCGACAGAGACGGATGAGCGCTACCTGCGCGAGCAGCACGTTTCGCCGGACGACGATTGGAATTATGTGCACAACATGATGTACGCGATCGCCAACCTGATGGAGCAAGGAAAGCTCACCGAGGCGAACGCGTTGAGCGATCACTTGAGTGCTGCGCGAGGCAAGCTTTCGGCCACGCTTTATATCTGGTCAGCGCGCGACCAGGAGACGCGCATCAGCCAGCGGTTGCCGGTGGCGTTGCGGGTGGGCGATTGGGATGCGGTGCTGACGATGTTGGCGCAAGCTGGGCTGAGTGAAGGCGAGAAGACGACGAACCTGCGCTTTCTTTCTTCCGAGCTGAGTGAATATGCGCGCGGGATGAAGGCGCTGGACAACGGCGATTTGACTGCGGCGCAAACAGCCAGCGCGCGCATGGATGCCGGCTTGTGGCGGGCTGAGAAGGACCAGGCTGCGAAGGATGCGGCTGAGAAGGAAAAGAAGAAGGACAAAAAAGAAGAGGCCAAAAAAGATGAGCCTGTCGCCACAGCCATCATGCCCGACGCCAATGCCGGCCCGCTGATGAAGAACCTGAGCATTGCGTCGCTTGAATTGCGCGCGGGCGTACTGGTTGGCCAGAGCAAGCTTGACGCGGCAAAGAAGCTTTACGCGCAGGCGATTGCGGAGGAGAAGAACGCCGGCTATCATGAGCCGCCGTTTTACATCCGGCCGGTGGGCGAGAACGAGGCCACGGCGCTGCTGCGCGCGAAGGACTATGCGGGCGCGAAGGCGGCCTATGAGTCTGCGCTAGCTGAGAGGCCCAACTCGGGCTTTGGCTTGTATGGGCTGGCGCGGGTGAAGGAAATGCAAGGCGATGCGGCGGACGCACGCGCAAGCTATGAAGCGTTTCTGAAGGCGTGGCCGGCGGCGGATGCTGCGCTGCCGGAAGTGGCGCACGCGCGCAGCGTGGTGGGCGGGCAGGAGCAAGGGACGCGATGACTCGGTGCTTGCGGCCGCGAAAATACATCCGGTAGTCCTGCACGTCGCGTGGATAGGTGGTCTCCCAGGTCTTCCGCCGCGGCGGAAGAGACCTGGGGCACCCAGAGTTTGATTGTCGATTACAAACCACGCATGTTGCATGGATCGTTTCGATTTGTTTCTACTTCTTGAAGGCAGCCGCCAGAACCGGGGCGGCCAGCGCATCTTCAATCACCGGGACGATGCTGAGTTCAAGCAGGTCAGCCCACTTGGCCGCGCCTTGGTAGAGCAGAACGGCATTATCCGTTTCCGAAAGCGAAAAGCCGCCGCTGAAGTCCACGTTGTGCCAGCGGCCCAGCAGCGTAACGCCCTCCTCGGGCGCGCCGTCGCCGGCGAGAAACTTTTCGACGCATTCGTGGGTGGCTCCAGGCAGAGCAGCCCAGGTTGTCATGAATTTCATTGTCAATTCTTCTCCATATTGGAATTTTGAAGCCGAATTTCCATGAAGGAAACCTCTCGCGGTTGCCGAGCGTCCCGATTATAGGACGCGCCCCTTGCGATGGTCGTCCGCGGTCACAATAAACTTGCCTTATTCTTCTCGATAAGGAAGAATCGCGCATCAGGTTTTTTTGATGCGGCGCAAGAGGGAGGGTCGATATGAGCAGTGTTCGGGTGCTAGTGGGCACAAAGAAAGGTGCGTTCGTGCTGAACGCGGACGGCAAACGCAAAGACTGGAAGGTGAGCGGGCCGTTCTTTGCAGGATGGGAGATCTATCACTTGAAAGGCTCGCCGGTCGACCCCAACCGGCTTTATGCGTCGCAGTCGACCTCATGGTTCGGGCAAATCGTTCAGCGCTCCGACGATGGCGGCGCAACATGGGCGCCGGTGGGCAACAAATTCGCTTATGAGGGCGTTCCCGGCACGCACCAGTGGTACGACGGCACGCCGCATCCGTGGGAGTTCAAGCGGGTGTGGCACCTGGAGCCGTCGCTGACCGACGTGGATGCGGTCTACGCCGGCATTGAAGACGCGGCGCTGTTCAAGTCGACGGATGGGGGCGCGAACTGGGAGGAACTTGCCGGCCTGCGCAAGCATGGAACGGGTCCGCACTGGCAGCCGGGCGCGGGCGGAATGTGCCTGCACACGATCATTCTCGATCCGGTTGACCCGGCTCGGATGTACATTGCCATTTCGGCGGCGGGGGCGTTCCGCACAGACGATGGCGGCGCAAGCTGGAAGCCGATCAACAAGGGGCTGGTATCCGGCCAGATTCCCGATCCGACAGCTGAGGTGGGCCACTGCGTTCATCATGTTGCCATGCATCGCGCGCGTCCCGACGTGCTCTTCATGCAGAAACATTGGGACGTAATGCGCAGTGACGATGCGGGCGAAAACTGGCGCGAGGTGAGCGGCAATTTGCCCACCGATTTCGGCTTTGCCATCGATGTGCACGCGCACGAGCCGGAGACGTTATACGTGGTGCCCATCAAGAGCGACTCCGAGCATTTTCCGCTGGAGGGTAAGCTTCAGGTGTGGCGCAGCCGCACGGGCGGCAATGAGTGGGAGCCGCTGACGGCGGGCCTTCCGCAGCAGGACTGCTACGTGAACGTGCTGCGCGACGCCATGTCTGTGGACACGCTGGATGAGTGCGGCGTTTATTTCGGCACATCGGGCGGCCAGGTGTACGCGTCGGCGAACGCGGGCGAAAGCTGGACGCCGATCGTGCGCGATCTGCCCGCGGTGATGAGTGTCGAGGTGCAGACGCTGGCGTGACGAAGGGCAGGGAACAGGGAACAGGGACTAGGGATTAGGGATTAGGGACTAGGGGTTGATTTGGGAGATGAGTGAGATTCGCGCACGTGCGACGGGGATTCGAGTGGTGCTGCCACAGCATTTGCGAACGCTGGCCGGAACCGGCGCCGAGGTTCAAGTGGAAGTTGCGGCGCCGGTGACGATCGGCCGTGCGCTCGATGCCCTGGAGGCGCGCTATCCCACGTTGCGCGGGACGATTCGCGATTATGGCACGGGACAGCGGCGGGCGTTTTTGCGCTTCTTCGCCTGCGAAGAAGACTGGTCGCATGAGTCGCTGGATGCGGAGCTGCCGGCGGCCGTTGCGGCAGGGCGCGAGCCGCTGCTGATTATTGGGGCGATTGCCGGGGGGTGATCGTTGCAATGCTCAAGTTTTCCACCATGGATTTGCTCTGCGCGACTAGGCGCAAAAAGCAGGTCCTTCGACTTCGGTCGCTGCGGCGACCTCCGCTCAGGATGACAGAGGGTAGGGATACCCCGCAATGCTCAATCCAAGTGGTGCGCGCTATTGCTCAGACTATCGTTGTTGCGACTCACTAGTGTGAATCACGGTGGGGTAGATACGAGACGACCCGGCCACAAGTGAGGAGAAACTATGAATGGATTTAAAGTTCTTGCATTAGCGGCTGTTGCTGGATTGATGTTTACGGCAACCCCTCCCAAAGCACAGGCCCAGGTCGCAGTCGAAGTCGGTGTGGCTCCGGATTGCCCGTATGGGTACTACGACTACGCTCCGTATAGCTGCGTTCCCGACGGCTACTACGGGCCGGAATGGTTCAATGGCGGCGTGTTCGTGGGCGTGGGGCCGTGGTTCCACGGTTCGGATGACTTCCGCGGCAATGTCGATAACTCGTTCGATCCGCATCACGGCTACAACGGGCCGGCGCCGAAAGTGGGCGACAAGGCATCAGCGGAACGCAGAGACCCCGGACAATTCAAAGGCAACGAATCGCGCGATGGACGCGGCCACACGAGCGGGGACAGGAAGTAACCCAAACGGATGCACGCGCGAGATTGAACGGTAGAGTTAGCGCGTTGGTTTGCAAAGAAATCACAATGGAACTTACGAGGCAAGAGCGCGGCTGAGGCTGCGCTCTTTGCATTGGAGCGAGGGACAACCCTGGTGCGCTATTGTCCTAGCAGAGGAACAAGACGCGGGACATTGGGGGCGCGCGGGCGGCATGAACAACTTCTATTTCTCGCTGGCGTTGTTCGGCACATCGATTCTGGCGGGGTTTCTGGGCGCGATGACGGGGCTGGGCGGGGGCGTGGTGATTGTGCCGGCGCTGTGCCTGCTGTTCAAGGTAGACCTGCATTATGCTCTGGGTGCTTCGCTGGTGTCGGTGATCGCGACCTCGTCGGGTGCGGCAGCGGCGTATGTGCGCGAGGGATATTCGAATATTCGTATCGGCATGTTTCTTGAAGTGGCCACCACGCTGGGCGCTTTGCTGGGCGCGTATCTTACAGCCAAAGTTTCGGGGAACTGGATTGGCGTAATCTTCGGGGTTGTGCTGTTGTATTCGGCGTGGACTTCAGTGCACGAGCAAGACGCGAGGCCCGCGGATCATAAGCCGGATGCGCTGGCCATGCGCCTGAATCTGCGCGGCACGTACCCGGTGGGCGATCACAAGGAAGAGTATGTTGGCGAGCATGTGCCGGCGGCGTTCGGCATCATGTTCGGCGCGGGCACGCTGTCAGGGCTGTTGGGCATTGGCTCGGGAGCAGTGAAGGTGCTGGCCATGGACCAGGCGATGAGACTGCCGTTCAAAGTTTCAACCACGACGAGCAACTTCATGATCGGCGTGACGGCCGCGGCCAGCGCGGGGATTTACCTGAGCCGTGGCTACATTCTCCCCGGCCTGGCGATGCCGGTGATGCTGGGCGTGCTGGTGGGGTCGCTGGTGGGCTCGCGCGTGCTTGCGGTTGCCAAGGTGAAGACGATTCGCGTGGCGTTTGTGGTGGTGATTGCGGCGCTGGGCCTGGAGATGATTTTCAACGGCGCAACGGGGAGGCTGTAGATGGCAGAGGGAAGCGATCACCGGCTGGAGATGGCGATGGGGCGGATGCTGCAGATTGGCGTGACGGTTGCGGCGCTGGTGGTGCTGTTGGGCGGCATTCTTTATCTGAAGCAGTTTGGCGGCGCGCAGCCGGACTATCGGCCCTTTCAAGGCGCTCCGGCGGGCCTGGTGAGCGTGCATGGAATTTTGAGCGGGCTGATGCACCTGGATACGCAGAGCGTGATTGGGTTTGGGATTCTGCTGCTGATTGCTACGCCGATTTGCCGGGTGATCTTTGGCGTGGTTGGGTTTGCGCTGCTGCGGGACCGATTCTATGCCGGTGTGAGCGCGGTGGTGCTGGGGATTCTGCTATTCAGCTTCTTTCTGCGACACTAACCACCTGCGGTGGGGCAGACGGCGGTTGCGCCAAGAGGGTTGAGGTTTCCCGCCTTTGCGCCAGAAAAAAGGCGCAAGGACGGGGCACGGCGGCTATACACCCAAGGACGAAAAGCAACCGCAGGTCCTTCGACTCCCCATTCGCTGCGCTCCGGGTTGCTCAGGATGACAGGGCTTGCAGGATGACAGCGATTGCAGAATGACAGAGCTAGGTTCTTTGATTTGTCAGGCGAGGAACTTCTTCAGCGGGTCCCAGTAATGGTTGTGCCAGCCCCAGTCGAGGTGGTCGTACTCGCCGGCAGGGAAACCGGTATGGTCGAAGACCAGCATGGTTTCCGTGCCGCGGGGATTGAACACGAAGCGGGTGATCGAATAGATGCCGGGGTCCCAGTGGGTGGGGCGCCAGGCTTGCACGATGCGCTGGTTTGGAACCAACTCGATGTTGCGGCCGACAATCATGCCGCTGAATTGTGAGAAGGCCCCGCCGGGGGTGGGGTCGATGGTGGCGGGCATGCCGGTGAAGGCGGCGAACTGCTTCTGGTCGAGAATGGCTTCGTAGAGGCGCTGTGGGCTGGCCTTGAAATCGATCTCGTAGTGGATGGCGGTGCGGTCCTTGTTGGCGGCGGTGGCGGGTTTATCGACCATGGCAGGCTGTTGGGCCTGCGTGAGCGTGGCGGCGGCCAGGGTTCCGGCGAATGTGGTCAGGGCGCGGCGTCGCGTGGGGCTGAACGCGGATGGAACTGGCTTCATTGGGCCTCCTATTTAGTGCTGTTCGTGTTTGCCGGGGCGGAGCATTAGATCCTTGATGGCTTCGCGGGGGTCTTTACCTTCGTCGAGAATCTGCTCCATCTGTTCAGTGATGGGCATTTCGATGTTGTGGCGGCGGGCCAGGCCGAGCGCGGCACGGGTGGTGAGCACGCCTTCTGCGACTTTGCCTCCCAGGCTCTCCAGGATTTCAGGCAGGCTGCGGCCCTGGCCCAGGGCCTGGCCGACCGTCCGGTTGCGGCTCAGGGATCCGGTGCAGGTGAGCACCAGGTCGCCTACGCCGGAAAGCCCTGCGAGAGTCTCGCGGCGGCCTCCGCAGGCTACGGCGAGGCGTGTGATTTCCGCGATGCCGCGGGTCATCAGCGCGGCCGCCGAGTTGTGGCCAAGGCCCATGCCCGCAGCCACGCCGGCGGCAATGGCGATCACATTCTTGAGCGCGCCGCCGAGTTCGACTCCGATCACATCGGTTGACGTGTAGAGGCGGAGAGTTTCCGAGGAGAATTCCTGCTGGATGCGGGCTGCGATGGCTGGGTCGTCAAAGGCGACGGTGACGGCGGTGGGCTGGGCTTGCGCCACTTCGAGAGCGAAGCTGGGGCCGCTGAAGGCGCCGATGGGGATGGTGAAGTCGTCGAGGAAGCGGGGCGCGGGCGCGAGGCCGGAAGAGCTGACTTCGGGAGCCGTGTCCTCGGTGAAGACTTCGAGATGGACGTCCGAATTGGCGCCCGGGACGATTGGCGCCCGGGTAGTGTTTGCATCCAGACTGGAGGCGATCACTTCGGTCATGCGCAGGAACGTATTGTTCTCGACGCCCTTGGTTGCAGAGACGACGATCTGGCCGGAATGGAAATAGGAGCGTAGCCGGGCCAGCGTTTGGCGGAGGAACTCCGAGGGGATGACGGAGACGACTATCTCGGCTTCGCCAACGGCATCCGCGTTGCTGGTGATGGCGATGTCTTTGGGGATGGGGAAGCCGGGTAGGAAGAGTGTGTTCTCCTGGGCCGCGGCAATCTGGCCGGCTTCGGCGGCGGAGTAGGACCAGAGAGTGATCTGGTGTCCGCCGCGGCGGTAGAGGGCGAGTGCGATGGCGGTTCCCCAGGCTCCGGAACCAAGGACGGCGATGCGGCTCATGCAGTTGTCTTCTTTCGCGAGGAGGAGGCTCCGAAGCGTGATTCCGTGCCGGTAAGCAGGCGGCGGATGTTCTGGTGATGTTTGGCGACGATGAGCAGGGAGACGGCGAACTGGACGGCGATGTAGAACGGCGGGCGCTCTCCGCGGACCAGCAACCAGGCAAAGACGGGGAAGCTCGCGGCGCCAAGAATGGAGGCCAGCGAGACGTAGCGGGTGAGCAGCAGGATCAACGCGAAAACGCCGATTGCACAGAGAGCGGAAGTAGGCGCCGCTACCAGGAATACGCCGAAGCCGGTGGCTACGCCTTTGCCGCCTTTGAAGCGGAGCCAGATGGGGAAGACATGGCCGATGACTGCGGACAGTGCGGCCAGGGCCTGCATATTGCGGACTTGTGCGCCGGGGGCCAGCAGCACGCCGATGAGGCCGCCGATATAGACCGCGGATGCGCCCTTGAGCACATCGCCGAGGAAGGTGGCCGCGCCCAAACCTTTGCCGCCGGAGCGCAGCACGTTGGTGGCGCCGATGTTGCCGCTGCCCACGGCGCGGATGTCCTGATGGCGGAAGAGGCGAACCAGCAGGTAGCCCACCGGGATGGAGCCGAGCAGGTAGGCAACCGCGATCACGAGCAGGCTTGCAAGCAGCATGTCGAGTCCGAGTTTAGCACCACCTGCGGTGGGGCAGACGCCGCTTGCGCGGCAGGAGGCTGGTAGCCTTCCGCTTCGGCCTGGGAGGCAAGATTCCAGCCAACGGAGTGGTCATGTCCATAGTGCAGAAAGTGGGTATTGTTTCAGACCACTACCGTGAGTAGATTACGGTTATCGCCTGCGGCGAACGGGGCGTATCGATAGCTGGCATGAACAGGAGTCGTAGATGAAGGCCCTTGCCTTTGAGTTGCCGGATGCTCCTGAATTGACGCCGATGGCGGGGCCAACACCGAGGGCGCCGAAAAAGGCCTTCCCCATGCTGCTGGCGCCCGCAAGGCCCTGGTCTCCCCGAGTGGCCATCAAGGTAAAGGGGAGAATTCTCTTTATCCATCCTGGCGATGTGGTGGCGATCGAGGCGCACGGCAACAACGTGATGCTGCAGCGAGGCGACTGTTGGTATTCAGTTCGCGAGTCGATCTCGGCGGCGGCAGAAAAGCTACAATCGCATGGATTCATTCGCATCCATCGCTCGGTGCTGGTGAATGGTTCCTTTGTGGAAGAGATCATCCCGTACTCGACGGGAGAATACGGGCTGCGGGTAAAAGGCGGAAAAGAATATACCGTTACCCGGAGTTACAAGAAGAATCTCAAGCTGCTGGCGGAGATTTCATTCGGCGCCGGCACGTTCTTCCGGGACTGGTGGCCGTGACCACCTGCGGTGGGGCAGACGCCGCTTGCGCGGCAGGGGATTCGTGGTTGCCCCCTTGCGCCAGAAAAAAGGCGCAAGGATGAGCCGCGGATGTCTGCGGTGCGTCACCTCCAGCGATGAAACGGAGAAGGGCTGAAATTCATACGACAGGCCTGCGACGCACTATGTATACTTGCCGCCTCCCCTGAATTCGCAAAGTTCAAGAGGTTCTGAAAGGAAGAAAGAGAATGGCAAGTTACCTTGTGCAAGCGTCGTATACCAGCGAGGCCATTGCCGCGCTGGTCAAGAAGCCGCAGGACCGCGCGGCGGTCATCCGCGGAGCCGTGGAAAAGCTGGGCGGATCGGTGGTGGGCCAGTGGGGTTCCTTTGGCGAGCACGACATCGTGCTGATCGTTGACTTGCCGGACACCGTCAGCGCTGTGGCGTTGAAGTTGGCCGTTCTTGCCGGTGGGGCGTTGAAACATTCCATCTTCACGCCGCTGGTGTCGCCGGAGGAGAGCACGGCCGCGCTGAAGAAAGCGGGAGGGTCGGGCTACAAACCGCCGAAGGGAACGAAATAACCACCTGCGGTGGGGCAGACGGCGCTTGCGCGCCATTGGGTTCGTCGTATCCCACCTTGCGCCGGAAAAAAGGCGCAAGGATGGGGCACGGATGAATCTACTTCGGCGGATTGTGCATGTGCAGTCCGGAGCCTTTGCGCTACTCCACCATCACTTCGCCGGGCAGGATGGGGCGGGTGCGGTAGAGCTTGCCTTGCGCTGAGAGCCATCCCATGAAAGCCAGCGCGGCAATGTAGGCTGCCAGCTTGACGATGTTGCCGGCTTCGTTATGCGGCACCGTCTTCCACAGGACCAGCAGCAGCGTCTGGGCGGCGGTGACTGCCCAGACCGAGCCGTAGAAGTAGCGGCGCTCCAAGCCTTCAGTCCTGGTAGACGGGCCCACGCGGGGCAGCTTGCCGAGTGCACCCAGAGTCAGAATCAGGGCGCAGAGCGGGAAATAGACCCAGTGGTAGAGCTGGCTCATGTACCAGACGCCGGTGACGGCGGAGCCTACCAGGCCAGCCAGATTGAGCAGGGCGAAGGTGAGCACAGCGCTCCACGCGAAGGTATAGCAGACGCGGCGGTAGAGGGGATTGGGGCGGTCTTCATCGAAACGCAGGATGTAGGGCCTAGGTTCGGCGCCGGGCAGCTTGCCACGTAGCCCGGCGATGCCGGTGCCGATGAGCACCGCGCCCAGCCACAGCGCATTGGCACGGGTGAAGCCGTGGGCAAATAGGGAAAAGGTCAAAGGGCCGGGAGCAAGAAAAAAGACCCAGATCCATATGGGCCAGTGGCATAGGCGATAGATGCGGGTGTTCCGCTCGCGGATCTTCCGCTCCTGGGCAAATTCCACTTTTCCGCGATATTGCATTGGCCTGAGTTTCTCAGGCGCGGCGGGGGGCAGTCAATCTGCTGCGCCGGGGCTTGGAGACCGAACGTTGCAGCATGGCGTTGCGCGCGGAGCGGACTTCTGCAGCCAGCACCTGGAGCACCTTGAGAGCCAGCATTGGATCGGTGCGCATGAGGTCGGCGAAGGTGTCGCGGGTGACGAAGTTGAGTTCGGCGCCGGCGTGGGCGATGGCGCTGAGCGTGTAAGGCTCATTGCCGATGAGGCCGGGAAGACCGAGGAGGGAACCGTCCGCGGCCTGGATAGTGACGAGTTCCTTGCCGGCAGGCGACTTCATGGTGAGGGTGACCTGCCCGGACTTGAGAACGTATAAGCCGACCGGGTCGTCTCCCTGGCTGAAAAGAACGCGGTCCTCGGCACAAGGGATGGGTACAGCCTGTTTCTCAAGCGCCTGAACGAGGGACGGGTCGGCGACAAAAGCGGATGGGTCGAGGTTCACGAGCGGCCTCCATGAATGAAACCGGAATGAATAGGCAAAGCGAATGAAAGATTCGTGGTCTCCGAACATGGTTGCACCGCAGGAACCAGGAGTTGCGTGATGTGTATCACGTATCGATGGTCAAATGGTCGGAACCATGTGATCTGCATTCTGACTCGACCAAGAATTGGCTTTTGGGTCAGTTTCAAGGACGGCTCCCTCGGGGGCTGAAGCCCGGATTCATCTTGATTCATTGAACGTACGGGCTAAAGCCCGTACCTTCAGCTTGACCGGCCACTGGAAAATGCGCGGATGGGCTGCGTCAGAATCGTAGCGGACGCTGCGGAATCCAACTGAATATGAGTGGATTACGAAACAATGGATTAACGGGCGGTGGATTGGCGATTTCGGTACTGGACCTGGTGGCGATGCGCCCCGGAGAGCCGGCGGGGAGCGCGATTGCGCGGACGGTGGAGCTGGCGCGGCTGGCAGAGCAATGGGGATACACGCGTTACTGGCTGGCGGAGCACCATTCGATCGCTGGCCTGGCCTGCTCGGCGACCGCAGTGCTGATTGGGCACGTGGCGGGCGCGACCGAGCGGATCAGGGTGGGCAGCGGCGGCGTGATGCTGCCCAACCACGCGCCACTGGTGGTGGCCGAGCAGTTTGGCACGCTTGAAGCCATGTATCCGGGACGCATCGACCTGGGACTGGGGCGCGCGCCGGGCGGGGATGGGTACACGATGCGTGCGCTGCGGAGGGATTTGCGGCAAACCGGCGACGATTTCCCGGAACTGCTTGAGGAACTGAGGACTTTCCTTGGGCCGGAGCAGACGGGGCAGGTGGTCCGTGCGTGTCCGGGGCAGGGAAGCAGGGTGCCGATTACGCTGCTGGGGTCCAGCGTTTACAGCGCGCAGCTTGCGGCGCGGCTGGGGCTGCCGTTTGCGTTTGCAGCGCATTTTGCGCCCGAGTATCTGCTGGTGGCAGCGGAGCTTTATCGCGATCAATTCCGGCCCAGCGAAGAGCTCAGCGAGCCCTATTTGATGGTCGGAGTCCAAGTGATTGCGGCGGAAACCGATGCCGCGGCGCGCCGGCTGTTTACGACGCCGCAGCAGAGGTTTCTGCGGCTCATCCGCAACCAGGCGGTGGAACTGCTTCCGCCGGTGGACTCGATGGAGGGAAAGTGGACGCCGATGGAGCGCGCAGCGGTAGAGAGCCGGCTGAGCGCGGCGATTGTGGGGTCGGAGGCCACGGTGCAGGCGAGCATCGAGAAGCTGGTCAGCGCGACCGGCGCCAGGGAGCTGATTGTGGTCACGGATACGTATGATACGGCGGATCGGCACGAGTCTTACGGGAGGCTGGCGGGGATTGCGGAGAGCCTCAATGAAAGATCGAGGGCTGTCGCGTAACTCCAAAGGTAATAGCACTTTAGCAGCATAGTAATGTAAACGAAGCGGGCCGCCGGGAGGGCCACTGTAAACACCCGTTTACAGATTTCCGGGCTCTTGGCCAGCGTCTTTTTGGCAACTCGTTGAACTCAATACATATAGCTCTCCACGGTAGATTCGGAAGCCGGATTGCTAGTGAATCAATACTCCGGCTCTGGCGGGGACGAAAGATTGTGGAGGAAGAACAACGTGAACACTTTGCTGCTCAAGCTGTATGTGAGGTTGCAGGAGCTTTCAAGTCGTGAGGAAGGCCAGGATATGGTTGAGTACGCCTTGATCGTTTGCCTGATCAGCCTTGGGTGCACCGCAACTTCGAAGTTGCTGGCTTCCGGACTTACCACCGCGTATTCGAACATCAGCTCTACCCTGAGCACCTATACCTCATAGTGCCCGGCGAACAGGTTTAACGGATTCCCCATTCCCCATGGGGATTCCAGACCAAGCATCTTGCACTCTTCGGGTAAGGGCGAAGATACGCCTCCGCGAGATTGGCAAGATGCATTTGTGCGTCCTAAACTTCCTCCAAATCCTTTGAACCTGCAAAGGCCCGCGCCTGAAGGCGCTGCAGTTCTGCGGCTTTTCATAGGGCTAAAGCCCTATGCTCCCTCCGGGTTCTTCGATTTGCATCTTTAGGCTGGAGCGCCGGCTCAATCTTCTCAGCGGACGGCTGCTACTCGTAGCGGAGGGCCTCGATGGGATCCAGGTTGGCGGCGCGGATGGCGGGAATCATGCCGCTGACCAGGCCGGTGATGGCCAGAATGACGGTGGCGACAATGACCGTGCCGGGCGAGATGAGCAGCCGGATGTCGCCGGCCTCGGCGTTTTTTGCCATGGCGCTGTAGAGCGTGATGCGCCCCGCCAGAATGGAAACCAGGTAGGCCAGCGCGATGCCGCAGACGCCCCCGACGCCGGTGATGGCCAGGGCTTCCAACAGGAATTGCAGCAGGATGTGGTGACGGCGCGCGCCGAGGGCTTTCTCAATGCCGATTTCGCGGGTGCGCTGCTGCACGGCAACCAGCATGATGTTCATCAGGCCGATGCCGGCGATGCCCAGCGTAAGCGCGCCCACCAGAGAAAGAAGAACCTGCAAGGCGATGGACAATAGCTGAAACTGATGAAGCTGGGTGGCGACGTTGGCCACGTAGATGGCGTTGCGGTCAGAGGGGCGAAAGTGGTGCGCGGCGCCCATTGTCTGGCGAAGGCTCTTCTCGATGAGCTCGTTGTCGCCGCGATAGTTGAACCAGATGCCGTCAAGGTAGTAAGTGTCCTTGATGTCGCTCATGGTGCTGAAGGGGATGTAGATCCGCCGGTTGCTGTCGTTGTCGCCCTGCTGCATTTTGGGTTCGATCACGCCGATGACGGTGAACATCTCGCCGTTGATGCGGATCGATTCGCCCAGCGCCCAGCCGCCGGAGAAGAGCTTGATTTTGGCTTCGGAACCGATGACGCAGACATGGGCGCGTTGCTGCTCCTCTGCTCCGTTGAAGAAGCGGCCCTGGTCGAGATCGAGGTTCCATATCTGGTTGAAGACGGGCAGCACGCCGTCGACCGTCCACGTGTAGGTATGGAGATCGTTTTGGACGGCGACATCCTTGTTGGCGTCCGGAGAGATAAGAAAGATGCCTGGAACACCGTTGGCGACGCGGTCCACATCGTCCAGAGTGAGGTTCACCCAAACGCCGGCCTTATCTCCGCCGGCCTGTTCGCTGGTGCGGCCGGGGAAGAAGCCGATCATGTTGGTGCCCCACTGGGCGAAGATGGCCTCGATGGCGCGGCTGAAGCCGGCGCCATAGGCGAGCAGCAGCACAACCGTTGCAATGCCCCAGGCCATGCCCAGCATGGTGATGGCGGTGCGGCGGCGGTTGTAGAGCATCGCCTCCCAGGCTTGGCCGAGAATGTCTTTCAGCATGTGTTCAGCCTCTAGCTCTTAGCTTTTAGCCAAGAGCTCCCGGTGGGCGCTGCATTGCCGCCCGGGCTTTCGTTCTTAGGCACCCAGCTAAAAGCCAATAGCTAATAGCTGCTTTTATCACTCTCTCCGCAGCGCCTCGATTGGATCCAGCGCGGCGGCTTTGCTGGCGGGATAAAGGCCGGCTGCGATGCCAGACAACGCCAGCGCGCCCAGCGCCAGCGCTGCCGACCAGGGAACTAGGCGGGGCGGATCGAAGCCGGGCATCTTGCCGGTTAGCAGTTGTGCCAGAACCCACATCAGTAATCCTGACCCGGCAACGCCAATGATGCCGCTGATGCCGGTGAGCAGAAGGCCCTCCCAAAAGAACTGCGCCATGATGCTGCGTTTGGTGGCGCCGAGAGCCTTGAGCAGGCCGATCTCGTGGGTGCGCTCGGAGACTGAGACCAGCATGATGTTGATAATCCCCACCGCGCCCAGGCCGAGCGTGACAATGCCCACGCCTCCGAGAAAAATATCCATGCCGGTGAAGATGGTGCCCATCAGGTGCTGTTCTTCAATGGTGTCGAATTCAGTGAAGGCGTCAGTGAGAGCCGGGTCAAAGCCGTGGCGCTGGGCGATGACGCGATGCACGGCGGGTTTGGAGGCCGATGTATCGCCCTTGGTGGCAGGCTGGTATTGCATGGTGGTGAGGGCGTCGCGGGCAATGTTGTCGCCCTTCATGGCGAACAGTTCCTCCATGGTGGAGAGCGGGAGGTAGACCTTCTGATTGTCGAAGTCGTTGTTGCCGCGGCTGATGGGGTCAACGCGGCCGACGACGGTGAAGCGAATGTCGTTTATGGTGATGGTTTCGCCGATTAGTGGGTGTCCGAGGAAGAGCAGCGCTGCGCTTTTTGAGCCGAGAACGGCGACGCGGCGGCGATCGGCGATGTCCTGATCGTCGATAAAGCGGCCTTCGGCAAGCGGCACAAAGCGCATGGAAGCAAAGTTGGGCTGCACTCCGAAAACCAAGCCGGAGGCGTTGGACCAGGCGCTGACCTCGTAAAGATCGCCGCGGTTGAGCGTGGCCGTTACCTGGCGTACCTGCGGCAAGGCGCGGATCGCGTCTTCGTCTCCCAGGGTGAACTGATATGGCCTCATCCCGGTGTGCTGATTAGCTACGGCGGGGATGGTGCCGTCTTGCATCATCACAACGTCGTTGCCGAATTGCGAAAGCTGCCGGTGCTGGCCGCTGCGAAAGCCCTCGCCGAGGCCGACCAGGACCAGCAACGAGCCCACGCCCCAGGCGATGCCGAACATGGTCAGGAAGGTGCGCAACTTGTTGGCCACGATGGCGCGATAGACCTGGCCGAGAGTGTCAGAAAACGTCTGCATTGGGGTTGGACGGCGCGTGTGCTGCTAAGAGCATGATACGCAGTGGGGCCAGGGTCTGTTCCGGGTGGAGGGCCGGAACCGGGGTCGGCAGCAATGCGTAATTGTGAACATCGGGTCACTTCAAAGCGGCGTTGTTGTCTGTGAAGCCATCGCCGTCTGAGAAAATAGGATTGTTCATTCAATTATTGTTGCTCCCCGGGAGCCGGGGGTTTATCACGTTCGGAGGCTGGTGTGGCTGCGTCGCGCAAAGGCAAAGGGTTCTGGATCGGGCTGAGCATCTTGGTGGCCGTGGTGCTGCTGGCGTCGGCGGTGTATATCGTGCGGCTGGCCAAGGGCTCAACTGTGGACCCGAACAGGCTGGCCAGGGTTGCACGCGGAGATGTGGCGCGGTCCGTTGTGGCGACGGGAAAGATTCAGCCCATCACCAAGGTCGAGGTCAAAAGCAAGGCTTCCGGCATTGTGGAGAAGCTGTATGTGGACATCAACTACAAAGTGAAAAAGGGCCAGGAACTGGCGCAACTGGACCAGCAGGAGATTGTGGCGCAGGTTGAAGCGCAGCGCGCGCAACTGGCCAGCGCCGAGGCCAACGTGGGCACCTATGAAGCCAACGTGGAGCAGGACAAGGTAAACGCCGCCGCGCCCGATCTGCCCATGTACAAGGCCACGCTCGACCGCAACCTGGAAATGCAGAAGGAAGGCATTGTGAGCCGGCAAACGCTGGACGATGCCAACAAAGAGTACCTGGCAGCGTTGACGCGGCGCGACTCGTCGAAGGCGCAAATCGGCGTGGATACGGCCAAGCTGAAGCAGGCGCGGGCGCAGGTGGCGCAGGCCCAGGCCAGCCTGAAGCAGCTCGAAGAGCAGCTTGGATACACGACCATTGTCGCGCCCATGGACGGCGTGATTCTGTCGCGCGACGTGGAGATCGGCGACGCGGTCAGCTCCATCCTGGTGCTGGGTTCGACGGCCACGCTGGTGATGACCGAGGGCGACGTGAACGAAGTGTATGTCGACGGCAAAGTGGACGAGGCCGACATTGCGCACGTTTACATGGGCCAGCCTGCGCGCATTAAGGTGGAGAGCTTTCGCGACAGAACTTTCAACGGCAAAGTCACCAAGATTTCCCCCATGGGCGTGGAGAAAGACAACGTGACCACGTTCGAAGTGCGCGTTTCCATCAACAATCCCGGCGGCGAACTGAAGGCGCTGATGACGGCCAACGCGGAGATTCTGCTGGATGAGCACAAGGGCGTGCTGACGGTGCCGGAGAATGCAGTGACTTACGACAACCAGAAGAATGCGTCGGTAGAGATTCCGGACAAGAGCGAGAAGGACGGCACGCGCAAAGTGCCGGTAACGGTGGGCCTTTCCAACGGCAGCGTTACGGAGATTACCAGCGGACTGAAGGAAGGCGATTCGGTCGTTTTGCAGCAGTGATAAAGGCAGGAACAGAGACGTGAGATGTGACGCCTTTTATGCGCCACAGTCAATAATCCAATGGGGTGCTATTGGGATGCGAAGGCTCTACCTGTGTGCTTTTCTCATTGTGGTTTCATTCATGGCTGCTCACGCGCAAGCAGGGGGGCGTTTCGCGGCTCAACCGGGATGCGAGCGGCTAAGCCCGCAGCAGTGCGTGGGCCTGGCGCTTGAGGCGATGGGCGGCCGCGACAAGCTCGAAAAGCTGAACAGCGTGCGCCTGCGCATGGTGAGCCACACACTGCTCGCCGAGCAATCGTACCGGCAGGAGCCATTCATTACCTCGTATCAACGCAGCGTGATCACGCTCGACCTGGCAGGCAAGCGGGTGTTGACGGAGTCCAAGACCACCTGGCCGGAAAGCGATCCGAACCAGCAGGACATTGAATCGACGCTCATCGTGGGCCCCGGAGGAGGCGCGTATCACACCAAGGATGGAGATTCGCCCTGCGGCCTGGCGAGCCAGGATGAAGCGCGCGAGCGGCTGGCGCTGGGCCCGGCGCGTGTGCTGCTGACTGCGGCCGGAGCAGACGATCTACATTTCGCTGTGCCTGAGATGGCGCGCGGAGCCGCCCATTCCGTTGTTGCATTCACCTGGCAACACGTTCCCGTACGGGTGCTTTTGAATCCTTACAATCATCTTCCCGACGCCGTGGAGACAACGCAGGAGTTTCATGACTTCTGGTATTTCTGGGGCGATGTGGAGCAGCGGGTTTACTTTGACAATTTCGATCTGGTTGACGGAATCACCTTTCCCACCAATTTGGTTGAGGAACGGAACGGCGCGGTATGGCGCTCAGAGCAGGCGCTCAACGTGGAATTCAATGTCGCCATTGACGAGAAGGCATTTGCTATGGATGCGAAGGTCGCGAAAATCAGCGCAGCGCATCCGGGATGGAAGCGGCCATTTCACGCGAATACAGACACTGTGCTCGCGCCGGGGATTGACTTGTTTCCCGGCGCATGGAACTCGACCATCGTAAAAGAGCCGGATGGAATTGTGATTCTAGAGGCGCCGATTTCTGAAGTCTACACGCAGGGCGTGTTGGACGAGGCTCGGAGGCGCTATCCGGCATTGCCGATCGCGGCGGTGCTATCGACGTCGGACTCATGGCCCCACACCGGCGGAGTGCGCGCTGCCGTTGCCCAGGGACTGCCTGTTTTCATTCTCGATTTGAATCGGCCGCTGCTGGACAAGATAGTGAGCGCTCCGCATGCGCTGGACCGCGACGCGCTCGAGAATGCGAAGAGGACAACGAAGCCGCTTTGGAAGATTGTTGCCAAACGCGAAGAGGTGGGCAACGGCGCCAATCGCATGGAACTGTATCCGCTGCGCGGCGCATCCACGGAGCGCCAATACATGGTTTACTTTCCCGAGCACCGCTTGCTTTACGCGAGCGACACGCTGGCGTTGAACGCCGATGGCAGCCTCTACGATCCGGAATTGATGTTTGAGGTTGCGCAGGCGGTGAAGCGGGAAAACCTGGCCGTAGACAAGGTGTTTGCCATGCACCAGGGGCCGATGGAGTGGAGCACGGTGATGGTCTTGCTAGCGAAGGCGCAACACGCGTGAGAAATGGCACCGGCGCAGAATTGTTCAGCGCTGTGAAGGCCTGTGCTTTTCGTTCAAGATGCGCTACAGGAACTTGCCCGTAAGCTGCAGCACGCCGTCGATGGCTGCAAATACTTTGCCTGCGGTTCCTATCTTGGCGGCGATCGCGTCCGTCTGATCTTTCAGTTTTTTCAAGGCATCGTTGGCCGTCTTCATCTCCGGCGTCAGCGCAGTAAAGGCCGCGGTGTTCGCTTCAAGAACGATTTCGTTTTCGTTGCTCAACATGTCGGAAAGAGCCTGCGCGGCATCGTTCAGCGCCATCACGGCTTGCGGATCGGATGTTGATTCGCAAGCGCCATTGAGGAGGTCAAGCAGGCTCTGGTAGGCGGAATAGACCTGGCCTTCGGTAGGGTCGGAGTTTGCAGGCGAGGTAGACATCGGGGTTTATTCCTTTTTATCTGTGTCGGTTGATTTGTCGCTGCTCGATTTGCCGCTTCCGGACTTGTCGCCGCTCGAGCTCTTCGCGGACAGGCTTTGATAGAAATTTCCCAGGTTGTCTCCGGCAGTTTCGAAGTCGGTGAGTTTGTCTTTCAAGGCTTCCGGATCTTTGCTGTTCGCGGCATCCATCAGGTCGTGATGCGCCATTTTAAGCTTCTTGATGGCGTCGTCGAGAGCACCCAGCTTGTCGTCCGCGCTCTGTTCGTCCTTTCGGTACGAGGGAAGCTTATCGATCTCGTCGCGGAGTTCAAGCGGCGACAGCTTGGCTTTGTTGATGGTAATGAAGGCCCACTGTTGTCGCGCCAGATCATCGTAGTCCTTCTTCGTTTGTCTGCGAAGAACGGCGATGTCGCTGGTGAGCACATCGCACAGCGTTGCTATGTGCGGGTCCATCTGCGTGGTGATCGCGGGCAGCGCGGCATTCACCTTTTTTGCCGCGAGGGATTCACCCAGCGCCAGCATCGCCGTGGCGGCTCCATTAGCCATTTCCGTGCTGAGCGCAAGGCCGGTCTTGCTTCCCCCCGCATCGGTGTCGATGGTTGAGCCCAGGTCCTTCAGGTCGCCCGCGGTGGATTTTGCCGCTGACGAGAGCGCTGGCGAATCGACGCTGGCCGCCGCATCGGAAATCGATTTCGCATAGAGCTTCAGTCCATCCAGAATCTTGGTGCGCGTCTTCAGTCCTTCAGGCGCGATGAGCGGCTTCATCTGGTTGTAACTCCACTCCTCGTCCGCCTCGACTTTGAGTACACCGTTGGAGACCTGTTCGCGGTCGTGCAGGTCGATGGCGCCCTGATAGGCATTGGTGGCGTTCTCAACCACCAGGTTGGCCGCCGTAGCAAACGTATCCGGATGCTTTCCGGCGCGCAGCGTGGTGCATCCGCTGGCGAGCAGGATCAGAGAAGACGCGATGACCGCCGCGCAAAAGCCGGAAAACTGCCTGGCTTTCCAATGGGCACAGCTTGATTTGCTGCTGAGGGGGGAAGGCAACTCGCGACGCATGGACCGATGGGAAACCAGACGGCGCTGCTTGTCAATACAAAAGCGCCACACTGCGCGTACGCGTTATTGCCTGCGCGTTACAGGACGATGGTCTAACCGGGCTTCTTCGCTCTTTTCGGCTCGGGCTTATTCACGGCGATGGCCTTCTTTGCGCGCGGAGGTATGTAGTGAAAGCGGATGAGGTAAACATTGCTGCCCTTGCCGTGCTTGGCCACTTTGAGCAGATCGAGTACGCCAAGGAATCCGGATTCCCGCGCCATCTCCGGAGTGATGTCGGGAAAGCCGATGGGGGTGATGGCCTCGATCTCGATTTCACCCTCGCCCATGCTGTAGCGGTTGCCCACCTTCACATGCGGGCTTGTCCAGATGCGGATGCTGGTGGTGATTTCTCCGCGCATCACGCCCTCACGCAGGCGCTTGGTGAAGACCATCGGATGCAGCCTCCTTTCCGTCCCTTCCTATTTGGAAAGCTTCATTCTAGTGCGCCTGCCACCAGGAGCGCAGTTCCGCCCACAGCAAGCGTGTTGACTAGAAAGTCCAGCTCTCCGCTGATCTCGACCGAGGGATGGGCGAATTCCATGGGCATGTAAACGAAGACCACCAACAGTAGATACAGAACTCCCACCGCGGTTGCCGCCCAGCGCGCGCGCTTGTTGGCGAGGATGCACAGACCGGCGGCAACGAGGACGACTCCTGCGAACCAGGACCACGCGATGCGGCCGGGCATCCAGGGAGGTGTCAGCATTTCCAGCGGCACGCCGGGGGCAAACTCAGGGTGCAGAAACTGCTCCACTCCGAAATAGAGGATGGTTGCGCCAAATATCCAGCGCAACGCCGTCGCCAGCCATCGAAGACGCTGCTGCCGGCCTTTCGTGCTCCGGGTTCTGGTCCTAGTCAAGGCCAGGGCCAATGCACCCACGCAGAGCGACACGTCGCGCAGGGGGTTCGAAATCGCGAACCGGTCGTGCGGGTTCTCTACAAGGCTGGGAAGGTAAATCGTCAGCAGGAACAGAACGAACATGATGCCCAGCGACCAACCCGCCCAGTCCTCTTTAATTTCGGTGAGGATGCTCAGGCACGCGGCGATGAGGGCGGCGCCAACGAAATAAGTCCAGAATGAGGGCCACGGCATCCAGTCCGGCACTGCGGGCTTGACTGCTTCGAAGAATGCGAAGTGCTGCATGCCGAAGAAGCCGAGAGGAACGGCAAAGAACATTGGCCCGAAGCGGATGATCCTGTCCACGGCGGAGGCGGGCGGCTGGTTTTTTCTCAATGTCACCACGAGGCCGAAAGCGAACAAAGCTACTGCCCATAGATTCAGCCACAGCGGGGGGCCGGTGAGCCACGCCGGCCCGACGACCGACGCGAGGCCCATCGAAAGACTTCTTATAGAAAGTGATGTGAGATGCACAGAACTAGAGTGGCCACAAAAAAGCGCGCTTGGCAATGACCACTTGGCTACTTATCATCATGGCAACTTCGCCGTTTTCAGACCGATCGGTCGAACGCCCCCGGCGTTCTCTTTGAAAGGGTGGGCGGCCCGCCGATGCCCGTTATTGCGTGGGTTGTGTGATTGCGTTCTGTTCCAAAGTAACTGCGGTCTGTGCCAGTAGTCTGCTGTTCGCCGACGCGCCGGTCTTGACGGCGATCAGTGTTTTAGCCAGAAGCACTCCCTCGAAGTGGGCGGTGGTTCCAATGGACACCACGTCGCCGGCCTGCCAGAAGATGTTCTTGGCCTGCGCTCCTCCTGCCAGAGTTACCCTGCTGGCGCTTGCCTGTTTCAGTTGCCCAGCTATCTGGAAGATCCATACATCGTTGGGCCCGCCCGAGAGCGTTACATCCGTCGAGATTGAAACGCTGCTACCCCACTTGTATAGGCCAGGAACAAGTGTGAGTCCGCCAATTTCCCCGGCGCCCAATTCAGTAAAGTCGGGAATCGATCGCCCTGCTGCATTGGTGTACGCGAACCCCATGTCGCCTATGGCAACGGTCAATGAATTGGGGCTGATGGTTCTGCATGGCAGCGGGCCGGCCGCATTCACTGTGTAAATCATGCCCGCCACTTCAGTGCACCTTAACAGCAGAGCAGCGCCGGTGATTGGGCTGGTGCCGACATTGCCAACGATGGAAGAAGCATAGACGTCCGTGATGCCTGTTTTTGTAAGAATCGCAAAGGTGCCTGCGGTGCCAAGGTTGACTGGCGCCTGACCGGTAAACGGCCTGGCGCTGGTTGTGAAGCGCCATTCAACGGGATCGGAAATTGCAGTGCCGCCGGCGCTCTCGGCCTCTCGCGTAATCGTGGCAGTGTATCTTTCGTCCTCGCGCAGAGCGGACTCCGTCGGCGTAAAAGTCGCCACCGTATTTGCGGCATTCATGGCTACGGTGCCTTCCACATTATTTCCGCCTGAATCTCTCAGTGTGAAGGTGAGCCGCGTTCCGGCGGGAGCGGAGTCAAGCGTTGCCGGATTCATTGCCTGGCTGAAGGTTGCGGAAACTGCCTCGACTGCGGCTTCAGTGAATTCCCAAATATCTTCATTGTTTTCTCTTCCATCGAACGGCGGACACAGTCGTCCTTGACTTACTGGGGAGTTATCACCCACCAAGAATTCGACACTGTAATTTCATTCGTTTGAATAACCCATTTAGCCGAATAGACTGGCCTTGCGTTTCACCGCGTCCCCAAACACAGCGCGAGATACCAGCGGGCGATGCGATCTATATCGTGGCGATCTATAATCACGCCTCTTTCGATGGGTAGGGGCCGCGGGCTGCAGTTTGCGGAGCTGTTTCGGCAGTCGGAGGGCTAGGACCTGAAGATGGAAGCTCGCCCATATTGATAGCAATGCTCGCGCCAAACCGGCCGGCTTGGGTGGCAATCGAGTGGAATTCTCTATCTGATTCATATTGCTCGACTTACAGAATCAATTAAAGATCAGCCAATGGCAACCCCGTTTTCTCGCGGGACGCTGACTATGTAATTTGTTTGAGACAAGGTAGTTTCTGCACGGTCAAGACAGGCGGATTGCCGGGAGATTGGTCTCTCCGCATCGAGATGGCGTTCGGCGTGAAGATGGACACGCTGATGCGGATGCGGTCGGCCTATCAGATTGCGCAGACGCGGAAGCGGGAGAAACTGATTCGGGCGCGGCGGGTGGTGTGCACGGCTTGAGTTGACAAAGCGAGACTTGGGGCGCCCGGCATAGGTTTTCATTTTGCACTTTACGGAGATGATATATTTTGGTAGCACCTTAAAAGGTGCTCAATAATCGAGGTGAATATGCTGGACATTACGAGCGACATTCAATCGCTGACGGCGTTTCGACGGGCATCCGGTGACTTCATGAAGCGCCTGAAGAGGACCAAGCGCCCCGTGGTGCTGACTGTAAATGGAAAGGCAGCTGCCGTTGTGCAGGATGCTGAAGGGTACCAGCGTTTGCTGGACATTGCCGCGCGGGCCGATGCGGAGGAGGGGATCCGTCAAGGTTTGGACGACGTTGCGCATGGCCGCACTCAACCCGCAAGGGCGGTATTTGACCGGATTCGCCGCAAGCATGGCATACCACGTTGAGTTTGCCGCTCGCGCGGCTCGCGATCTAGAGATTCTCTACGTGGAGAAGAACGCAGAGGAGTCTCAGGCTGCTGCGCGCTGGTTTAACGATCTGGAATCGGCCGCTTTCAGTCTGGCAACCTATCCCAACAGGTGCCCGCTCGCTCCAGAGGGCAAGAAGCTGAAGCGAGGGTTGCGGCACTTGCTGTTCGGGAACAAGCCGCACGTTTATCGAATCATCTACGAAGTCGATGAGCGGCGCATTACGGTGTCGGTACTTCATATTCGGCACGGAGCGAGAAAGCCGCTGAGGGCATCCGATCTGAAATAAAGGGGCGGCCTCCGATAGGAATCGAGGAAATGGCAATGCACATGAAAAACCCGCCGCACCCCGGAGATTTCATCAAGACAGAGATTGTTGAGGCGTATGGTTTGTCAGTGACGGCGGCGGCGCAGGCGTTGGGCGTTTCGCGGCCCACGTTGTCCAGCTTGTTGAATGGAAAGGCTGGGCTGTCGGGAGATATGGCGCTGCGCATCGAGAAGGCGTTCGGCGTGAAGATGGATACGCTAATGCGGATGCAATCGGCGTATGAGATTGTGCAGACGCGGAAGCCGGAGAAGCTGATTCGGGTGAAGCGAGTTGTTTGCGCGGCCTGAGTTACCAGACTTTGGCCAGGTTGGCCAGGCCCTCACGATAGTCTTCGAGATCGATCCGGCTGCG
>JBEKFD010000013.1:0-42007 GCA_050013495.1 Occallatibacter sp. | reverse complement strand
TCCGCGCTACCGCAAGACGCCGGAATTCCTCCGTGTAACTCCTGTTCCTTCGCATTTGCAGCCCCCCATTCGCTGCAAACTGTGACTTCCTAAAATGTCTCACTTTGGGGGTTCACTCCAGGGTGCCCAAGGTCTCGCTTCCGAGACCTGGGAAACCTCGAATCTACTTTGCAGATAATTTCGATCCGGCGGCGCACAATGTCTGTATGTCAGACCTCGGCCAGATCGAATACCCCGGCAGACCCACCCCGGCCTCGGAAAAGGGCAAGAAGGAAGATGCACCCCACCCCTCCCCCACTTTCGCTGCAACCGCATGAAGCTAAATAGGTTACACCCAGAATTAGCATTTACACCCACCGAAACAAAGGACTTACGCATCTTCCGTTTTTTCGGATTTTCTGAAACAAAGGACTTAGCTTCGACCCGCTCAATCAGGGCGGAATTTCCTGTTCCCTGTCCCCTAATCCCTGTTCCCTGCTTTTTCACTTTCCAATCACGTCAATCGCCACCGGAATCGTCTTTGGCGGCAGGCAGACGTTCTTGTCGCAGGCTTGGAAATGCAGCTTGGCCTCGACCAGATGATTCCCTGCCGCGGCCACAATCTTCGCCTGAATCACAAACTCTTCGGTATACACACTGAGTTTGCTAGGAACTCATCCTTGGGAGTGTGCGAATTGATGTGCAACCCCTGCGCAATGCGAAAGTGAAGCGCCACGCCGCTGGGCTTGCCAGCCGCGACCGTGACCTGCTCGGGATACATGTACTCGACCGCCGCGCCCTTCAACACCGACCGGCTCGGCGAGTCCACTTGGCCGAATGCCACAAGCGCAGCCAGCCCCATGCCGAATCCCAATGCCTTCGCAATCACATTCATTCGCACCATCAACCCTGCTCCCAAGTCCGGAGGACTGTGGGCTAGTCCCTCAGTCCCTAGTCCCTAGTCCCTAGTTCCCCAACGCCTTCTTGATATTTCCTTCAATGTCTTCCTTCGAAGTCAGGCCCATTTGCGCAGCAACCACCTTGCCGTCGCGGTCCACGAAGAAGGACATGGGCAGCTCATCGAGCCCGCCGTAAGCCTTGTCCAGCGAGCCGCCATCGATCAGCACCGGGTAAGAAATATGGAGCTGCGCCGCGGAGTGCGCGATTTCCTTCTTCTCCCCGGCCAACTTCGCTGCGTCGTCGCGGTCGATGTCGTCGGCAGAAACGCCCAGAATCTCGAACCCCTGCGCTGCGTACTGGTCGCGCAGTTCCACCAGCCAGGGCGTCTCGATCTTGCACGGAGCGCACCACGTGGCCCAGAAGTTCACCAGCACGGCCTTTCCTTTGTAACTCTCCAGCCTCACTTTTTTCCCGCTCAAGTCTTCCAATTCAAAAGCCGGCGCAGGCTTGCCGGTCAGCGGCGAAGTATACTCCGGCGCGCCGCTCGCCGCGTCCACCACGAGTTCGCCCCTGGCCGCCGAAGCCAGCAGCCGCTCGGCCGCCTGCTTGCGGTACTCAAAGTTCGCCCACCCCGCCCAGGCAAAGGTGGCAAAGATGAACAGCACAGCCGACAAAACCAACGTGTTGCGTTTCACCGCGGACAAGACCTCTCTCCTATTGTACGAGCAAGAAATGTTTTCCTGTCATCGAAAAGCTCCGCGCTCGTCCTTTCGACTTTCTTTTGTCGCAAGGGCAGGACACAACGAACCCCCTGCCGCGCAAGCGGCGTATGCCGCACCGCAGGTGCCCGCGCAAGCGGCGTCTGCCACACGGTATGCGCCCGCAGGTGGTACCATCAAAAGCCGATGGACCCCTTGCACGAAGATGATTCATTGCAGCCCGCAGCGCTGGTCCGCACTGAGGCGACGGCGCTGCTGGCCCTGGCCGACCGGCTTGAGGGGCCTATGTCCGCGGCCTTCGCGCGCGCCGTCGACCTCATTCTGCAGTGCGGCGAGTCTAACGGCCGCGTGATCGTTACCGGCATGGGCAAAAGCGGGATCATCGCCCAGAAGATTGCCGCTACGCTCAGTTCCACCGGCTCGCCGGCCATGTTTCTCCATCCCGCCGAAGCCGTCCATGGCGACCTCGGAATGCTGATGCCGGGTGACGTGGTCATCGCGCTTTCGGCCAGCGGCGAGACGGAAGAGATTTTATGCCTGCTTGCCACGCTCAAGCGCAAGGGCGACGCACTGATTAGCTTCTGCTGCGACCTCAGCTCAACGCTGGCGCAGGCCAGCAATGTGGCGCTCGACTGCAGCGTGGAGCGCGAGGCATGCGGGCTGAATCTCGCGCCCACCGCCTCAACCACCGCCATGCTGGCTCTGGGCGACGCGCTGGCCATCGCCGTCAGCCTGCGCAAGGGTTTCCGCGCGGAAGACTTCGCCGAGCTGCACCCCGGCGGCAAGCTGGGCAAGCGGCTGGCGCGGGTGAGCGAACTAATGCATATGGGCGACGCCATTCCGGTAGTTGCGCCTTCGACGCCCATGACCGACGTGATCTACGAAATGTCGTCGAAGAAGCTCGGCCTCACCACCGTGCAGGAGCGAGGCCAACTGCGGGGCATCATCAGCGACGGCGATTTGCGCCGGTTGCTCGAGCGCGAAGGCGGCGCTGCGCTGAGCCGCACGGCGGGCGAAGCCATGAATCCCCACCCCCGCACCATTGCGTCGAGCGAACTGGGCGCAACGGCGCTGGCAATCCTGGAGGAGCGCAAGATCACCTCGCTGATCGTGGTAAACGCGACCGGCGCAGTCGAAGGCGTGCTGCACCTGCATGATTTGTGGGGCGTGGAGCTGATCTAATGACGAAGGCAGCAGCGACCAAAGAGCAACGAATTGCCTGCTCCTGTCATTGAGAAAAATGCGACTCCGGGCCCCCAACTGCCGCGGCAGAAGAAGCCGTCTGGCAAGCTCAGGGCGGGCTCTGGAGGGCACCCAGTGCGGCCAACCACCCGTCAAGATTTATTGACGAGCGAAAGTCCGCAGGCATATTGTCTCTATCATTCGCTTTTCCCCAAATTCATTGCTGCGCTCGACTTCCCATCTCACGGAAGGTGCCTTACCCGATGATCGACCAAGAGCTCGATTACACGATCCCCAACCGTCCCCTGGTCTGGACGTGGATCGTATGCGCAATCGCAGCAACCGTGGCCGGCGTTTGGTTTTATCCCTGGCCGGCAATGTTGTTGTGCCTTGGCATAAGCCTGGTGTGGGTGAACATGTATTCAACCATCATGCATTACGCGCTGGATGCGGAGGAGTTTACCAAGCTGCCGGTGGTGGGCGAGGCTTTCATCACTTTTCAAAGCCACCATTTTCCGCGCTGGATCAATACCATTCATCGCAAGCCGGTGTATGACCTGCTGGGGGAACTCAATCCCCTGGTGGTCATCAACACCGTCGCGCCGCTTGCGCTGCTGCAGTTTCGCTATCGCGAGGTTTTTGCCGCCTGGGGAATGCTCACGCTGGTGGGCGGTTACGCCATGCTGTGCCATCGTTGGGCGCACACGCCGCCTGCGCGCAAGCCGGCTGCGGTGAAACTGCTGCAACGGTACCGCCTGGCACTGAGCCCGGAGCAGCATTGGAAGCATCATGCCCTGGCCGCTTCTCCCATGGGGAAGTTCGTACCGAATTTCGACTTATCTTTCGGCTGGAGCAACCCGCTGTTCAATCGCGTGCTCAAGGTGTTGCCGAGCCCGCGGTTCTGGCTGGCTTTCATCGCGGTTACCACGTTCACGCAAGTAAGTGCTCTGGCGCTCTTTCTCCACTGGTTGCGGAGATAGCATGCTGTTTCAGATTTGGGCCATGCGCTTACATCAGGGATAAAGGACGAATGCATGTCGATTGCACAGCACAGAAAGACGCGCATCTCGATGGCAACGCCGACGGACCGGCCTGCCATTTACGCGATGCGCCACGATGTATACGCCGTTGAACTGGGCCAGCACCCGCAGAACGCGGAAGGGATGCTGAGCGATCCGCTCGATGCGTTTAATGAATACATTGTTGCCCACGTCGATGGTGAGCTGGCCGCCTTCATCAGCATCACTCCGCCGGGCTTTGGCAGGTATTCGATCGACAAATATGCGTCGCGAGAGGATTTGCCGGTTCAATTCGACGACGGCTTGTACGAGGAGCGCGTGCTTACCGTCGCTCAGCCGCATCGCAGAAGCAGGCTCGCCGAAATTTTGATCTGTGCCGCCTTCCGATGGATCGAGGAAAAGGGCGGCACACATATTGTTGTGATGGGCCGCAAAGAAGTCGTCGGCATGTATCAGAAATTTGGATTGAGGCTGCTGAATTTTCCCATCGAATGCGGTGCGGTTCATTTTGAGCTGCTCGAGACTCAAGTAGCCCCGATCAGAAAACTTGCGGAACGCGGGCACGAGCATTACAAGAAGCTGTTGAAAGATGTGACGTGGGATCTTGGCTTCCCTTTCGTTAAGCCGGCTTGCTGTTTTCACGGGGGCGCTTTTTTCGAGGCCATTGGGACGGGCTTTGAAGCCCTGGAGCGCCGAGAATCCGTAATCAACGCCGATGTTCTGGACGCGTGGTTTCCGCCGTCGCCGAAGGTGCTGGATGCGATGCGCGATCATTTGCCTTGGCTGATGAGAACGTCGCCGCCCACGCAGTGTGAAGGAATGAAGCAGGCAATTGCGCGAGCCAGGGGCGTTTCCGAGGAGAACATTTTGCCGGGGGCAGGATCGTCCAATCTAATCTACCTGGCTTTTCGGCAATGGCTGACCGGCAAATCGCGCGTCCTGATTCTCGATCCTACGTATGGCGAGTACGTGCACGTGCTGTTGAATGTGATCGGCTGCAAAGTGGATCGGATGGTGTTGTCGCGCAACACCGGATATGCTGTCGATCTTGAGGAACTCGGAGCGCGGATTCGCATGGGCTACGACCTGATCGTGCTGGTGAACCCCAACAATCCTACCGGCCGCCACATTGCGCGCATCGATCTGGAACGCGTGCTCCAGGCTGCGCCGGCGCAGACGCGTGTTTGGATCGACGAGGCTTACCTGGAGTACTTGGGACCGGATGAATCTCTGGAACGATTTGCAGCGAGCAGCGAGGGCGTGCTGGTTTGCAAGTCGATGTCGAAGGTGTATGCGCTCAGCGGGATGCGCGCTGCTTACCTGTGCGGGCCGATGCACCAGTTGGCTGACCTGATTCCGTGGACGCCGCCATGGGCGGTCAGCCTGGTGGCACAGGTAGCTGCCGTTCGCGCCCTGGAAGACCCTGCTTACTACGCAGAAAGATATTTGGAAACCATCTGGTTGCGAGAAGTGTTGATCGATGGCCTGCGCAGCTTTGGCATTCAGGAAATTGTGCCGGGGAGAGCGAATTTTGTGATGTTCCATTTGGAGGAGGAGCATCCCACGGTTGAAGCTTTGGTGAGGGAGAGCCGCGAATCGGGCGTGTATCTGCGCGATGTGTCTTCCATGGGCACGAGTCTTGGTACCCGCGCCCTGCGGATCGCGGTCAAGGACAATCGGTCCAATCAGATCGTCCTGGAAACTCTCGAAAAGGCTCTTTTCGGGGCCATGCGTGCATAATGAACCTCTGAATAAGTCTATGTTTTGAAAGGGCACGACTTTACAGGTTGCGGAAAGATTCATTCCAGTCCGGGTCCTCGAAGGTTTTGTATCAGGGCACGACTTCAGTTGCTCCGCGAGCGCCACAAAACGAACGCGGGCTTTAGTCCCTGAGGGACGGTCGACGGCCTGTTCGGAGCATTCCTAAGCGGCTTCCTGATTGCGATTCCCTCTTCGTGGCAATTTTTTTGGGCGTCGCCGCAGAGGCAGCTTGCCACTGGTTGACCAGCGCTTGCCATTCAACCGTCCGCGAACATTTAGAATAGTAGCTGCTCCAATCTCGCCCTGCGTCCGCAAAGCCACCGGGGTCCCCATCGACAGGTCGTCGCCGCTGGGGCGGTGCGCGGACGGGAAAGCACGCTCTCATCGCCATGCATCATTGGTCCAAGCTATTTATTCCCACCCTTCGCGAAGCTCCTACAGACGCTGAAGTTGCCAGCCACAAGTTCCTGCTCCGCGCCGGCTACATCCGCCAGCTCGGCGCGGGCATTTACAACTATCTCCCGCTCGGCCAACGTTCGCTGAACAAGATCATCGCCATCGTGCGTGAAGAGATGGACAAGATCGGCCAGGAGTTTTATCTGCCCGCCATTCTTCCCAAGGAGCCGTGGGTCGAGAGCGGCCGCTGGTCCGGCATGGGCGAGAATATGTTCCGTCTCAAGGATCGCAAGGGCGCCGACTTATGCCTGGGCATGACGCACGAAGAGATCATGACGTCCATGGCGCGCAGCGAACTGCGTAGCTACAAACAGTTGCCGCAAATCTGGTATCAGATCCAGGCCAAGTTCCGCGACGAACCGAGGCCCAAGTCGGGGCTGATGCGCGTGCGCCAGTTCACCATGAAGGACAGTTATTCCTTTGATATCGACAAGGCCGGTCTGGACAAGAGCTATGACCTGCACGACACCGCATATCGCAAAATATTCACGCACTGCGGACTCAAGTTCGTCGCCGTCGATGCCGATTCCGGCGCCATGGGCGGTTCGCAATCGCAGGAGTTCATGGTCTACACCGACGCCGGCGAAGACCTGATTGCGAGCTGTTCCGTGTGCGGCTATGCGGCCAATCTCGAGAAAGCCACTTCGCGTCTCGACGCTGTCACTGAAATGGAACCCACCGGGGATGGAACTCCGGAATTGGTTTGCACACCTGGGTGCGCGGCCATCTCAGACGTGGCGGAGTTTTTCAAGATTTCTCCCGCCTCGGACATCAAGTGCGTTGCCTACATGGCGCTGAAGCGCGGGACTGCCGGGGAGCCCGACACTTGGCATGGCGTGGCTGCATTTCTGCGCGGCGACCATCAGGTGAATGAGACCAAGCTGCTAGGAGCCGTTGGTGGCGCCGATCTGCGCACCATGCAGGCCGAGGAGCTTTCGCAGTTCTTCAACGGCCCGGCGGGATTCCTTGGGCCCGTTGGCCTGAACCATAACGCGAAGCCGCTGGAAGACGGGCTCACCGTTGTTGTCGACAAATCACTCGAAGGCCGCAAGAACCTGGTTGCCGGCGCCAACAAGCTTGACTACCACCTGCGCAACGTAGTCCCTGTCCGCGACTTCACGTGGACCATCGCCGCCGATATTCGTAGCGTCAACGAGGGCGAGGCCTGCCCGCAAACCGCGCACGACGGCAAACCCTGCGCGGGCAAGCTCGTCGTCGGCAAAGCTGTTGAAGTGGGCCACATCTTCAAGCTCGGCTACAAGTACACCGAATCAATGGGCGCGCGCGTGCTCGACGTCAACGGCAAGGAAGTGATGCCCATCATGGGCAGCTACGGCATTGGCATCGAGCGCATTCTCACCGCGGCGATCGAGCAATGTAACGACAAGAATGGATTCTGGCTGTCCTCTTCCATCGCGCCTTTCACGGTCGTCGTCACCGTAACCAACTCGTCCGACTCTGCGCTCGCCGAAGTCGGTCAGTCGCTCGCCGCCGAGCTGGAAGCCGCAGGCCTCGACGTGCTGCTGGATGACCGCGACGAGCGTGCCGGCGTCAAATTCAAAGACGCTGACCTGATAGGAATTCCCTATCGCATCAATGTAGGCAAAAAAACCGGGGGCGGATTTGTGGAACTGGTCACGCGCGCCACATCGACAAGCATTGACGTTGCTTTGCATGAGGTAGTCGCGCTTTTGAAAGAGCGCGTCCAGGAAGACACGTTACGGTTGATGGCGGAAGGCACTCTCTAGCTCCAGGGAAGACTGTCATCTGAAATCTGTAACCTGTCATCTGCGTCTCAGGAGTTTCGATGGCTTTGAAGATCCGATTTGCGTGGCCCAGAGGGCGGCATCCCAAAGTCACGTTGGCTTTGCTGCTTGCGTTGCTTGCTTTTTGCGTCATTCTTACTTTGTGCGTTTCTGTTTTCGGTTTCTATTACTTCAAATATCAAGGCATCGTTGACGAGCGGCTCAAACAGCCCATGTTCGCCGACACTGCCAAAATTTTTGCGGCCCCTCGTGAGGTGCGTCCTGCGCAAAAGCTGAGCGTGAGCCTGATCGCCAATGAATTGCGCGAAGCCGGCTACTCGATCGACGGCGCTTCGCAATCGTCTCAGCTGGGAACCTATTCACAGGGCGCACAGAGCATCACCGTGCATCCAGGGCCGCAGTCGTATCACGCGCAAGACGGCGCGACTATCCAGATCGGCTCCGGCGTTGTTGCGTCCATCACCGACGACCACGGCCAGCCGCTCTCCAGCTACGAGCTTGAGCCGCTGCTCATCACTGGCCTGAGCGACGACGCCAACCGCACCAAGCGCCGGCTCATCAGCTATGACGAGATTCCACCCAACCTTGTGCAGGCGGTGCTCGCCATTGAAGACCGCCGCTTCTTTGAGCACAGCGGAGTCAACTACTGGCGGCTGGTGGAAGCCATTTACCGCGATGTAATCACGGGCCAGAAGCAGCAGGGTGGCTCCACGCTCACCATGCAGCTCGCGCGCGGATTTTTTCTCACGCCGGAGAAGCGCATCAAGCGCAAGATTATCGAGATCGTCATCACCTTCCAACTGGAACATCGCTTCAACAAACAGAAGATCTTTGAGCTTTACGCCAACGAAATTCCTCTCGGCCAGCGCGGCAGCTTCTCCATCAATGGCTTCGGCGAGGCAGCGCAGGTCTACTTCGGCAAGGATGTTCGCCAGCTCGACCTGGCCGAATGCGCGTTTCTCGCCGGCATCATTCAGCGGCCCAGCTATTTCAACCCGTTCCGTCATGCTGACCGCACCATCGAGCGGCGCAACCTGGTTCTCGACTCGATGGTCGAGACGGGCGCCGTAACCAAGGAACAGGCCGAGCACGCCAAGGAGGAGCCGCTTCATCTTTCCGAAGTCAGCGTCGACGCCAGCGAAGCGCCCTACTTCGTCGACCTGGTCCACGATCAACTTCAGCAAAAACTCGGCGAGCGCGACTTCAATCGTGAAGGCCTGCGCATCTACACTTCGCTCGATCCTGACCTGCAGCGCGCGGCCACCGCGGCAGTTGACTCAACCATGCATGTTGTCGATGAGCAGGTGGACCACCTGCACCGGAAGCACAAGCCGGGCGAAACATGGGGCTATCCGCAAGTGGCGCTGGTGGCGTTGAACCCGCACACCGGCCAGGTGCTGGCGCTGGTGGGCGGACGCAGCTACGGCGCCTCGCAATTAAACCACGCCGTCTCTAGGCGGCCCACCGGTTCCATCTTCAAGCCGTTCGTTTACGCGGCGGCCTTCAACACTTCGCTCGAAGGGGCTATTCTTTCCGGCCAGACCAAGCCCTTCAACCAGCTCACCATGCTCAGCGACGAGCAAACCACCTACGACGTGGGCACCGCCCAGGAGCACACGCTGCACAACTTTGAAGGCGAGTATCACGAACAAGTGACGGCGCGTTACGCTCTGCAGAAGTCGCTGAACAACGCCACCACGGGTCTGGCCGCACTGGTTGGATTCGATCGCGTCGCTTACCTTGCTCGCGCCGCCGGCGTGAAGAGCGCGCGCGGAACGCCGTCGGTCGCCATCGGCTCTTACGATGCCGCGCCGCTCGAAATGGCCGGTGCCTACACCATCTTCGCAAACAACGGCCTGCACCTCGACCCATGGATGCTGGCCAGTGTGCGTACCCCCACCGGCGACATCATCGCCGATTACACACCCACATCAAAGCAACTGCTCGACCCGCGCGTCGCGTTTCTCACTACCGACATGCTGGAGAACACGATCAACCACGGAACCGGAGCGGGGACACGCGCACGCGGATTCACTGCGCCGGCGGCGGGCAAAACCGGCACCAGCCACGACGCTTGGTTCGCCGGTTACACCTCCAACCTGCTGTGCATTGTGTGGATAGGCAACGACGACTACACCGATGTCAAGATCCAGGGCGCGGACGCCGCCGCACCCATCTGGGCGGAGTTCATGAAGAAGGCCGTGCTGCTGCCGCAATACTCTGACACGCACTACTTCTCCGCGCCCACAGGCGTTGACATGGTGAAGATTGACAAGGTTTCCAACCTGCTGAGCGACGAAGCGTGCCCCGAGGGCGTAGATGTGGCCTTCCTTGAAGGCACCGCGCCCACCGACACCTGCGATCATCCGCCCGACAAGCGCAACTTCCTGCAGAAGATCTTCGGCCTGAGCAAACCGGCCAATTGATCGATCCGTCCGAAAGCTCTCCGTGCCCCATCTGGGCACGCCTTCTTTCTGGCGCAAGGGTGGGAAACCACGAAACTCAAGCGTCCGTCATCAACCAACCCCTACCCATCGATCTCGCGACCGCCCGGCATCGGCTGGCATTGCTGACACCAGAAGGTTACCCGCGCATCGGGCCCTTGAATGCGCCGCCAAATGCGCTCTCCGCACTTGCGGCAGGGATCCCCGTTGCGCCCGTAGACCCACAGACTCGCGCTCGGGTCGGACTCGTGCGTGGTGCGCCTCTGCCGCCCGCCATACGTGACGATCAAGTCGCCGGAGTCTTCCAGCACATTGGCCTTTACCAGCTCGCGCGACGTTGCAATCAGGAGCGCAACTCGCTCCGAATCCAGTTCCGCAACCTTGCAAAAAGGATTTGTCGCTGTCACAAAACAAATCTCCGACTTGAACACGTTACCCACGCCAGCGATCACTTCCTGGTGCAGCAGCACATCGGCAATCTCTTCGCCGCCATGCGCCAGCACGCGCCGTGCAACTTCGTTGGCATCGAAATCCGCGCTCAGCACATCGATCGCCTGCGGAGGAATCCGCAGCGCGCGAGCCAGTTCCTGGGCACGCATCATTTTGGCAACGGGTACGCTGAATCCCACCGCAACGTAGTCGCTGTTCTCAAGCAGAATCCGCATGGCTTCGCGCGGACGCTGCCATCGCTCGCCATGCCGGTAGATGTGCCAACTGCCGCTCATGAGCATATGAGTAGCCAATGTTCCGCCACCGGAAAACTGGATGAGCAACCACTTGCCGCGCGAGTCAACGCTTTCAACCGTTTGCCCAATCAGCGGCGTGTCGTCGTTGAAGCGCGTCAGCATGGGATAGGTGGAGCGAAAGCCGGTGACAGTCTTCGCTGTAAGCGCGCGCCCCAATGCCCGCGCGGTACGAAAAATTGTGTCGCCTTCCGGCATGGGCTACTGCACCTCGCGCTGTTGCGGCTGGTGTGCGGCAATCGCCAGCGGAATGCGCCGCAGGTGCATGCCCAGCGGGCCGGGATGAAAGCCGGCATCCATGAGGAAGCGCGCCATGGGATGCGCTGCGACCGGCTGCCCGTTGATAGTGGTGATGAGCACACCTTGGTGGCTCGATCCATGCAGCCGCTCCTGCCCGCGCGTGCAGAGGAAATGCGCCAGGCCTGATGCTGTTTGCGAGCGCTCCGGCTCCTCTCCCGGCAGAAACACCAGCAGGTTCGGATTGCCGCGGCGAAGCCACGCCACTAACTGACCGTTGCGCAGAATCACTTCTGCGTATGCGGCACGTGTGAGCACACGCGGCGCAGTCTCCGCGTCTTCTTCGGCAACAGGAAGATCCGGCCAGCGCAAAACCGACCCATAGGGATTGGCCGGGTCGGTCGCAGCCAACTGCACAATCTCCGGCTTCTCTTCAGGCGGCTCAGTGCGCAACTGGCGCAGCAGATCGACCGCGGCCGGCAGCGCAAATTGCGTTGCCCCCAGGCCAGCCACAAAGTACCCGCGCCGGATGCGCCCGCTTTCTTCGAGCGCCTTCAGCACGTCGTACACTGCGGAAAATCCGCCCGGAACGTTCTCCGCGGCGACTTGTTCGCGCAGCAGCACACCATAGCGATTTAGCATTTGCAACGCGAGCGCATGGCTGGCCTCTGTCGTGGTCGGAGTGCCTTCGCTGCCCTTCTGCGCGCGCAGCGGCAACAGCGACCATCGGCCTTGCGCGGTTGGCGGCGTCGTTCGGCGCGAGCGAAACACGACGCCGGTCTGCGTCCTACGCGGCATCCGTGCGCTGTCTGGCTTCGCGATGTAAGCGCGCAGTGCATGCAGCGAATCATTCGTAATCAGCCCGCGCCACACCAGGTTCCAAAGCGCTTCAATTGTCTCGCCCGGATAGCCGCCGCCCAGCGCCTGGTGAATCGGATCGAAGAAGCTCGCGCCCGTCGATTCCAGCACCGCAATCAGCTTTTCTTCGCGCTCGCTCAGCGGCTCAACCAGCGGACGCTGCTGTGCAAGCAGTGGCAATTTGTCTGCGAGGAACAGTGCAATGCGCCCATCGCGCTCGCCCATCGGCTCCACACCGGCCCACGCCACTTCGCCCGCGGCAATCAGCGTGTCGAGGCCGGCCGGTGCATACTCCGCAATGCGCGCCGGCAAGATCGAAGTCTCCAGCAGAGAGGCAGGCAATGGCGCGCCTTGCAGGCTCTCGATCGCATCCAGCAGACCGTCGAGACTTGCGTGGCCGGTGCGCCGCGGCATGAGCAGCCCTTGCCAGTGCGTGAGGAAACGCGCCAGTGTGTGCTGCTCCACTGGCTCGACTTCGCGGCGCAACCTGGCGAGCGACTTTCGACGGATCAGCCGCAGCATCTCCGCATCGCACCACTCGCGATGGAGTCCGCCGGGCACAAATCCGCCTTCGAGCACGCGGCCTTCAGCGAGAAGTTGCCGTAGCGCATTCTCGACGACCGATGGATCGATAGCGAATCGTTCCGCGGCAGCGCGCAGCGTAAACGGCCCATGAGTGCGCGCGTAACGCCGCACCAATTCAAGCACCGGGTAAGCCACCGGCTCCAGCAACGCCGCAGCCAGTCCGGGCGGCAAAGGAACGCCGAGCGCATCGCGATAGCGGGCCGCGTCTTCAGCTGCAATCAGCCGCTTCTCGCCTGCGATGCGCAGCTCAAGCAGACGCCGCGAGCGTACCAGCCTGTCAACATTTGCAAGCAACTCCGGCGCAACCACGCGGCGCGCCAACTCATCGCGCGACAAATCTCCGAGGCGCAGGCAAAGGTCGTGAATCCCGTCCGCCGACCGCGCGCGATGCGTCTCCGCCAGGCACTGCGCCATCTCCTCCACATCCGCAATCGCATCGGCATCGAGCAGTTCGCGCAGGTCGGCCTCGCCAAGCAATTCGCGCAACTGGTCTTGATCGATGGTGAGCGCCTGTGCGCGGCGTTCGGCCAGCGGCGCATCGCCGTCATAGAGGAAGTTCGCTACATAACTAAACAGTAATGAAGCCGCGAACGGCGAAGGCTTGCGCGTCTCAACCACATGCACGCGCAACTGTCGCTGCTCAATTGCGCGCAGAGTTTCAATCAGCGCGGGCATATCGAACACGTCGCGCAGGCATTCGCGATAGGCCTCAAGCAAGAGCGGAAATCTTGGATAGCGCGAAGCCACGCTGAGCAGATCGTAGGAGCGCTTGCGCAGTTGCCACAGCGGCGAACGCGCATCGGCCCTGCGCCGCGGCAGCAGCAGCGCGCGCCCCGCGGCCTCGCGAAAACGGCCGGCAAACAGGGCGGTCGTGCCCAACTGGCGCAGCACAAGCGCCATGGCTTCGGCACTCTCGACCAGAAACCAATCCGCATCCGGGGGCTCATCGGTGTCGGGAAAGCGCAGCACGAATCCATCGTCGCCCCAGAGCGTCTCCACCTCTGGCCCACCCGCGGCGCGAATGCGCGCGCTCACTGCCATGGCCCAGGGAATATGAATGCGGCTGCCAAACGGTGTGAGCACGCAGACGCGCCAATCGCCCAGTTCGTCGCGGCAGCGCTCAATCACCACGGTGCGATCATCGGGAACGGAACCGGTCGCGTCTTCCTGGTCGGCAAGAAAGCGGAGCAAATTCTCTGCCGCGCCGGGATCGAGATCGTGCTCGGCAACCAAACGCGTCAATGCTGCCGGCTTGGGCAGCGCGCGCAGTTCGCGCACCAGTGCACCGATGCGGCGGCCAAATTCGAGCGGACGTCCCGGCCCATCGCCCTTCCAGAACGGCATTTTGCCAGGCTCGCCGGGCGCGGGTGTCACCAGCACGCGGTCGTGGGTGATCTCCATAATGCGCCATGTGGACGCGCCGAGGATGAATGCCTCACCGGGATGGCTTTCGAAGACCATCTCTTCATCGAGCTCGCCCACGCGCACAGCTTTGCCCTCGCTGTAGGCGAGGAAAACGCCATAGAGGCCGCGGTCGGGAATGGTTCCCGCATTCAAGATCGCCAGGCGCATTGCGCCGTCGCGCGCGGTGACCACATTGCGAATGCGGTCCCAGGTGAGGCGCGGACGCAGTTCGGCGAACTCATCGGAGGGATAACGGCCGCTGAGCAGATCGAGCACGCCTTCGAAGGCTGCGCGGCTCAGTGCGCCGAAGGGCGCGGCATGACGGACAAGCTCGAACAGGGCGTCGACGCTGACTTCGGGCTTGGGCGTTTCTGTTTCCGAACGCGACGATTCCCAATCGTCAAACTTCAATTCAGCATTCAGATTCTTTGCGCGCCGCAAAGAATTGAGCACCTTCGGCTTGCGCGCCGTGGCGGCGCCCGGGGGATGAGCGACAATCGCGACCAGTTGCTGCGCCAGCACGTCCAGCGGATTGCGCGGATAGCGCGTCGACTCGATGTGGCCTTCGTGCATTGCGCGCGTTACCGCGGCGCAGGCCACAAGATCGGCGCGATATTTGGGAAACAGTATCCCCTCGCTCACCGCGTCAACGTGGTGCCCTGCGCGACCAATGCGTTGCATGCCGCTGGCCACCGAGGGCGGCGCTTCAATCTGGATGACCAGGTCGACCGCGCCCATATCGATGCCCAGCTCCAGCGTGGATGTGGCGCAGAGCGCGCGAATTTGACCCGCCTTCAACTGCTCCTCGATCACCGACCGCTGCGCCGCTGCCAACGACCCGTGATGCGCGCGCGCAATGGCTTCGCCGGCCAACTCGTTCAACGCGCCGGCAAGCCTCTCGGCGACCTGGCGGCTGTTCACAAACAGAATGGTCGAATTGCGCGCACGAACGATTTCAAGCAAGCGCGGATGGATGGCATTCCAGATGGAAACCCGCTTGGGCGCCTGCGATGCGGGACCGCTGGGCAGATACTCCTGCTCGCCCAGGCGCGCCATGTCCTCGACCGGAACTTCGATGCGCAGCTTCAACTGCTTGCGCGCGCTGGCGTTGACGATGGTGACTGGGCGATAGCGCATCGGTGTTGGCTCGGCAGCGTCGGAGGACCAGGCGGATTGAGGGTCCTGCACGGTCAGGTCGGAGTCATTTGGCGCATTGATTAAAGAGCTTGCCTCAGGGGCTAAAGCCCCCTTTTCATTTTGCAGGCTTTGCGGCACGACTGAAGTCTTGCCCTGATACAAAGCGGAGTTGGATTCCAGCAGATCGGCAGCATGCGGCATTCCCTCGGTCTGCGGCGTTTCCACGCCGCCGAGAAAGCGGGCTACTTCTTCGAGGGGGCGCTGCGTGGCTGACAGCCCGATCCGCTGCAGACGCCGCTTGGTCAGAGCTTCGAGCCGCTCCAACGACAGCGCAAGATGCGCCCCGCGCTTGGTGGGAACCAGCGCATGAATCTCGTCGATAATCGCGGTATCCACGGTGCGCAGGGCGTCAGAGGCCTGCGAGGTCAGCAGCAGATAGAGCGACTCCGGCGTGGTGATTAGAATCTCCGCCGGGTGACGGGCAAACTTGGCCCGCTCGCGCTGCGGAGTGTCGCCGGTGCGCACGCTGATGGCGGGCTCGCGAAACTCGACACCCCTGCGGCGCGCCATGTTGGCCATGCCGGCCAGCGGAGAGCGCAGGTTCCGCTCCACGTCCACGGCCAGCGCCTTCAGGGGCGAGACGTAAACGATGCGGCAGCCCTTTTTCTCTTCGGCCTTGGGCGGCTGTAGCATGAGGCGGTCAAGGCACCACAGGAAAGCGGCCAGCGTTTTGCCCGTCCCCGTAGGCGCAAGAATCAGCGCGCTCTCGCCGCGCGCAATGACCGGCCACCCCATGCGCTGGGGCGCGGTGGGCGCGTCAAATACAGCTTTGAACCACTCCGTTGTTACTGGATGAAAGCAAGCGAACGGGTCGTCGTCCGGAACCGGATCGGTAGATGGATCGTGGTCTGGAGGATTTGGATCAGGCTGGGCCGGTTTGGGGAGGTCACGGGACACAGTGTTCTGAGAATAGCGCATCCGGCGGCGAAGAGGAAGCGAAAGAGCAGGGAACAGGGATTAGGGGTTAGAAATGCCAATGGTGCGGCAGGGGAATGTTTCGCAGGGGCCAACTACAACCCGGTCGTCCGCTCCGGCATCTTTTTCGAACAACCGCCAAGCCGTGTTTTCCATTTATTCCGGGCCTTGTGTCAGACCAGAATAGTGTCACAGTCCCGGCTAAATCCATGAGGAGGTTCTGTTTTTATCAGGAACGAATCGCCTGGTTCCGCATCGAACCATCTGGACCGGTGTTGAGCCTGCGTGGAGCGTCCATGCGAGACCATTTGGCTACACTCCTCGACGATTTTCGCCGCTATGGGAGCGAGGTCGCCGTGGTGCGCTACCAGGGCAACCGCCGGCGGGTGACGACCTATGGCGAGATTGCGCGGCTGGCCGGGCGCTTTGCCGCTTTGCTCGTCCAGCGTGGTATCGGCCAGGGCGACCGCGTGCTCATCTGGGCGGAAAACAGCGCGGAGTGGATGGCCGCTTTTTACGGCTGCATGGTGCGCGGGGTGCTCGCCGTTCCTCTGGACTCGAACGGCGCCGCTGAATTTGCAGGGCGCGTGGCCGCCGACGTAGCGCCCAAGCTGGCCGCCGGCGACATGCTCCTGCTCGACCAATTGCCGGGCGATCTGGCCAAGCTCAGTTTTGAGGACTGGCTCGGCGTTCTCCCCGCCGCGGAAGCCGGCCCCATATCGACCCTCGCCGCCGACACGTCGCTGGAGATTCTCTTTACCTCCGGCACCACTGGCGATCCCAAGGGCATTGTGCTCACGCACGGCAATGTGCTGGCCAGCGTGGGACCCATCGAGCAGGCTTCGCAGGCCTATTTGCCCTATGAGCGGCTCATTCATCCGCTGCGCATACTGCACACGCTGCCACTCAGCCATGTCTTCGGGCAGACCATGGGCCTATGGGTTCCGCCCATCTACCGCGCCGAACTGCACTTTGAAAACCGGCTGGTGGCGCCGCGCCTGGTGGAAACCATCCGCCGCGAACGCATCTCGGTGCTGGCCGCGGTGCCGCGCGTCCACGCACTGCTCAAGACTTACCTCGAAGCAACTCTGCCTGGCCTCGCGGATCGCGCCCTTGCTCGCACTGACCCGGCAAGAGGCTTGAGCGCGCTGCGCCGCTGGTGGCGTTTCCGAGACGTGCATCGCGCCTTTGGCCTCAAGTTCTGGGCGCTGATCTCCGGCGGCGGCGCGCTGCCGGCCCCTCTGGAAGCGTTTTGGAATGCAGTGGGGCTGATCGTGGTGCAGGGCTACGGCATGACCGAAACCACGGCGCTCATCACCCTCAATCATCCTTTCCACGTGGCCCAAGGAACCATCGGCAAGCCGCTGCCGGGCCGCGAGGTGAAACTGGGCCCCGACGGCGAAGTGCTGGTGCGCGGCGAGGCCATTTCGCATGCAACCTGGTCCGGCGGCGCGTTGCACAAACGCACCAACGAGTGGCTGGCCACGGGAGACCTGGCCCAGACCGAACCCACCGGCGAATTGCGCTTCCTGGGCCGCAAGAGCGAGGTCATTGTCACCGCAGCAGGACTCAACCTGCACCCGGAAGATCTGGAAGCGGCCATCGAACAGGAACCCGGCGTAGCGGCATGCGCCGTAGTTCCCATGGAGACGGCCGACGGACCAGAACCGATCGCCGTGCTGGCCATGCGAGGCCAAAGCGGGAGCCGGATTGGCCAGAATGGCCACGCGGCAGCCGCGGTGATTGAGCACGCCAACGCGCGGCTGGCGGAGTTTCAGCGCCTGCGCCGCTGGGTGGTGTGGCCAGAGCCCGATCTTCCGCGCACCTCGACCGGAAAGATACGTCGTAAAGTTGTTGCTGCCGGACTGGCCAAGATGCAGGCTGCGACAGGCTCCAATGGCCACCATCACAACGGCAATGGCAATGGGAATCATGCGAAGGCGGCTTCATCCGATTGGCTGTTGATGCTCATAGCGCAGATTGCCGGCGAAACGCCGCTGGGCGCAGGCGATGAGCTGCACCTGACCGAAGACCTGCACCTTGACAGCCTGGGACGGGTGCAACTTGCCGCCGCGATTGAAGAACGGACCGGCATCTCCACGGAGAACAAGCTTTGGGACCAGGTGCAGACCGTTGGCGATCTGCGCCGCCTGCTGGCTTCAGACCCGGAGCCTGCGCAACACGCAACAACTCCTCGTGCCCCATCCTTTCCGCATCCTTTCGCGGAAAGGGTGGGAGACGACGAACCTCAACCAGCGTTCGCCCAGAAGCCAACCACAAGCTACATCTATCCGCACTGGCCGTGGCGGTTCCCTTTCCGGTGGCTGCGCGCCGCTTTTGTTGAAGTGGTGATGCGCCCGCTGGTATGGTTGCTCAGCAATCCAAAGGTGGTCGTCGGCGCGCCTCTGCTTGCAACAGAGCCCATGCTGATCGTCGCCAACCACGTCACCAGCTTCGATGGGCCGCTGCTCGAATACGCGCTGCCGGGGCCGATTCGCCGGCGCATCGCGGTGGCCATGTCGGGAGAGATGCTGGAGGACTACCGGCATTTCCGCGACGCAGACCGGCTGACCGCCGCGGCGCGATTCTATCCGCCGGGACCGCCGATCTATTTTCTTCTAACGGCGTTATTCAATGTGTTTCCGCTCCCCAGGCAGCGCGATTTTCAGCGCAGCTTTGCGCATGCAGGCGAGGCGCTGGACCGGGGAATGCATGTTCTGCTCTTTCCGGAAGGGACGCGTTCCGAGGGCGCGCTGGCGCGCTTCCGGCCGGGCATCGGACTGCTGGTCAAGCAATCCTCCGCGCCGGTGCTGCCCATGGCCATTCGCGGCCTGGGCGAATTGAAAAAAGAAGGCAACGGCTGGTTTCGCTCCGGCACGGTGGAAGTCCGGGTCGGCGAATCGATGCGCTTTTCGCCGACGGAGAGTGAAGCCTCGATCACCGCGGCGTTGCACGCGGCGGTAGAAAATCTGCTGAATGGCGGACGGCCTGCCTGAGACATCGTGACATTGTGCGCCGAGGGGTCGAAATTCTCGCAATGTAGGTTCGCGGTCTCCCAGGTCTCAAAATCGAGACCCCCTCCGGCAGGCTCAGGGCAGGCTTTGGGCACCCGGTGCCCGGATAAGTCCTTTGTTTCAGAAAATCCAGAAGAGCGGAGGATGTGTAAACCCTTTGTTTCGGTGGGTTAAATGGGTAATTCTTGGCGTAACCTGTTTAACTTCATGCGGTTGCAGCAAAAGTGGGGGAGGGGTGGGGTCATTTTTTCCCTTACATTCCCGATTGCGGCTGGAATCTTACCGGAGTATTCAATCTGGCAGCGCCGATGATTTTAGTCTTCGTTCTTCGATTATGCGCCGGTGGATTGAAATTATCTGCAAAGTAGATTTGTGGTCTCCCAGGTCCCAAAATCGAGGCCTGGGGCACCCGGCACCCTGCAGCGGGTTCGCCCCGCTAACGCGGGGTTGGCGGGTTAGCAGGTTAGCAGGTTAGCGGGGTCATGGATCGCTCTGAGGTTTCGTCCGACCACGGGCTTGCGAAGCCGGCGGATGTTTACGCCCGTTCGCCGGCTTGCCGTTCGGTTGCCCGTCTAGGGAATCTCTGAAGAAGTATCTCGTTGAGGCAAACACTCCCTCAGGGGCTAAAGCCCGCGTTCATTTTGCTGCTTTTACGGCACGACTGAAGTCGTGTCCTTTCAAAACGGCGACTTGATCGGAGGTTCCCTAGGCTACGGCGCGCTGTTGTTCGAGCGCGGGCTTTGCGCCCAGCAGCGCATCGAAGAGCGTGCGGTACTGAATCATCGCGGTGCGCAGTTCTTCGGTCGTTGCTTCGTTTTTGCCCGCGCGCATGGTAATGACGTTGGCCAGCCGGTAAGGCGCTACCAGCGCCGAGTGGGTTACGGAAATGTCGGCTGCCCGCTGCTCGAATCCACCGACGGGATAGCCGCGCGCCACCAGCAGAGAATTCACCAGCTCATCGGCTTCGGTAACCGCGCCGCGGGGATGATCGAGAAAGCGCGCTTGCACCGTTTCCCACTCCACCAGGTAGCGCTGGCGTTCGGCAACGGTCAAATCGCGGATCTTCAAGTGTTCAATCCGCTTGCAGCGGGCGTGGAGTGCTTCTTCCGCCTTCTTGCGCGACCCGGCTTCGCGCACAGCCAGATCGTATTCCGGTCCAAAACGGCTGCGGAGCTTTGCCGTCTTCAGCTTTTCCAGGTGCACCACAACAGCAATGGCCGCAGCGATCAGGACCACCACCACAACCACGCTGACGATGAACGCAGGACTCGAATAGTCGATGTTACTCAGTGAATTCATTGAGAGTCTCTCCCGTACTTTTAGATGGGATGAGATTCTCGCGTTCCCCGTTGCTTGACCTCATGGATATGCAGCCCTGCGCCAGGATGGGCCACTGCCGGCTTCGAGTTTTGCCGGCCCCGCAAAGGGCGAACGGGCTGACTCCATCCCCTTCGGGCGAAAGTAGCAAGTGCCGCCGGCCAGCACCGAGGTCCAGATGGAGGGATCGGCGGGTTGCTCGCTCGATCCGAGGAATAGAATGCCATCGGGCGCAAGCACGCGGTGAATCCCGGCCAGCAATGTTTTGCGCGTCTCCTGTGAAAAATAGAGCATCACGTTGCGCAGGAAGATCAGGTCGAAGCGGTCTTCGGAGCGATTGAATGGCAACTGCGGGCCGCACAGGTTAGCCTGGCGGAAATTGCACAGCTTCTTCACTTCCGGCTTCACCTCCCAGTCCTCGCCCAGATGATCGAAAAAGCGCACAATGGAACGCGCGGGAAGGCCGCGGTTCATTTCAATGCGGTGATAGCGGCCGGTCTGGGCCTTGGCCACCACCTCGGCGCAGATGTCGGTTCCCTCGATGCGCAGGTTCCAGCCGGCGAGCATGGAAAAGTGCTCCAGCAACAACATGCCCAGGCTGTAGCCTTCCTGCCCGGTGGAGCAGGCGGCGCTCCAAAAGCGCAGGCCGCGCGCGGTGCGCCGCGATTCAATCAGCTTGGGAAGCAGTTCCGTGCGCAGCAGCTCGAAGGGGCGGCTGTCGCGAAAGAAGCTGGTCTCGTTGATGGTCATGGCCTCGGCAATGGAGCGCTCCAGCAGCGGATTTCGTTTCAGCTTGAGGTGCCGCACCAGTTCTTCCAGATGCGTCATGCCCTGGTTGCGCAGCAGCTTGGTCAGACGCGTCTCGAATAGGTAATCGCGCGAGGGGTCAAGCACGTTTTGCGAGAGCCCGAAAACCAGTTGGCGAAGATAGCCGTAGTCCACGCTCTGCGAAAGTTGCATGACTACACCACCGATTCCCGAAGCTCGCGGGCTTCGCTGTGCGTCCGGACGGCAAGCCGAAGGATTTCGGGGGCAATCTCGTTGAGGGAAAGCACCCTGTTGGCCAGGCCTGTATTGGCCACTGCGCCGGGCATACCCCAAACAATGCTGCTTGCCTGGTCCTGGGCCAGCACCGCGCCTCCCTGCTCGCGAATCACGCGGCAGCCCGCCATTCCGTCTGAACCCATGCCGGTAAGCACCACCGCCAGCGAGCCGGAGCCGTACACCGCGGCGACGGAGCGAAACAGCACATCCACGGCGGGACGGCAGTGATTTTCAAGCGGCCCCTGGGTGAGGTGCAGCGTGGGGGGAGAACTGGCGCGAGCGGGTGCGAGAACCTCCAGATGCCAGTTTCCGCGGGCAATCGAGATGGTGCCCGCACGCACCTGATCGCCCTCGGCGGCCTCGCGCACGCGCAGCTTGCAGCGCCCGTCGAGGCGCTCGGCGAAGAGTTTGGTGAACAGCTCCGGCATGTGCTGCACAATCAACACCGGCAGCGGAAAATGGGCGGGAAGCGCCGGCAACAGCACGTCCAGCGCCGCGGGACCGCCGGTGGAAACGCCGATTGCCAGCACCACCGGATTCGACGCGATGCTCTGCATCCGTGGCGGCGGCATCATGGGGATAAACTGCGCCGACCGCGGCATTCCTGGAAAGACCTTGTGCTGGCCCGGTCCCGGCATTTGTTTCTGGGCGGAATTCTGTCCGGCGTATTGGTCGGTCAGCGCATGAATCTTCGGGCCCAGATCCTGTCCCAGCGCGCGCATTGCCGCCTCCCGGTTGGCCTGACCCGCGGGTTTGGTTACGTAGTCTGAAGCGCCGCCGGCCAGCGCCTCAAGCGTTACCTTGGCGCCCCGTTGCGTGAGCGAGCTGCACATGATCACCGGCATCTTGTGTCCTCGACGGCGCAGTTCCTTGAGCGTCAGCAATCCATCCATCACCGGCATCTCCACGTCCAGCAGAATCAGGTCGGGATGCAGTGAGCCCAGGCTGTTCAGCGCCGACGCGCCGTCGGCCGCGGTGCCCGCGACCTCCAGGCTGGTGTCCGCGGTCACCACGGAGCGCAGCAGGCTCCGCATCACCGCGGAGTCATCCACAATCAGGATCCGGGTTCGCCGACCAGTAGCCATCGCTCAGGCCTCCACAATCCCGAGCATGGCCAACTTCTCACTCAGGGCTTCGTCGTCGAAGGGCTTCATCAGGTACTCGTCCGCGCCCGCATCGAGAGCGCGAATAATGAAGTCGTTCTCCGCCTCGGTGGTGACCATCATGACCTTCATCTGGCTGAACCCCTCCGCGCGAAGTTGTTTCAACATTTCAAGCCCATCCATTACCGGCATGTTCCAATCCACCAGCGCCAGGTCGAAAGGCGCTGCGGCATCGGGCTGGGCATGAGGCTGGGCATGGATTTGGGCATGGATCTGGGCATGGATTTGATCAAGGCCAGCCTGGCCGTCCGCGGCCTCAGCACACTCGATTCCCCGCTGTTGCAGCATTCCGCGCAAAACGCTCCTCACAAACCGGGAGTCATCCACAATCAGTGCACGCATGGTCACCTCCTTGGGCAAATGGATCCAGAACAATCTGACTCATGCCGCCCGTGGTTCACTCAAACGCATGGGATCGAGCCGTTCAGGGTCAAGCATCACCAGCAGGCTTTCCTTCAGCTTGTAGGCGCCGGCAAACAACGCACGTTTGCGTTCATCGAGGATGGACGGGTTCGGCTCATGGTCGGCCGATGATACGGTGAGCACCTCGCACACCGAGTCCACCAGCAGCCCAAAGCAACCGCCCGAGCTCTCCAGGACCAGGATGTCCTGCGACCCGGCTTTGGGCGGCAGGCCAAGCAATTGGCGCAGGCTCACCGTGGTCAGCACGTCGCCGCGATAGTGAACCAGGCCTCCAACAAAAGGCGGCGCCAAGGGAACAGGCTGCGGACGCGCCCCGCCCACGATTTCAAGAATGTGCTTGATGGGCACGCCGAACAGTGTGTTGCCCAACCGCACTGAGCACATCTCCACCAGCGTCGCCGCCGCCTTTTCCTTGCGATTCGAAATTGCAACTGCGCTGCTCATCGCGCTGCCTCCACCATTTCCTGGCCCATCTCATTCCACTCGCCCGCAGCGCCTTGCTCTACCGGCAACTGCGCCACGGCTCCTAGATCGACAACGCCGGTCACGCGATTCTTCAGAAGCGTTACGCCGCCGGTGCGTGCGCTGCTTCCCGCTTCGAACAGGTCGCCGCCGGCGGCCACATCGAGCACGTGCGAAACCGCAATGCCTACTTGCCTATTGCCCTCGCGGCAAACCACGACGATGATCTGCTTCTCGGGATTGTCCGCAACCGCGGCCAGAACGCCCCCCGAATCGTCAACCGGCAGCAATTGACCTTCAAAATTCAAGACTGGACGATAGCCGATGTACTCGATCCGCGACACTTTCAACTGTTCGATCCGCAGCACGTCGGCGAGGGGTACCGCGGCCTGTCGTCCGGCAACTTCCACCAGTAGATACTCCGGGTTCTTGGCTGCTTCCGCTTCTGTTTCCGCCGCAGAGCCACGGCCCTTCCGCTCTTCGTTGCTCATGGTTACGCCGGCCCTCAATGCAATCGACCCGGGATCCAGAATCAGCGCCAGATCGGCGTTGCCCAGAACTGTTGCCCCGGAATACAGTCCAATGTTTTTCAGCACCGCGCTCAGCGGCTTGACCACGATCTCTTCCGGATCGGCCAGACCATCGACGACCAGTCCAAACTGGCGTCCGTCGGCGTTCAACACCGCAATGAAATTGTCTTTCTCCGTCGAGCCCTTGTGTGTGCCTTCCGGCATCAGGAGGCGATCGAGAAATACCAGGGGCAGCAGCTTGCCGCGCAGCCGGTAGAGCGGCGCGCCCTCCATCCACTCGATGGAAGCCGCCGCCTGCTCCGGCGGCACATGCACCAGTTCCGACAAGGCCCCCTGCGGCAACGCGAAGCTCTGCCCTACGCTGCGCACAATCAATGCCGGAATAATCGCCAGGGTCAGCGGAATCCGCATTCTGAGCGTGGTTCCCTGGCCGGGACGCGATTCAATCTCAACCTTGCCGCCGATCTTTTCCACGTTGGTTTTTACTACGTCCATGCCCACGCCGCGACCGCTCACGTTGGTCACAGCAGGGGCCGTCGAAAAGCCGGGCAGGAACACCAGTTGCAGCAATTCGCGTTCAGCCAGGTGCGCGGCGCGTTCCGCGGTAATCAGGCCCCGTTCCACGGCCTTCTGCCGCACCCGTTCAACCCCAATGCCGGCTCCATCGTCGGACACCTCGATGAGCACATGGCTGCCTTCCTGCACCGCCCGCAACCGGAGCGTTCCCTCAGGGTCCTTGCCGGCGGCCTGGCGCACATCCGGCGGCTCGATTCCGTGATCGAGCGAGTTTCTCACCGCGTGGGTGAGCGGATCTTTGATGGCCTCGAGAAGACTCTTGTCCAGCTCCGTCTCCTGGCCTTCCATCTGCAGACACACCTTGCGCCCCAGCGACTGGGAAAGATCGCGCACAATGCGCGGCATCTTCGAGAAGATGTTCGAAACCGGCTGCATGCGCGCCTTCATCACGCTCTCGCGCAAGTCCGCCGTCACCATGTCCAAGCGCCGCGAAAGCAGCGTCAGATTGGGGTCGGATGCGGTGGCCTGCAACACCTGGTTGCGCGTCAGCACCAGTTCGCCTACCAGGTTCATCATCCTGTTGAGCAGCGTCACGTCCACGCGCAGGGTGCTCTCCGCGGCCGACCCAGCCGCGGGCGTGCGCGTCTTCTTGGCGTCGGCCTCCGGCTCGGCCTGAGCTGCATCGGAGATTGCCTTTTCCGCTGGCGCTTCCGGCTCCGGCACAGCTTCAGGCGTGGGAGCCGCTGATTCTGCGCCGCGTCCTGGCGCATGTTCCGGGAACTGGGCCTTGGGATGCTCCGGGGGCTGCTCCTTGGGCTGCTCTTGCCGTCCGCCCACTACCGTATGCTGCACGCCAGCCCGCACACGCGCGTGCTTGCTATGCGCCTGGGCCGGTGCCTGCAACTCTTCCAGGCGCGCAATCAGCACTGTATCCTCGCCGTTGCCCTCGGAATCGTTCGCCTCGATGGTCTTTAGAATCGAACGCAACCCGTCCATGAGTTGCAGTAAGCCGGTAGTGATCGGCTCGTCTGCGGTCAGTTTGCCTTCGCGCAGCATACCCAGCAGGTTTTCGCCCGCATGGGCAAGCTTTTCCAGACGTTTGAAGCCAAGAAACCCAGTGGTTCCTTTGATCGTGTGCACCGAACGGAAGATGTCGCCGATGAGACTGGCATCCTCCGGACGCTCTTCCAGTTCGGTCAGACACCGCTCCATGCGGTCCAGACCCTCCTGGCTCTCGATCAGGAATTCCCTTGTCAATTCATCCATTGCCATCGCGCCTGCTCGTCTGCCCAGCCGGGGCGAACCCGGCATTCGGCACTCAAGCTCTTTATCGGTTACAAGGCGCTCAACTTGAGCGTGGCGAATTGCGGCACGCGATTGGGTTGGAGGATCGGACTCGCTAGTTCGCCGAAGGCATGTCGATGCTATCGATTACTAGAACCTGCACCGGGCCCTTTTGCGATTCGAGCTTCAGCCCAAGTTGCTCCTGAAGCGCAGTAAAGATCGACGATCCGGCGTTGGCCGCCGGAGCGCTCCCGGCGGTCCCGCCGAACCCCGAATTCACCCCGTCATCCGGCGACCAGGTGAGAGTGATGTCATATCTTCCCTGAATCCCGGTTTTGTCCACCACAACGCGACCTACCTTCTTTGCCAGCTCCTCTGCAAGAAGGTCGATGGTATTGTTGCCTCCGCGTAATTCGATCTTGCTGTTCCACGAATCGATCGTCAGGCCATTCGATTTGGAGTCCTGCAATTTGGGCCCACCCTTTGCCACCACCAGCGCATAAACGGGAAGTTCGCGCGTCTCCACATGGGAAATGAGTTTGAATCGTTCCGCCAGCAGCGCCCGCACCATCTTCTGCTTGATCACCTTGCCTTCGCTGGAGCTGAGTGCGCGCATGCGATCGTTCGCCGCGCTGTCCGCCTTGGCCTCCACATCGAATTTGATCGAGTTGAGCCAACCCGGTCCTCCCAGAATGCGCGTCTCGGGCAGCCCGAATGCAAACTGGAGAAGCATGTTCATAGGCACGTTGATCGCCCTGAACTCTCCGTCGTTGGGCGAGGAGTAGATGTGGGAACGCGCCGTGTGGTCTGAATTGTTCACCCGGATAGCCGCTACGTCGAACGCCGGCGCCGCAGTATCCGCAGCATTCGGGATTGGCGCATTAGCTGCGTTGCCCTGGCCCTGGCCGCCGACGGCGGTCAACGCGAACCATCCAGCCATGGCAATCGCGTGTATACATCGGAAGCGGGAATGCATTAGCCTCAAGTTTCACTCCCAATGCGCAAGCAAACCTAATGACAATGACGAACCCAATCGATCTCGCGCTCGAAGATCTGCTGGACCAGGCCCGCCGCGCTGCGCTCAACTCATACTCGCCCTATTCCGGCTTCCGCGTGGGCGCAGCGCTGTGCCTGACCAACGGCGAAGTAGTCACCGGAACCAATGTCGAGAACGTAAGCTACGGCCTGACCATCTGCGCCGAGCGCTCTGCCCTGGTTGCTGCGGTCTCCCGCTTCGGCCCGGAGATCCGCATTGAAGCCGTCGCCGTTGCCAACCTGAACGACGCCGCCAGCCCGCCCTGCGGCGCATGCCGGCAAATGTTGTCGGAATTCATCCTGCCCGAAGCCCCCGTCGTCTTCCCCGCTGCTGACGGACCACGGACAATGCCCTTTTCGGCGATCCTGCCGCTGGCCTTCGAGATGAAACTGAAATAGCATTTATTGATAGGTTCGCGATGAAGCGATGGCAATCGATTGCGCTGGTTTTGGTTATTTCCGCGGCCACAGTTCTTGCGATTTGCTACGGATGGTCGAAGCACTTGCAGCGGAAGCAGGAGGCCGCCCATCAACGTGAAGTTGGATACGAGACGATGCTCCGCTCCTACTCCACAATCATCACCCCAGGAATTTCCAGGAGGCAAGTCGAGGGACTTCTGCACAAGCGTGGAGACCGATTCATCGGCTTCCCGGCTTACAGCGAAGATTCGGCTTATGCCGACCTCATCAAGATAGCGGAAGAAAAGGACGGCTGGTATTGTGGACCCGGCTCTGTGAACGTCGCGATCCGGTTTGAGACTGCGACGAACCGGCGATCATCGCAGGATCCGTCAGATAACGTGAAGGGAGTTACCCTGTTCAAGCTCTTTCAAGACTGCATGTAAATTTGCTATGCCAGTTGGATCAGGACCCGCCGCCCAAGAACCGCCGCTGCGCGCTGCATTGTGTCGAGTTGCACCTTGTCGTTCCGTGGGTCAAGCAACCGGTCAAGATGCGCTCGGCTTGTGCCCATGCGGCGCGCCATCTCTGCCTTGCTGATGCCCAGGTCTTTCATCGCTTTTCCAACTTGCCACGCCAGAATCTCCTTCACTGCGTAGGTTGTCGCGTCCTCATAGATTCCATCCTGTTTCAGAAAATCGTCGAGCGTCGATCCGATATGTCGATTGCCTTTCATCGTCTCTCAACCTCCTTCTTCCTCGCCTTCGCCAGATTCAGTGCATCGTCCGGAGTCTTGCGTGTCTTCTTGATAAAGCTGTGCAGGAGAACCATGCTTCCCTCCGCAGCACAGAAGAGCACTCTCGCAATGCGGTTTCCACCAAGAACGCAGCGGACCTCCCATAGCCCATCCCCGAGCGGACGGCAAAGCGGCATGCCGATTGGCCACCCCATCTCTACTAGGCGTAGGCTCCGGCCGACTGCTTGGCGATCCTCGCGCGGAAGCTCCAGCAACCACTCTTTCACAGGCTCCGAACCGCTCTTGGACCGAAAGAATGCAACGCACAGGCTCTTCTCTTCGTTCAATTCGATGTTGCCTCGATATATTAGTACCCTAAAAGGTACATTTCGGCAATCCGTCCGCCCCAAGCCCTATGAGTCCGATGCGTTATCCTCATGTTTTCTGTGCTCGGTCTCAGTGCAACATGCGAACTCATGACTTGTCTCCCCTCCACACCATCGACCTGATCCGCAAGAAGCGCGATGGCGGCTCTCTTGACTCGCACGAAATCGCGTTTCTGGTCGCCGGCGCTGCTACGGGAACCATCCCGCTAGAACAACTCTCCGCTTGGCTGATGGCCGCCTGGTTGCGCGGACTCTCGCTCGATGAAACCCGCGCCCTGACCCTCGCCATGCGCGATTCAGGGGAGAAATTCGACCCATCCCGCCTGGGCAAAACCGCCGTCGACAAGCACTCGACCGGCGGCGTGGGAGACAAGACCAGTTTTCTGGTTGCGCCCATCGCCGCAGCCTGCGGCCTGGCCGTCCCCATGATTTCGGGCCGCGCCCTGGGACACACCGGCGGGACACTGGATAAATTGGAGTCCATTCCCGGCTACCGCACTGCGCTTTCACAGTCCGAATTTGAGACAGTTCTGGCCCATTGCGGCGCTTCCATCGTCAGCCAGACGCCGGCGCTGGTGCCCGCCGACCGCGTTCTCTATGCATTGAGAGACCGCACCGGCACCGTCGAAAGCCCCGGCCTCATCTGTGCGTCCATATTGAGCAAGAAACTCGCCGCCGGCCTCGACGCGCTGGTCCTCGACGTAAAAACCGGCTCCGGTGCATTTCTGCGCAAGCGCGAAGACGCTGAATATTTAGCGGCTCTAATGGTAGACACCGCCGAAGCCGCCGGCACCCGCACCGTGGCACTGCTCACCGATATGGGCCAGCCGCTGGGCCGCGCCGCCGGCAACTGGATTGAACTGGTCGAATCCGTCGAACTGCTGCGCAACCAGCGGCAACCCGAGAGCGAAGACCTGCGCGAGCTTTCGCTCATCCTTGCCGGCTGGATGATTCATCTCGGTGGCAAGGCAGCCACGCCCGAGCAGGGACGCCAACTGGCCGAAGCCGCCCTCGAAGACGGCTCGGCCCTCGCCATCTTCTTCAAGATGATTGAGGCGCAGGGCGGCAATTCCAGCGTCTTCGCCGACCCAGCGGCGTTCCACAAACCCGGCGCTACGCAGATTCTTACCGCGTGGCAAAGTGGCTTCATTGCTGAGATGGACACAACAAGAATCGGCTGGGCCGTTCAACGCACCGGCGCGGGACGAGAAAAAGCAGGCGAGCCGGTCGATCCACACGCCGGCATCCTCTTCCATTCCCGTCGCGGCGCGCGCGTGGAACGAGGTCAGCCCATCGCGACGCTCTACGCCACCACGGCCGGGATGCTGGCGGAGCCAATTGAACTTCTCAAGCAAGCCATCGTCATCGCCGAGGCTCCGCCGGCGCCGGTCGAGTTAGTCAGCCGCACCTTCACCCGCGAAAATGCTGAAGCCCATCTCCGCAATGCTGTAAGGTAATCGAAAGCCTTTCTAAAGCGGTTTACCTTCAAGGAGAGATCGAGTTGGATCGATTTACGGGAATCCTGGGCATTCTCGCCGTGCTGCTCGCAGCCTGGCTGGGCTCGACAAATCGGAGACGCATCCGCTGGCGCACGGTGGCGTGGGGCCTGGGCCTGCAAATCTGCTTCGCCTTCCTGGTGCTGCGCTTCGACTACGGCCAGCGCGCCATGACCTGGGCCGGCGGCGTGGTCAACAACATGCTCTCCGCCACCGTTGCCGGAACCCGCATCCTCTTCGGCGAACTCGGCCTGCCCAACGCTGGAGCATTCGGCAAGCTCATCGCTCCCAGTTCCGGCGCAATCTTCGCCTTTCAGGTCCTGCCCACCATCATTTTTATCTCCGCATTTTTCGCGGTGCTTTACCACATCGGCCTCATGCAGATCGTCATTCGCGGCATGGCCTGGGTGATGCTGAAGACGATGCGCATCTCCGGCGCTGAAAGCATGAACGTGGCCGCCAGCATCTTCATGGGACAGACGGAAGCGCCACTCACCATCCGGCCGTTTTTGTCGAAGGCCACGCGCTCGGAACTCATGGTTATCATGACCAGCGGCATGGCTCACGTCTCGGGCGGCATCATGGCCATGTATATCTCGCAAGGCGTCGAGGCGCGCCATCTGCTCTCCGCCGTCATCATGACTTCGCCCGGCACCATTCTCATCGCCAAAATGCTGGTGCCCGAAACCGGCATTCCCGCCACCGAAGGCCGCGTCGTCATCCCCAAGGACGAACTGCACAAGGATGAAAACCTCATCGGCGCCATCGCCCGCGGGACCATCGACGGCGGCAAACTGGCCTTGAACGTGGCTATCATGCTCATCAGCTTCCTGGCCCTGGTGGCGCTGCTCGATAGCCTGCTCTTGTGGACGCACGGCCTGGCCTACATGCACTGGGTCCCCGGCTCGCTCGGCCAGATTCTCGGCTATCTCTTCGCGCCTGTCGCCTGGCTGATCGGCGTTCCCTGGCATGACTGCCTGGCCATCGGGAACCTGCTCGGCACGCGCATGGCGTTGAACGAAGTAATAGCTTATATAGCTCTCGGCGCGCAAAAAGCCACGCTCAGCCCGCGCTCCTTCACCATTGCGACATTTGCCCTGTGCGGCTTTGCCAACTTAGGTTCCATTGGCATGCAGATCGGCGGCATTGGAGCATTAGTACCCGAGCGCAGAAATGACTTAGCCAAGTTAGGAGTCAGAGCCATGTTAGCCGGCACCATGGCTAACTTGATAAGTGCTTCCATAGCCGGCATGTTTCTGGGTTAGGCTATTCTTGTCCGCGGCCTCACACCGGAATCGTGGCACGGATTCCGAGCAGATCGGCTACCCGTCCGAGCGCGCCATCTATCGTCCATACGTGCGTCCCAGGCACAGCCAGACAGGACGCGATTAAATTGGCATCCGTCAGACCTGTCCCCTTCGATGCCAGCCCGCGCGTTTCGATCATCAGACGAACATCTGCCAAGCGAACCAGGCAAATCTGGTTAAGACCATCGAGATAATGCAGGGTGTTCTTGCGATCCGGCAAAAAGCCGCAAGCCAGTTCCGCCACAACATACGGGTGAATGCCAAGCTGGTCATTGGCAATCAAGCCTTCCAACTCTGCTTTGAAGCGGCTACGGCGGAACATCTCAATCCAGATGGACGTGTCAGCAAGAATCACTGTTCGTCCACTCGCAATCTGCGTGCGTCCTCAATACTCGGAGCCGTTCCGGCCAGCGCCAGCAGCCTCCGCCCTGCCTCGCGCGCAATCAAAGACTTCAACGCCTCGCGCAGCAACTCCGCACGCTCCGTGAGGCCGGTATATTCGTGCGCAGTCTTCAACAGGTTGTCATCGAGCGATACAGTTGCTCTCACAAGTCCCCCCATGCACCAATTATAGCACCGCAAAGTGTCAAAAATAGGTTCACTCTTGGCCTTTCGCCGATGCCCCAGATCACCCTACCGCGGAACCGTAGCCTAGTCACGATTTGAAGGCGACTTTCAGCCCGCTGCTCCTTCAGTCCGCATTCTTCTCACCCGATAAAACACTGTCAATCCGGTCACCGACCCGCAAGTCACCAGGCTTGCCGTCATCCCCAGAATCAGCGACCAGTCATGCTCAAGAGTTCCATGCACAATGCCAATCCCTTGCAGCACGCTGAACCCGCCAAACGTGATCAGCGAAATGCCTTCATCAGTTTTCTTACGCCACACTGCGATCGCCTGCGGCACAAACAGAGCCGCATTACATCCCAGCCCCAACCCAAATAGCCACGCGAAAAGCTCTCTCATCCAGCACGCCTTTCGTCGCCGAATCGCATCGCATTGCGCGCCTTCGCCCTGGCTGCTTCTTCCTCGCGGCTACGCGGCGGCGCGTTGGTCTCAAGCGAAGCCAACAACTGCACCGACACCGCCGCAATCTCATCCACCGCCGTCAGAAACGCCGCCTCATTCACCTTCGAGGGCTTGTTAAACCCGCTCAGCTTGCGCACAAACTGCAGGCTCGCCGCACGAATCTCTTCCTCCGTCACCGGTGGATCGAAGTTGAAAAGCATCTTGATATTCCGGCACATCTCTTGAACACCTCCAAGAATAGAAACTACCCACCTTTCCATCATCGACTAATCTTGTGCTTGGCTAGGCCAAGCACAATTTATAATTCATAATCACCGTGAGCCCTAGCGAAAAGATGACGCTGTTCCTAGCAATTTGGGGTGCCTTCTTGTCAAGCGTGACCTTCGGCTGGAACCTCTTCCGCGACCTTCGGGATCGGGCCAAATTGAAGTTACGCATCCGAGTCCGACGCATCGGCGTTGGCCAAAACGGAAAAGGCTACGCCATTTCACCGGATTTGCCAATTGCAGGTGCAAGCTCCGAGCTCTATCTCGTCGCAAGGGCCGTAAACATAGGTCGCCGCCCGATGCAATGGGAAGGATGGGGAGGTGAATACTACGAGGAACGAAACGGCAGAAAGGGATTTGTTATCGTCGGCGAGGATTTGCCCAAGATGCTGGCCGAAAGAGAATCTCACAGCGAACGGACGCTCCTGGAAGGCGGATGGCTGCCAAACGTGAAAAGGCTCTTCATTTGGGACGCGTCGGGCAAGAGCTGGAAGCTTTCCCTATGGCAAATGCATAAACTAAGAACAGAGGCGGAGAAGGCATTGAGAGAAAATACCGCACAGCCTTCTACCGAGTGACTCGCCGCATCAGAGAAAAAGAGGGCAGAATGGCTACACTTCTAGCAGATCCGGCAAAGATGATTGAGCTCGGCGCGCCGCATCTGATCCGCACAGAGAAACAGCTTGAAGCCTACACGAAAGCCCTCTATAGGCTCACTTCCAAGCTCGACCCCAGGCCTGTCGAGGTGGAAGCGATCGAACTGCTCACCGCCCTCATCGAACGCTACGAACAAGAGCACTACAAGCTCCCTGCTGCCTCCCCGCCCGAGTTGCTGCGCTTCCTCATCGCGCAGCACGGACTTAGGCAGCGCGATCTTGCCGTGGATCTCGGTGGCGAGAGTGTGGTCTCCGAGGTGCTCTCTGGCAAACGCAAGCTGAACGCCGCGCATATCGAGCAACTCAGCAAGCGATTCCATGTCTCTCCAGCCGTCTTCTTTCCTGGCGCTTAGATCGACGCATGTAAACTGTGCCAAGCACGCTACACGGTTTTAACCATGACCTACTTCGACCAAGTTACTGAAGCCGCCGCGTTCCTGAAGTCCCGTCTCGGCGGGCTCGACGCGCGCATCGGCATCGTTCTGGGATCCGGCCTGGGAGCGGTGGCCGACGCTATCGCAAACCCCATCCTTGTTCCTTACGCTGAGATTCCGCACTTTCCGCAATCGACAGTCGTGGGGCACTCGGGCCGCATTGTCGCGGGGCTGCTGGGCGGCGTGCCGACCGTCATCATGCAGGGCCGCATCCACTACTACGAGGGCTATTCGCCGCAGCAGGTCACCTTCCCGATGCGCGTTCTGGGCAGGCTGGGGCTGCGCGCCGTGGTGCTCACCAACGCTGCGGGGGGGGTCGCCGAGGGATACCGCATCGGCCAGCTTGTGGCGCTCGCCGACCACATCAACCTCATGGGTTTCAATCCGCTGGTCGGCCCCAACGAGAGCCGCTTCGCTGCTCGCCCCGGCGCCGGCCTGCGCTTCCCCGCTTCTGGCCTTCGCTTTACAGACATGACCGAGGCCTATTCGAAACGCCTGCGCGCTCTGGCCGGGGCGGCTGCGCAGGAAGAACGCTTCCCGCTGGCGGAGGGCGTTTATCTCGCCGTCAGCGGCCCCAGCTTTGAGACGCCGGCTGAAATCCGAGCCTTTCGTTCGCTTGGGGCCACACTCGTCGGCATGTCCACGGTGCCGGAGACCATTGTCGCGCGCCACATGGGGCTTGAGGTTCTGGGCATCTCCTGCGTGACCAACCTGGCCGCGGGGCTGGGCGCAACCGAGCTTAGCCACGAAGAGGTTTTCGAGGCCGGCCGCCAGGTGGAACATCGACTGGCGCGTCTCTTCGAGCGTCTTGTGCCCCGCATTGCTGCCTGCCTGGAGCCGGAATCGTGAGCGAGCCCGAACAGCATGGCCCTCCACCAGGAGTCCGCCGTCCGCAGGACCCCGTGGTGCTGGCCATTGCAGGCTGTTCCGGCTCCGGGAAGACGACGCTTGCAGCGGAGCTGGCACGCACGCTGGGCGGCGTCCATTTTCATTTCGACAACTACTATCGCGACCTGGCCCACCTGCCCCTGGCCGAGCGCGCCCAGCAGAATTTTGACGACCCGGCGCTCATCGAAAGCCCGCTGCTAATCGCGCATGTGGCAGCACTTGCGCAGGGCCGGCCGATCGAACGCCCACTCTACGACTTCGCCGCCTTCATTCGCATTCCCGGTGAGACAGAGACATTCCACCCCGGGACCTACGTGATCGTCGAAGGCCTCTTCGCGCTGTATTACCCGGAACTGCAGCCGCTTTACCAATTGCGCATCTACGTAGACACGCCGGACGATCTCTGTTTTGAGCGGCGTCTGAGGCGCGACATGGAAGAGCGCGGGCGCAGTGCGGAGTCGGTCCGCAGGCAGTACGACGCAACCGTTCGCCCGGCCAGTCTGGCCTACGTTCGCCCTTCCGCCGTTCACGCAGACTTGACCGTGGAAGGTGCCGGAGCGCTGGATTGGAAGGTGGAACGCGTCCTGAGCGAGATGCGTATCCGCGGACTATTGCGCACCGCGACTTGACCGCGCGTAACCCAGCCGTTACCACATGCCGTTACCACGGACTGGGAAAAGATCAACTTTTTGCTGACAAGTCTGGCACATTTCGCCGAAATTAACATCCAATCCACAAGCAGCCTCCTCCCGTACCGGTAAGGTGAGGGTGAGATGAGCCTTTCCATGACTTCAGGCCAGTTCAAAATGCCGAGAAGGTTCCACTCGTCGCTCGACGCAATCAAGCGCGGGACGGTTCAGGGTCTGCGCCAGGGTATTTCGCCGCGCCGCCTGGCTCTTACGCTGGCCCTGGGATTCGCCATCGGCTGCATTCCCGTGGTGGGCATTCCCACGCTGGTGTGCGCCGCTCTGGCCCTGGCTCTGCGGCTCAATCTGCCCGCCATTCAGGCGGCAAATTACGCGGTAATGCCGCTTCAGTTGCTGCTCATCGTTCCCTTCGTCCGCCTGGGCGGATGGCTGTTTGCGACCAGCCGCAACCCGTCCCTGCAGGCTGGAACTCTGCTGCATGCGTCTCCCCATGTTGTGGCAACGCAGATGGGCTGGCTGGCTGGGCAGGCGCTGCTTGCCTGGGTGTTGATCGCATTGCCGGCCGTTCTGCTGCTGACCTTCATGCTGACCAAGGTGCTGCGGCGCATCCCTGCCTTGGCAGCGGCTGAAGCGGGCGACTAAAAAGGAGAATGAAAATCGATCTTACTCCGGCGAAGGGTGTGGCGCGGGTGCGAGAAGCCTTGCGACAAGGTCGAGATGCAGCAGGGGCTAAAGCCCAGCGTTGATTTGATAGGTCTTATCGGCGTGACTGAAGTCATGCCCTGTTACAAGACAGCAGCGCGTCGATGGTCTCGCCGGCGAGCCTGAGCGAGATTGATATTGATCAAAGGGAATTCCTACTTTCCCGCATAAGGATCGGGCACAGGGTTGGCGCTCTGCAACCACGCGGTGTAGATCATGTCGCGCAGCATCGAGGCCCCGGCTGCCAGACGCTCGGCGGTAAACTCACGCGACTCCGGGGTTCCGGCGCCCACAAACCCGCCCGCCTTCTCCAACTGGTAGACCTGCTCGACACAAGTCTTTGTCTGGCGAAGGTAAGCGATGTAGACGTCGAACATGTCGCCGTCGATGGCTTTGGCCTCGGCCATTTTGGCGCGCACTTCGGGTTCGTGCAGGTTGGCCTCCACAAACGGCCCCTCGAACTGCCAGTGAATCTTGTGGTCGGTCGTGTATCCATTGGGATTGGGCCCCACCCAGCCGTTGTATTGAATGGTGGTGTGCAGGGGTTGCGATGCGTCGCCCACATAGTGGCCCAGCCAGCCAGCGTAGAAGATTGCCGCAGCTTCCACACCGCGCGTGTCCTGCTTGGCAGCCGCAAGGGTGCGGTACTCGCGCAGAGCAGCCTTTAGCCGCTCCCATACCTCGGTGGCCTCCCATGGTTGCAGGCCGATCTTCTCCGGCCGCTCCCCCGCGGCGAAGACCCTGGCCTCAAAGTCCAGGCGGCGGTGCGGTAAAGGCCCGAGCGCATCGGCCGGTTCCAGGTCGATAAAGTGTTCAGGCGCCTGGGCAGCGCTCAACTCGGGCTCCGCGGGCGATCGCCAGCGATCCGGCTCCGGGCCGAGGTATTCGATCTCGTTCACCGCCGCGTCGGAACGAAGAAACGCAGGCACGCTTTGGGGCAGCGTCGTCGCAGCCAGGCGGTTGATCATACGATGGCCGCCATTGCCCCAGGCGTGTGCGGGCGTTGGTTGTGTAACCAGGAAAACCAGACTCAAAACGGGCAGGGTCGAGGCTGAGATTCGGGCGAAGCGGGGAGACAGGGAAGAGCGCGACATGAGCCCAGTATAAAGATGCGGGCCCGAGTGCGGCTTGGAGTTCGGACCAACAGGAAAGCTGCAGTTGAAGATGAGCCGGGGTCCTCATGGGTGGGAGGCCGTGAACCGGCACCCGTTACTTCGTCGTTTCTCCCCGTCAACAACGGCTGATTTGCCTAGAGAGTGCGGAATCAAAAGCTTATACTACGTCCAAATCGCCACTCACAGGAAGCGATCGGCAACGAGAGTCGTAGTCGCACAATTGAACACTTTCGGCTAGTTGGTAGTAACAAAAGTAACAGACAAAGGCCGATTTGCTGGATACTATAGCGTAAACCAGAGGATGCGGAGTCTCGCGCAGAATGAAGAGACGCACCCGCTCTGGCTCCGCAATCGCCTTGGGGGTCACATGCAGGACGGCGCCTACGCCGATAAAACGATCCCGTCCGAGGAAGCTGCGCCTGCCGTGCGGAGCGGCATTTCTCTGCTGTGGCCTGCATTAGCCGGTGTCTCGGTGGCGCTCGCGGCCGGCGCCTCGATCACACGGCTGGTGGCCGGGCCACGCTACGATGGACTGCTCATCTTCGCCGCCTGCGCCGCCGTCGTTGTGCTTGGCCTGCGGCTTCTGGTTTCCGATCCTGCCCCTCAAGAGTCCGTCGCCGCCGCGGCCCCCGAGCCTCTCAAAAACGTCTTCGAGTCCGCGGGTCCAGGAATGGTCGCCATCGGCCTGGATGGAAGCCTCACCTACGTCAACCCCGCCGCGGAGCGCATGCTTGGCTACCATGCCGAGGAATTGATGAAGGAGTGGGCAACCTTTGAAATCCTGGGTCCCGGCGAAGGGGTGCGCCTGGTTGCGGAAATGCAGAAGATCTGCGGCATTTCGCGGCCTCCGGAAGCAACTCCGGCCGGCCGCATGGGTGCCTATATGGAATGTGTGCGCAGCCTGCCGCCGAGCAAAGTGCCCTCCTTCGATGTGCAGTTGCGCCGCAAGGACGGAACGTTGATCCCCATTACCCTGCACATTTCCGGCTTACGCGACAGCACCGGCGCCATGGCCGGTCTGGTGGCGGTTGGGGTGGATCAGGGCGCGACCCTGCGCCAGGACCTGGCCCAGCGCGAATCGCAGGAGCGCTATCGCGACCTGTTTGAAAACTCCAGCGAAATGATTGCCACGCTCAGTCCGGCGGGCAAGTTTTTATACGCCAATCCCGCCTGGAACCGGTGTTTCGGCAAGGATACGCCGGAACTCATCGAGTTGGATTCTTTCGACGAGTTATTCGGCCCCAGTTGCCGCAGCGAGGTAGCCGCGCTCTTCCGGCGCGCGCTGGACGGCGAGGTGGTTGATCGCGCTTCGCTGCGCTATCACACCCACGACAGCCGCGTGCTGGAACTGGAATTGAGCCTGAGCCAGCGGCAGAAGGCGGGCAATCCGCTGGCAATTCGCTGCCTGATGCGCGATGTAACCCAGCAAAAGCAGCGCGAGCACCGCCTGGCCCTGCAACTTGTAGTCAGCCAGATTGTGGGCGAGAATGCCTCCTCCGACGTGGCCTCCATGCGCATTCTGGAGGCGCTTTGTGTCTCCCAGGGCTGGGACATGGCGGTGAAGTGGAGCGTGAATCCAGAGGAACGGCGGCTCGAATTCGGCTCCGCCTGGGCGGCGCCCGGACGGCGCGCCGAGACGTTTATCCAGGAGAGTATGGGCCTGATCATGCTCAAGGGAGTCGATCTACCCGGCCTGGCCTGGAAGGATGGCCGGCCGGTGTGGTTCACTGACCTTACTTCCTCGCCTGACTCCCCACGCGTCAAGGACGCCTTGCGCCACGAGATGATCTCCGGCTGGGCGGTTCCGGTGCGCGAAGGAAACAAGGTGCTGGCCGTGCTTGAGTTCTATTGCCACTTCAGCCTGCGCGAAGACCGCGAAGCCCTGGCCGCCGTTGAGACCGTGGCCGCCTCGCTGGGGCAGATGCTGGCGCGCTCCCACGAACGCGGCCGGGCCGAAGAGCTATCGCGGCAGCAGGAGATTCTGCTCGACTCCGTCGCCGACGGCATTTGCGGCGTGGACCGGCGCGGCCTGATCAGTTTTGCCAACCCCGCCGCGGGCCGCCTGCTGGGCGCAGACGCCGCCAGCCTGGCCGGCAAGCCGGTACATGAATTGCTGCACGGCGCCGCCCCTGTCAACCGCGCTTGCAGCGAAGATTGCCCGTTGCGCCGTGCCTCGGGACACCACAAAGCCGCCGCCGGCGAAGACACCATCTTCCGCGCCGACGGCAGTTCCTTCCCCGCCGAATACGTGCTCACACCCATCGCCGACCAGGGCCGGTTCTCCGGCTCCGTGCTCAGCTTCCGCGACATCAGCCAGCGCTATGCGCTTGACCGGCTGAAGGACGAATTCATCTCCACCGTGAGCCACGAACTGCGCACCCCGCTCACCTCCATTCGCGGGGCGCTCGGGCTGCTTTCCTCCGGCATTCTCGGGCAGGTCAACGACAAGGCCGCCAACCTGCTGCGCATTGCGGTCACCAACTCCGACCGGCTGGTGCGGCTGATCAACGACATCCTCGACCTGGAGCGCATCCAGTCCGGGCGCGAACCGCTGGCCTTTCGCCCCGTGCAACTAGCCCAGATCGTCCGCCAGGCCATCGACGGCATGGCTCCAGTGGCCGATTCGGCGGGCGTGCAGCTCATCCACGACACCACACAGGTGGAGATTGCCGCGGACCCCGACCGGCTGTTGCAGGTACTCACCAACCTGCTCTCGAATGCGGTTAAATTTTCGCCGCCCAACTCGACCATTTCCGTCATGCTGCGCCCCGGAGCGAGCGGCGTCACTCTCTCCGTCATCGATCAGGGCCGCGGCATTCCCGCCGACAAGCTGGAGGCCATTTTTGGGCGCTTCCAGCAAGTGGACGCGTCCGACTCGCGGCAAAAGGGCGGCAGCGGCCTGGGCCTGGCTATCTGCCGCACCATTGTCCAGCAGCACTCAGGGCGCATCTGGGCGGAGCGCAACCCGGTTCGCGGATCGACCTTCCGCGTGTTCTTCCCATACCAGCCGCCTCCTATCGAGACCCCTAAAGCTGTCTTCGACCACGAAACCGGCCAGGGCACCGTGCTGCTGGCGGACGCCAACCCGGCTTCGCGGCCGCACATCTCCGCCATGCTCACCAGTCACGGTTACCGGGTTGTGGAAACGACCAGCGTGGAAGAGACGCTGGCCGCTGCGCACGACGGCGTTGAAGCCATCCTGCTCGATACTTCTCTCGACGGCATGAACGGCTGGGAAGTCCTTCCGCTGCTGCGCCGCCTGCGTCCCGAAGCGCGTACGCCCATCGTTCTGCTGAGCGTGGACAAGCGCCAGGACCCCGCCGTTCTGCCGGCCGACGCGGAGGGCTGGGTGGCCAACCGCCTGAGCGAAGACGCATTGCTCGGTGAGTTGGCTCGCGTGCTTTGCGGACCCGGCGAAAACGCCCGCATCCTGGTGGTCGAAGACGATGTGGACCTGGCCTTGGTCATCGGCAATGTCTTCCTGCGCGACGCCATCGAAGTCCGGCTGGCGCACACGCTGCAAGACGCACTCGACGCCTGCTTCAGCTTCCAGCCGCACCTGCTGGTGCTCGATATCGGCCTGCCCGACGGCGACGGCTTCAACGTGGTGGACTGGCTGCGCAAGCACGAGAGCCTGGCCAACCTGCCGCTGGTGGTCTACTCCGGCCGCGACCTCAGCCACGAAGAGTGCCGCAAACTGACCCTGGGGCCGACGCAGTTCCTGACCAAGGCCCGCGTGCAGCCGCAGCAATTGGAAGCCTTGGTGCTGACCATGCTGCGCAGTTCCCGCCACGCGGAAGAAACCCGCGCCGCCGAATCCCCGCTCAAGAATCCTTGATCGAACTTCAAGCGTGGATGTCCCATCCTTGGCACGTTTTGGTTTTTGTGCCAAAGGCGGGATTCCACGAACCCACATCTCGCCGCCCCTGTTACCGGAAGAGTACACAATCCACCCACACCCATCGACAGACCCGCCGTAACAGCCGACAATGAACCACAGCAGCACAGGCAGCAACCCGATCCCTGTTCCCTGCTTTTCGAGGTAGTTTCCCAATGTCGCACAGCATTCTGGTTATCGACGACGAAGACGATATTCGCGAAGTAGCTGCTCTGAGCCTGGAGACGGTTGCCGGCTGGCAGGTATTCACCGCCAACTCCGGCACGCAAGGCCTGGCGCGCGCCATTGAGCATCAGCCTGACGCCATCCTGCTGGACGTGATGATGCCCGGCATGGATGGACCCACCACGTTTCGCGAGCTGCGCAAAAATCCCGCTACCGCCAAGATTCCCGTGCTGCTGCTTACCGCCAAGGTGCAGAATTCCGATCAGCGCCGCTTCGCCGACCTGGGAGTGGAAGCCATCCTTCTCAAGCCGTTTGACCCGATGACCCTTTCCAACCAGATTGCCAGCGTACTGGGCTGGAGCTGAGCCTGCAATGGCCACAAATGCGCAAGCGGCTCTCACTGCAGCCCTGGACCGCATGTGGCTTCAATATCTTCCGTTGATGCAGGAGCGCATTGAGGTTCTTGAAGCCGCAGCGCAGGACTTCGCCGCCGGCCTGGTTTCTCAGGACCGGCAGCAGGCGGCTCAGGCAGCAGCCCACAAACTGGCCGGCGTGCTGGGCACCTTCGGCCTGACCCGCGGCACGGAGCTAGCCCGCGAATTGGAAACCATGTACTCCCGCCAGAACGATCCTGAAGCATCTCTCGCCGAGCGCCTCACAAGCATCACCGCCGAGATTCGTACGATCGTCGACTCCCGCAAATAGCATAGGCCGGAGGAAGGTGAACAACCCTCCATCCGGACTTTGAGTGTTTCAACAAATCTGGGAAACCACCATCCCGACGCCGGCCCTCAATCCCCGTGCCGCACCCTTGCGACTTTTTTCCGTCGCAAGGGATGGAAAGCCTCAAGTCCCATGCGGCGCAAGCCGCGTCCGCCGCACCGCAGGTGCTCACGCGAGGTCGAAGCGGTCCAGGTTCATCACCTTGCT
>JBEKFD010000012.1:0-42501 GCA_050013495.1 Occallatibacter sp. | reverse complement strand
TCCCTGGGCCAGTTCGGAGCATGGACTGGAGCTGCGCTACGTGAACGTGAGCACCTGCACCAAAGCCAATTGCGCGTTAAAGCCCGTTACCGTGCACAGGTTTTCCTGTGAGGCCGATGCAACATCTACAGTCGGCCCAGGCACAAAAGGGAACATCATTGAGACCGGAAGCGGCGCTCAGGGCGGCATGTTCGACTCCACCGATAGATACTTCAGCTTCACATGCGACCGGGTCAATGGGCGTGGCAGAACCGAGATTGACTTCATCCGCTACGACCGCAAGCAGGACAAGGTGACTACCCAGGAGAAATGGTACTCCGTCTGTCCGGGCGGCGTGCCCACCGGGTGCAGGGTCTACAAGAGTTACAAGGACACCAATATCATCCGCATGAATCAGCATCCTGATGCAAACTACATTACAGTTGTTTGGCAATGCGCCAGTTTGGATAGAGGATGGGTACGTGGCTGCGGTACAGAAGTCTTCGGCCCTGATTATGACTTCCTCGGTCCCGCCTCTTCCGCAATCTCGCACCAGGATAATGGCTTCGATGTCAACGGCGTTCCGGTTTGGGTCGGCGTCCTGACCAATCGCTTTGATGTAACAGGCGAAAGGGGAATCGAAGTTACCAATCTTACTACCCTGAGTAAGACGAAGGTGACATCGAAGAGAATCTTGCTTCCGTGCAGTTACAGTCGAACTAGCGGTTGCGATGCGGGTGCGTCCCTTTCCGCCAAGTTCGATGCCTCGCATATCTCCATGACCGGAAGCTGGGGGAAACTCCCTGGATATGCGCTCTTTTCAACCATGACGCTGGCCGGAGCATACTATGCTTTTCCCGTTGACGCTCCAGTGCCAACCACATTGGGAACCGCTATAACCAGTCCCGGCTCGTACACGGTTTCTCCCGCCTCGATGAGCAGCATAGGTGTAGGGGTTGTATCCGTCATAGACTTCAAGACTCCGAACTCTGAATCGGTGAAATGGACCTCGGTGAGCTCAACAACCGCCACTGCAACCTTTAGGAAAACTCACCTTGCAACGGCTCAAGTCACTTGCCTCAGTTGCGGTGACACCGGCTTTGCCGCCATGGAGAATGTCGCCGTCAAGATCGATACGAAAGCCCCCGACAGTTCAAGCGCCGTCTTTTACCGCTTAGGCAGAGCGATGTCTATTCGCGATGCCGACTACAATGCCGAACCGCACACCGCCGTTGATCGCAACTTCACCCAGATCGTCTGGGGCTCAAACTGGAATGTGGATGGAGGCAGAGTTTACAGCTTCTGGATGTCGCTGCCCACTTCAGGCAATGCCAGAACGGCCTATGACGCTAGCTCGAAACACTAACTCCCAGGCTCGCAGGCCTCTAACTCGGGCCGCCCTGAACTTCCCGGACAATAGGGAGCATAGTGTCAAGCGCGAGTGCAGATTCCGCAGCCGTATTAGAGGCAGTTTGATCCGTCGCCAGCCGCGGCAGCCGCTTGACGATCACACGCAATGGCGCCTGGAATGCGTTCATATCCGCACACAATACTTCTCCGGCAGCCTTCGCCATTGTGTATTCGGTCATTCCCCGCGGCCGCTCTGTAACTGCAACAGACGATGGATAAAACAAGGATAACTTCGGTTGCAGGGCCCGCAGCGCCTGCGATAACTGCCAGAATCCATCCACGTAGACGGCGACAAACTCCCCGAATCGCTCGGATGAATAAACCTCTGACTGAGGCCTGAAAATTGCTGGTGTTGCAAAGTAGTAGGCATGCGTAGGCGCCTCAATAAGCCCGGCGAGCTGCTCGGTCGCCGACTTGCGTGAATCGTACGCAAGCGTTTCGCACGCGCCGCCGGCGTCGCGGATCTCCCGGGCCACCCTCTCAGCATCGTCTCTCCCTGTCTGCCAGGTAATAATCACGCGGCCGCCCCCGCTCGCAATCAGCTTGGCCGTCAGCTCGCCTAACCCGCGCGATCCGCCAATCACCAGGGCCAAACTCCCAGCAAAGTCCGTTTCGCCAACAACGTCCGTCAGCGACTCCATCGTCGCCTGTCGAACGGGCGGTGTGCGCGCAAAGCTCTTCACTAATCCGGTTAGTCCCCCTCCGGCGATCTCCTGATCGACCATTCGAAAGCGCGCATCCGTCTTGGTTACCCGAAAAGCGAGAGCTTCAGGCAGCCCGGGATCTATGCAGGTCTTGATCGACATCTCACGAAAAATGGAATACATGCCGGGGCAGACCATTCCGATTAGATAGGTGGTTGCGGCCAGGGCGCGAACTCGCCGCGCGCCAATCCAATTCGTTGCGCAAGGGAAAAGTGCCGCCGCATCCTCAACGCTCATTGCGAAAGGAAATCTGCCGGACCGGCCCCCCATCTGCTCAAACTCCAGGTTCATCGGCTCCGCAACCAGAGGAATCGGTTGCACCGAATCCGCAAACCAGCTTGGCTCAGCTTGAATCGGCTCGCCGAATTGAAGAGTGACTCTCGATCGCGGTGCACCATCCACGCAGATATTCAATCGCGCGCCGTCATATCTCAGCTCAATCAGTTCCAGATAGACCTTTTCATCCAGGTGGATGAAATTATAAAACTGCTCCGCAAAGCCGCGCAGTGGGGGCAATTCCGGGTGCCTTGCCGCCAGGGAATCGAGCGCCCAGATCAACAGGTTGATTCCGTGCACCACCGGCGCGCCTGCTTGCGTTCGCCGTGCCTGAAGCGCGTCCACGTGCATCGGGTTGCGGTCCCCGGAAGCTGCGGCAAATCGCATCTGATCGGCGTAGCTAAAAGCCCGCTCTGCCAGCCTCATCCATCTATCCTCTCCCGCAGTTCACCGAGCCTAAGGCCTGTGCAAGCGCAAAGTTCAAAGCGAAGCGCCCTTCTTCTCCAGTTCCGCCTGCAGCAGAGAAACGCTAGTCAACTCCGGGATTCTCTGCGGGTCAAACTGCACGCCAAATTCATCCTCGATCGCCAGAATCAGTTGTAGGTGCCGGAATGAATCCCAGTTCGCGGCCGCGGCAGCGTTCAGATCGGGTGTTACCTGTTCAGGCGAAAGCTCGAGGACGTCTGCGAGGATGTTACGCAATGAAGGCGGCACTTCTTGACTGCTCATTCGATTCAAATCCTTCCATGTTGATCCACTTCGGGCACATCGGAACTGAAGCGGTTAGATCAAGTTCATAAAACTCTGAGCCGGAATCGTCAGTTTCGTCAGCGCTCCGCTTCACGAAACCGTGATCCGTGTAGAAGCTCGCGCAGGGAGCGTTCTTCTTCGTTGCAATAAACTCGCCCACAAGTTGCCTGGCGCCCGATTGCAACGCGCGTTCGGCGACAAAAGCCAGGAGTGCCGTCTCGATTCCACGACCGATTACCCGGCATGATAAGAGCAGCGAGTCGATGAAGCAAGAGTCCCTGCGATTGCCTGTAAGTGCAAGTCCCACCACACCGGCATCGCCGAATCGATCACGCACTCTGACCGCCACAGCTTGCCCGTTTGCCGCAAATCCCTCAACCGCGGCCACCGAGTGCCGCCTGCTCGTCAGGTTGAACTGATTCGTTTTTGCAAGCAGTTGCACGGCGCGTGAGAGCGGCGCCTGCAGCGCGCTTTGAAACGTGCAGACAATTCCCAGTGAAGCGAGAAAATCGTCGCGGCTGCCCGCACTGTTCGCCAGCTCGGCTCTCTGTGTTTGCGCCTTGTACTCGTTTAACCTGTTGACATCGTCATCCGTTACCAGAAACGCATCGAAGAACGGCTGGCCCGATAGAACCTCCACCAGCTTCCATGGCTCTTGAATCGGCGCATTCACAACCGCCACTTCCGGCAACTGCTGCTGAATTGCCTCACACTCCACAGGGTTATCGTCGACGAAGACAAATGAATCGAGTCCAAGCGATAATTCCAGAGCCAGTTCACGGATCGATTGCGCCTTTTCGTTCCATCCAATCTTGCGGGCAACAAAGTCATCCAGGCTTACCGCGAGATCTGCCGACCGGGTTGCAAATGCCTCTTGAACATCCGCCTCATTGTTCTTTGAGACAATCGCGAGCAGAATCCCTCGCGAAGATAACTGCTTCAGATATCTCTGGTATTCGAGGTAACAATTTCCCGGGAACGCGCTCCCGCTGGCAATTCCCTCGGCGCCGTCTTCTCCCAGCACGCCTCCCCACAATGTGTTGTCGAGGTCCGTACACAAAACCTTTCGAGGCGCTCGAAACATCACCGAGAACCCGCGAACCAATCCGCGCGCATAGACGCTGAAGAATTCCGCGGCAACCGGCAGCCGTGAAGACAGAAACATGCGCGTATCGCGCCAGCGCGCCCGCCCATAGCGGGCTGCAAGATGATCCGCGTCGAAGAAAACGCAATCCGCAATGCTTCGGCAAATCGCGGCCAGCTTCTGGTTCAACTGTGAAATCGCATTGGTCAAACTGTGCGCCAGGTTTGCATTACCCGCGTCGCCAAGCGATGTCTGGTCAGGAACAGCAAGCCCCTGAAATAGCAACCTTGCTGAATTCCCGGAGCGAAAACTCCGCAGCAGTTGCGCAATCTGTCCGGCGCACGCATCGACCTCATCTTCAACTCTTGCGCCGATCCCATCCGCGCACAAGTCCGGCAACCGGCCGGCAATCTCTTCCAGGTCAAGAAGAACAAGAACAACGTCCGGCTTGAAATCTCCAAGAGCGCTCTGCGGGTTCAGAAGCTCATCGGCGTAGGAGCCGTATCCGCCAATTTTTAGATCGAGTACATAATTCGAGAACACCGCTTCTGCGGCCAGGAAAGGCATGATCGGCTCAACAGTTACCGAACGAACCACATAGGTCCTCAGGCTCTTGACGCCCGGCAGGGCTTTGATATGGTCTGCAACGCCTGTAAATGCAGAGGCGCAGAACATCACATCCGCAGCTTTGGTCGATCCGGCAACAAGGCTGCGCGCATGTCTTATTGCCGCGGCAGCATCGCGGTTGAAAACGGCTTCCTTCACAAGGCGCCGCAGTTCCTGCCGTTCTAAGTCACTCTGCATGCTCGCTCCCCGCTACTGGTACCGCTTGCGGCTGAACAACCTTGGGCGGCCGCATGATCACGCGCCCTGGCACCCCCATAACTGTGGCTCCATCCGGAACGTTACTGATAACCAGCGTGTTAGCAGCGATCTTGGCGCCGTTGCCAATTCTGATCCTTCCAGCAAGGGTAGCGCCTGTGCCAAGATAGACGTCGTCGCCAATCACCGGCGCGCCTTGACGCCCCATCGCGGACGCTCCAATCGTTACGCGATGTGTGACGTCGCAGTTCCGTCCAATAACTACCATTGGGTTGATATGAATTCCGCCTATGTGGCCGATGTAGAGCCCCTCTCCGATCGTGGCTTGCGGGTCGATGCACATCTCCATGAAAATCTCACAGCATTTGTTCCCGAAAAAGGAGACAAGCTTTAATGGGATGCGAATTGGCCAAGCTGGCTTTGCTCCATGCAGCCAGTTACCCAGCCGGTAGAACCCCACCGCCCAAACTGCCGGGTTCAGCCACAGTTCCCTTCCTCCGTGACCCTTTGTCCGGTAGCGGGCAATATCCCCTGCAAACCTACTCATTCGGAAATCCTGGAGAGCTCAATTCTGTCATGGGATTCTATCACGCTGCGAATTCGGTCTCGGGTTGTAAGGGCTTCGCGTCAGTCCTCTGCTCATTGCTGTAAATCATATCTTTGCAGGGAAGTTTCCGTCGATTACCTCAAAGCGCTCGGTCCTTGAATAGGTGTGTGTGCCAAGGTTCCCGCGTACCCAGTCGGGATCGAGTCGCGAAATGGGCCGTTCTTCGAACTCGGTCTCGTTCAATTTCATAACCTCCGAGAAGACCAGTGCGTAACCGTATGCCTTGGCGCAATCCTGGGAAGGCCGGATCAAGCGCTCCCCTTCGTAAAACAACGCACCGGCCGGGCGCGCGCGGCGCACGTCTGAGAGCACAGGGTTCAACGGATGCGGCGTCCAGGGGCCGGCGAGTGCGTCCGCAAAGAAAATGCCGAGTTCGTCGCAATTCGAGTGCATTCCGTTGGACACCCCTGCGAACATCCAGAATTTGTTGTTGATTCTCGCGATCGTGGCATCCACCGCATAGATATCGCTGAGAAGAATGCTTTCCAGGCTCCACGCAGTCGGAAAGTTCGTTGCGCGATATAACTCGATCGTCCTGCTCTCCTTGGTCTCGGGGATCATATACATCTGTCCATCATGCTCAAACAGAAATGGGTAGGACAGATGATAGGGCCGGCGCAGCACTTCAACGGGCGTGCTCGGTGAGCCGTCCGCTCCGAGTTCGCAATAGGAAATGAAAGCCCGCCCTTCGCTATAGCGAAAGTCCTCAAGAAAGAGATAGCTCTGGCCGTCTTTCTCAGTTAGAAACGGATCGGCATAGAAACGGTCCTTGGGTGGCAGCATCAGCTTGTAGTTAGCGGCGTCGTCGAAGCCGTGCGCCGCGCTCCTTTTGCGAATGGCCAGGAACCATTGAGGTGTCGAACCTTGCCGCAGTGAAGCGACCTTCGCTTTCATCTTGCGCAATAATATGCGTGCGATGAGAGACATCATCTGCGGAGTATTCGGAGTGCGATAGATACCTCGTGTATAGGTGTCCTGCTCCTGGTAGGTCGGAAGGGATTCGATAAACTCAAATCCGCGCGAATGAAGATCGCGCAGGCGGCGCAGCGCATAATCGGCCGTCTTCCAGTAGATAGGATTTCGATTGAGATAGAGTGAAGTAAGATCGGTGGATGAATGGCCTCGGTAGATGACCTTGCCGCCATCCAGCGAGTCAGTGAGTATCTGAAGAATTGTTCCTGAGACAGGGTTCCCCTCGTATATCTCCCAAAACAACGGCGGTCCTCCGCGATACTCGAGATTGTCGTCGTGATGGAATGACCACACCCCATAGCGTGCCGTGTTTAGAATTCCACCGCGAATGATCCTGAAACCGAATCGGAAAATAACATCGAGGCCGCGAATTCGTATTTGGGCCAGTTCCTCTTCTGGAATGCGATCGGTAAAACCTTTACGAAGAGGATGCACGGTAATCGAGGGCACCCCGGTCAGCAGAGGCGAAAGATCAGCCTGCGCCTTGGAGTCATGTTGCGCTCTGTTTCGCCGATAGTCCCATTGCTCGTAACGGTGATAGAGCGTCGTTCGCCAGTGGTTGCGAATCCGCGCCTTGAGCGATGGTCGCTTCTCCGCTGGAACTGTATTCAGAATAATAAGTTCTATACGCGCAAATCCCGCAGCCTGGATATCTTCGACGATCTTGGCTACCCACGCTACCGAAGTGTAGGAATCCAGCATGATACCGATACGCAGCATAACTCTCCGGGTTATTGAATGATTTCCAGACTCACCATTGGGATAATCGAATCGGATAGCTGCGTAAGTCCGATCGAATCGGAAGTATCATTACGAGCGCGTCCGCTGCCGGGATGGGAGATCGGCTATTCAATCTCTCCATGCCTTCTAACTAAGTCCCAGCAGCGCCGCTTTTGCGTCTTTGCTTGTCGGCGAATCCGGCGCCAGCGTCATCGCCCTTTTCAAGTGAGTCGTCGCATTGCTCCTGTCCTTGAGTTTGCCGTACACCATTCCCAGGTGATACTGCATCGAGGCATTGTTTGGTTCGGTTTTGATCGCTTCCTCCAGTAAGTCCCGAGCAAACCCGTAGGTTCCCTTGTAATAATAGGCCCAAGCCAAAGTGTCGGCGGTGTTAGCAGAGTCTGGTCTTTCCCGGCGCGCTGTCTGCGCAAGGCTCAAAGCCACATCCACGTTTTCGCCGTTCAGCAGCATGCGGTAGGCGAGATTGTTCGCTGCAATCGACTGATCCGGCTTGATCTGCAGAGACTTCCTGTAATAGACCTCGGCTTTGACGATGTCTCCGCGCGTTTCCTCAAGCGTTCCAAGGAGCGCGTCGGCGTTGGCATCGTTGGGGTGCGCCTTCAACCACTGCTCCCATGCGCCAATCGCACTAGCTATCTGCCCGCGCTGAACTTGAATCTCAGCGTACAGGGTTACCGCCTCGCTATCCGTTGGGTTTATTTGAATGGCCTTCTGTGTGGTGGCCGCAGCCAGGTCCAGGTTCTTGCCTTGAATCTGCAATTGCGCCAGCAGATCGTAGAAGCCGCTGTTCTGCGGGCTCTTTTCAATTTGCGCTTTCACACGCGCCATGCCCTTTTCCGGCTGTTTCTGGAAGAGATCGTAACTGATCAGGAAGCGCATGGCTTCAACGGAATTGGGGTCGTATTGCAGTGCCTGTTCCAGCAGTGTCACTCCTTCCGGGAAGCGCTTCTGAGCGAAGCGGAGCTTTCCCAGTTGAAGATAGGCCTGCGGGCTTTTCGGAGCGACGGTCATTGCGGTCTGCAGGTCGGCTTCAGCCTTGTCAATCGAGTTATGGTTCATCTCCACGACGGAGCGCCATAGATACCCCCCGGCAAAACGCGGCGCCGCTGCGATCGTCTTTTCAGCCACATCCGCAAGCAGAGCCGTGTCACCGCGCTGAAGGGCAATCAGGGCCAGTTGCTCCTCGGCATCCAACCGGGTCGGGTTCAGTGTCGCCGCCTGGCGAAGGCTCTTTTCAGCCAACTCCACATCGCCCTTGGCCAGTGCTGCCCTGCCCAGCCAGTACTGAAGGAAGGCATCTTTCGGAGAGTCCTTCACTGCATTCGAAAGCGCGATTACCGCATCCGTCGCCTTGCCGCTGTTGAGCAGCACGATTCCATTCAACCCCGCCACTTCCGGATCCTTGGGGTACTTCTTTATCAGGTCGGTCACCACGGTTTGCGCAGTCCCGTAATCCTTTGTCTCAAGAAGAACGCGAATGTATGCTTTTTGCACCGCGGCATTTTTAGGATACTTGGCTGAGAGACCCGCAAATTCCGCCTTGGCCCTATCCATTTGTCCGGAGCCTACCAAGTAGTCTCCCAGAACTCGAACGCCCTGCGGGTTGTCGGCGAGATCCTGCGATGCCTTACGAAGAACTTCCTCCGCCTTTGCCTGATTGCCCTGCTTCAGAAAAACTTCAGCAAGCCCCGTCCGTGCAGACAGGCTCTTAGGATCCGTGGCGATGGCATCCCGGCTCGTTTGCTCGGCCTCTTGCCAGCGAGTGTTCTTCACATAGAATGCCGCCAGCAGCAGCTTGGCATTCACTGATTTCGGATCGAGTGCAACCGCCTTCTTCAGCTCATCTTCAACGGAACTGGTCTTGGTCGGGTCACCCACTTGAAGCAGCGCCAGATCTCCGTGAAATGTTGACCGGTTCGGATCGAGTTCCAGGGCGCGGTGAATCTCCGTCAGAGCCTGGTCCCGGTGGCCCTGCCTCATGGCGATGGCAGACAGCATTGCGTGAACATCGGGGTTATCGGGCTGCGCGGCCAGCACGGCACTCGCCTGGATTTGCGCGCGGTCGGTGAAGCCGCCGGCAAGCATCAGGTTTCCAAGGTCGATCCGCGCCTTGTAATTGGTCGGCTGCAAGTCCACCGTGCGCGCCAATTCGCCGTACGCTGCGTTGAACTGTCCCAGGTGCTCATAGGCCCCCGCCAACTGGTAATGAGCCTCGGCAAACCCCTTGTCGATCTTCAGCGCGTTGGAAAACTGGATGGTAGCTTCCTTGTACTTGCCCTCGGCGCTATACCGCTTTCCGCTTTCCAGATACTTCTGCTTGCGCACGTTTGGGTCGCCGTGGCACCCAGCCAACAAAGCGACCGCAACAAGGAGCATCGCCAGGCACGGAATTCCTTGCCGGTTCATCTTTCTCCACCGACCGCCGAAATCGAATTCAACTGCATTACTTGAGCTGTTCACTGTCTACCATCCTTGTTGGCTGTCCCAGGCGCGAATTCAGCCTTGAATTTCGTTGGAATTGCCCTTGCCGGCCTTTCGCGCACCCGCTAATCCGGAATAAACGGGGAAAGCAGAGGCGCAAGTTGCGCGGTGAATCCCTCGGCGCGATCCTTCGCTGCCCATGTTTCCTCTCCGGGGCCGATCGGCGTAATCACCCGCACCAGCGCGCCGTCGGTCCGATTCAGCCGCATCGCATCCGTCACCATGTAGATCTTCGCCATGTATTCATTGGCCACGCTGCGCCCATGCGCCTGGTACCAATAGATGACAAACTGCCTGTTGTCCCCGTTGGAAATGATGTATTCGCCCACCCGGTGCACCTTGCCATTGGCGTCGGTCAGATCGGCATAGCGCGAGGTCTCAAAAACCCAGCCCGCCCCCGGCAGACAGTTCTTCGGAGAATGAATGGTTACGCCAGTCCGCTGCGTGGGGAAATACCCGATAAACAGCCCGATCGGCGGCGACTGCCGTGGTTGCAGGTAAAGCCGCGACAGGAAATCGCCGGCCCCGAGCACGTCGAGTGTTTCCTGGTCGATTGGCACATCGCTCCCGGTCCGTCCCGCGATCGTGAGCGGAAAAAGCGAAAGCGGCTTGCTCGCCGGAATCAAATCGTTATTCCCACGCGCGAACAGCAGCGCCGCAGTGCCGGCCAGCAGAAGCACCACCGTCCAGTAGCGAGGGCTCTTCATGCTGCCCTCCTTCGAACCTGGAACAGATTCATTAAGCGATGGACGATGAAAAGGCACCCCAGAGACACCAAAAACATTACCCAGCCGGAAAACTCGTGGAAAAACCCAAGCGCCTTGTCCGGATCCCAGTATTGAACGCATAGTCCAGTACCGAGAATCCGCACCGCGTTGGCCGCAATTGCAATCGGGATGCTGGCCACGGCCAGAATGACCCGCCGCCAGGTCGATTTCTCGAGGAAGTACCCATAAAAGACCGCCAGCGTGAACAGGCTCATCAATGAGCGGATGCCGCTGCACGCCTCCGCTACTTCAAGCTTCATGGCAGGCAGTTCAATAACATTTCCCTCGCGCAAAACCGGAACCCCGAACATGGGCAGCAGGGCGCTGGCGGATTTCGAAGCCAGTATCTGCAGCGGAAGCGTTATCTCATTGAAAATAATAGCTGGAATCGGGATCGCCAGCAGAAGCACCAGGAGCACGAAGCGCAGCTCCCTGAGCAGCGCCCATCCGCCGAAACAAAGCACCAGCCCCGACAGGAGAATCACCAACGAAACTCGGGAAAGGAACAGTTCGGCCCCGTAGACTCCCAGAATCAGAACCATCAGCCCCAGGGCCACAACGAAAACCCCATTCCAGGCGGGAGCGATCTTCGTTTCCTGAAGCGTTTTCCTGTTCACCCACACTAGGTACCCGGCAAAGATCGGAACCAGGAATCCATGCGAGAAATCGGGTATTTCCCACCAGTCCGTCACCAGTTTGGCCAATACCCTAAAGTAGAGTGCCGCAATGAGCGCGCCGATGAGCACCGAACCCCACATGAAATCCGTCTTCCGCAAAGACCAGGGTTTTTTGGGTATCGACGCCGTCTGTATGCCTTGTGCCATATTCTCCGTATGAAAAACCTGCGGCAATTACACTCCGTCCTATCAACATTAGCAATCCGGATGCCGAACAGGATCCAGATTGATCCCGAGGAGATTTCCCATGAATCTACCGGAATCGGGACCTCGCCTTCCCTGGCGAGTGGAAATCGCTTTCCACTCTTTGCGGAAATCAATGCTACAATTCTTCCACTGCCAGGGAAAAGTTTTTCCTTCTCTTGGGCAAGCGTTCATTCCGGAAATGCGCCCAAAAACTGGATAGACCCCATGGAAACACTATTCCGCGTCCTATACCCAGGTTTGGAACCCGTATTGCTACAGCAGCGGTGTGTACCCAGGACCTTTCATGGCAGGCAGTGCGACCATTCACAGCGTTAAGCGACAGACGAAGCCATTTGTCTCGACGAAACCCTTTGCCCCAGTTGAAGCGCAGACTCAGCGCGCCATTTCCCGTATAGCCGAGAGTGATTGCCCGGTCCTCATCGTCGGTGAGCATGGCGTCGGAAAGCGCTCCATTGCCGGCCAAATCCATGCTCAGTCCCATCGCGCCAGGAACCTCTACACTGAGATTCACAGCGCCGATGCGGATGCTCAGGCCTTGATCTCCGCCTTTTCCACACGTGGAACGGTCTATCTTGCGGAAATTGGGGACCTTAATCTCAACCTGCAGGAACTGATCGTCAACGACTATTTTCACTCCGGCCAAGCCCAGATCAGCCGCCTCCTTTGTGGTACAAGCCGCGAACTTTTGGAGGAGGTAAAAACCTGGCGGATGCGAGAAGATTTCTATTATCTGGTCTCCGCCGTCACGCTCCGGATTTCGCCCCTGCGCTGCCGAAAGGCCGAAATTCTCGCCATCGCAGACGACCTTCTAACCCAGTATTCCAAGCAGTTTGACCGCCCCAAACCAATTCTACGAGAGGAGATTATTGGCTTCCTGATGGAGCACACTTGGCCCGACAATCTGTCTGAACTTCAGACTGCCATCAAGACTTTTGTTGCTATCGGGGACCAGTCCATCTCCCTCGCTGCCCTCAAGGCAGCCGCCCCCAGCGTGAAGCCGAACGGGCTGCGCAAGTCCTTGTCGCTCAAAGAAGCGACGCGGGCCGCCTCCACACAGATTGAGCGCCAGTTGATCTCTGAAGTTCTGGTTGCCACCGGCGGCAATCGCAAGCGCGCCGCGGACGAACTGGGCATTAGCTACAAGGCCCTGCTCTACAAGCTCAAACAGGCCGGAGCAGAGTACCAACCCGCGTCCCACAGAAATGGAAATGGAGTCGCACTATGAAACTCGGAAGCCTTGTTATTTTGGCATTCTTTGCACCATCTCTCTTCTGCCACGCCCAGGGTGCGGCGCAGCAAGCCCCGTCGGCCGCTACCGCTGCCCCGGACCAGGCCACGCCCGCTCCCGCAACGCAGGCCGGGGCGACGCCTGACCAAGCTATTCCGCCCATGGCTCCAGGAACAGACAAAGACACGTATGTAATCGGACCTAGCGACGCAATTGTCGTTTCAGTGTGGAAGGAACAGTCCCTCTCCGGCTCCCTGCTCGTGCGGCCCGACGGCATGATTTCAATGCCTCTGCTCGGCGACGTTCAGGCGTCCGGTCTTACTTGTGTTCAATTAGGCGATCAAATTACGGCAAAGCTCAGGAAGTTCGTTCAAGACCCGAAAGTCAATGTAGTCCTGACCCAGATTCACAGCAAGTTCATCTACATGCTTGGAGAAATCGGCAAGAAGGGTCCAATCGAGATGACGCCCGGCATGACCTTGTTGCAGGCAGTCGCCGTTGCCGGCGGAATCTCCGAATACGGCAACGCAAAAAAGATGTACATCCTGCGCGACGAAGACGGCAAGCACCTGAAGCTTCATGTGCATTACAAGGAAGCCTTGAAGGGCGACACCACCCTCAATGTGCTTCTCAAGCCCGGCGACACACTCGTGGTTCCCTAAGGCATCCATATGAAGAAGGTTTTTGCAATCCTCGGTATCGCCCTCGCCGCCTGTGCAGTTGCACATGCGCAGGTCGCGCCTGCGGCAAACGCCGGCCCTGCCAGCTTCGGATATTCGGTGAATTATGCGCAGTCCGCGGAATTTGGCTCCGGCCTTGAGGACTGGCAGACGATAATGCTAAACGGTAGCATCAACTATACGAGCGGGTTCGAACGCGCGCCCTTTTCTGTCTCCTATGCTGGCGGCTACACCTGGACCATCTCCGGACCGGCGTACTCCTCCGGCTATTTTCAGCATGTTGTTGGTACCCAGGCCCTGAACTGGCGCAGATTCAAAGTCATCGTTTCCGATAACGTAAGCTTTCTGCCGCAAGCTCCGGTTACCGGTTTTGCCGGAGTTCCAGGTACCGGCCAGCCAGTCGGCACACCGAACCCTGCCCCCACGTCCCAAGAGACAGTCCTGACGCTGAATACCCGTTCCCTGGATAACTTTCTGGACGTCTCAATCGTTGACCGGCTCTCGCTCGGGACATCCTTTAACGCCAGTGGCGGCTGGGGAATTTTGCGCTACCCCGACGGCAACGGAATCAGCGTGAACTCTGAAGTCGGCTCCGCGGGACTATCGCAGCGCCTGAATGCGCGAATGAAACTCAACGGTACATACTCATATTCTCAATTCGGCTACCCCGACTACGCTCTGAGTTTCCAGTCGAATACCATCTCCGCCGGATTCAACCGCAACTGGAACCGCAGGTTTTCAACCACTTTTTCCGGCGGGCCGCAGTGGGTAAGCAGCTCTGATAGCGCCCAGATCCCGTCTTCAATCAATTTCGCGATCGACGCATCCACCGGCTATACCTGGAGGAACATCTCGAGCGGCCTCACTTATCAGCGCGGCGTCAGTGGTGGCGCAGGTTACCTGCTCGGCGCGCACTCTGACGTCGTTTCCGGCAATGTGTCGCGGGGATTCTTTGGGAGAGGGAGTTTGACCGTCGGGCTTCAAGGATCCTACCGGCGCATTGCCGGTTTGAACAACAGCGGAGTGGTCAGCTCTGAGGACATTGGAGTCCAGGCCAACAAGCGGCTTGGGCAGCATCTGAGCACGTTTATTGGGTACAGCGTCATCAACCAGGGATTTAGTGGCGCACTTCCCACCAACGTCCTCGGCACCACTCTGCAGTCTCTCTCCTTCGGATTTGGTTATCTACCTCGGGAAGCACGAATCATTCACTAAGGGTTAAGGAGTCATATGCTAGGGCATCGCGATCTCACCATGGAAGATTACGCCGGTATTCTGAAACGGCGGTACAAGCTGATTTTATCCTTCGCGCTGGTCCTCCTTGTGGTTGGCTTCGGCGTGACCTTCGTCCTGTCGCCCCAGTACCAGTCGCAGACGCTGGTTTTGGTCGAGCAGCAGAAGGTCCCTGAAAACTATGTCAAGCCCGTGGTCACTGAGGATCTCGGCGCTCGGCTCGCGTCCATGAAAGAGCAGATCCTGAGCCGCTCGCGCCTCGAGCCGATCATTACCAAATACAACCTGTTCGCATCCAGCGCCAACATGGACGACCGGGTCGAGCTGACCCAGAAAGCCATTGGCGTCCAGCCCATCGCCTCCAGCTCCGCGTCACACGGGATGCCGGGCTTCTTTATCACGTTCAAGGCAAACGACGCACGTACCGCCCAGCAGGTGTGCGCCGACATTGAAGGGCTTTTCGTACAGGAGAACATCAGTGCCCGTCAGCAGTCCGCCGAAGGCACAACCGACTTCCTCAAGCAGCAGCTCGCCGAATCGAAGAGGAACCTCGATGAGCAGGATGCCAAGCTTGCCGCTTTCGAGAAAAAGTATTTGGACAAGCTTCCTGGTACCGAACCTGGAAACGCGAATACGCTGCAGGCGCTTACCTCCCAGCTCGACGCCACCACCCAGGCATTGAACCGGGATATGCAGGATGAGACCTTCCTTCAGGCGACAATCGCCCAGCAGTCGCAGCAGATGCAAAATGTTGTGGCTGGTTCCCCGGTGACAGTGGAGACCGTGGATGAGCGCGAAAGAGAACTCAGAGCTCTCAAAGAACAGAAGGCCACACTGGAGACAACCTACACGCCTGACTACCCCGACGTCGTCGCGCTCTCGCGCAGGATTTCCGATCTTGAGGCTCAGATCGCACACTCCACTTCAGTGCCGGCGCTGGCCACTGCGTCCTCGCAGGATGCCTCCGTCGCCACCCGTCGTGACCCGCCGGAGCTTCTCCAGACCAGGTTCAAGCTTCGTTCGGTCATGCAGTCCATTGCCGAAACCAAGCAGGAACAGGCGCGCATACAGCAGAAGATCAAAGTCTATGAAGACAAGGTAGAGTCGAGCCCCCTGGTCGAGGAGGAGTACAAGCAGGTCACTCGCGACCATGACGTGGCCCTGGGCTTCTACAACAGCCTGCTGGCAAAGATGAATGAATCGTCCATGGCAACCGCTCTTGAGCAGCGCCAGGAGGGTGAGCAGTTCAGCGTAATGGATGCTCCCAATCTTCCCGAGAATCCCTCCTTCCCCAACCGCTACGCCTTCGCCGGCGGAGGTTTTGCGGGCGGCCTCCTGTTAGGCTTGCTCCTCTCGGCATTCCTCGAGTATCGCGATACCGCGCTGCGCAACGAGAGAGATGTGTGGGCCTTCACCAAGCTTCCCACCTTGGCCGTTATCTCGCACATTGGCGACCTGCCCCAGACAGATAAACCAAAGGGCCGATGGAATCCGTTCTCGCGATCCCCGAAGCCTATTGAAAGCGTGAGCCTCTAGCCATGTACAAATCCTACTTCGGTCTTCGCGTCCTCCCCTTCGGGGCCAGTCCCGATCCGCGGTTTCTCTGCATGATGCCGCAGATCAAGGAGGCGCTCGCCTGCCTGCAATACGGCATTGCGGCACGCAAAGGCTTTGTGGTCATGACCGGCGAAGTGGGCACCGGCAAAACCACTCTTCTCAAGACTGTCCTCAGTACGTTTTCCAAAGATCGCGTTTCCTCGGCATTCGTCTTCAATCCGCGACTCGATGTCCTCGATTTCCTCGAATTTGTACTCACCGACTTCGGCATCCCGCCAAAGGCGCGCACCAAGTCCGGTATGCTCCTGCAACTCAATCGCTGGCTCATTGAGCGCTTCCGCAACCGCGGCTTATGCGTAATTGTTGTCGACGAAGCTCAGAATCTCTCCTGGGAGCTCCTTGAAGAGATCCGCTTGTTGACCAACCTGGAAACCTCCTCGGAGAAGTTGCTGCAGATTGTGCTCTCCGGCCAGCCCGAGCTAGAAGCAAAGCTGCGCGACCCCAGTGTTCGCCAGCTTCGCCAGCGCATTTCAATCTGGTGCAGAACCCAGCAATTGACCGCCGACCAGACACATTCTTACATCGCCGAACGGCTGCGCATTGCCGGCGCCACCGAGCCCGCGTTCACTCCTGAAGCTGCGCAGCTCGTCCATGAATATTCGAAAGGAATTCCTCGCCTCATCAACCTGATCTGCGAGCATGCCATGATCAGTGCCTTTGTCGAGCAGGTCAAGCCCATTCCACCCCGCATCGTCGAATCGGTGAGCATCGAGCTCGATATGGAGCAGCAGCCTTTCGTGATCTCGCCCATGGCTATGTCGGGGTTTCCGGAGATGAACGTGCCGGCCGCCGTATCCAGCCCTATCAATCATGTCGCGGATTCCACCAATCTTCAAAAGGACAGTGAACTATGAGCCGACTGTACGAAGCACTTCAAAGAGCAGACCTCGAGCGGAAGATCATGCCGGTATCGGAAGAAGATACGGTTGTCGATTCGGAAGTTCTCCCCGCGGTAGAGGAGCCCCCACCCGCCAGGGCCAAGTCAGCCATCGACGATATTGCGCATTTTCCTTGGAACCCGGCGGCCGCTTCCTTCCCCACGCTGGCAGACCGAGGGTTGGGCGTTGAACAATTTCGCAGCCTTCGCTCGCGTATCTACCAGGCTCGCTATGAATCCCCGATAAAGACGCTCCTCATCTCTAGCGGCATGCCCTCTGAAGGCAAAAGCTTCATCGCGGCCAATCTGGCCATGAACCTGGCCCGAAACACCGTCAACAACATCCTACTCATCGACGGCGATCTGCGCCGTCCCACGCTCCACAAGCTGCTTGGTGCACCCAGCGGCCCCGGCCTTTCGGAGTTCCTCCAAGGCCGCGCTGAGTTGAAGGATATCCTGCAGAAGGACAGCGCGCCCAAGGCCGTTGAGGGGTCCGCCATTGGCAGCATCGCCAACCTCACCTTCATTCCCGCGGGCAAATGCGGCGATAACTCTTCGGAACTCGTGGCCAATCATCGCGTCGACAAGCTGATCGAGGCCGTTGCGCCTTACTTTGATTGGATCCTGATCGACTCCCCGCCGGTGCTCGCCGTTACTGACGCCGTGGAACTGGCTCATGCCGCCGATGCAGTCCTGCTCATCGCGCGTGGAGGCAGGACTCCCTACGATATCGCGCAGCGTACACAGACCACATTCAGCAAGTCGCGCATTCTTGGCTTTGTGCTTAACGACGTCAAGGACGCTCCACGTAGCGGGTCTTACTACTACTACTACGGCGGGCAAGAGGCGAGCATCCGAGCCAAGTAGTCAAAGGATAGGCAGGGATGATCAGGCTCTTCAATGTTTATTACAACACCCGGACGCTGGTGCTGCTTGTCTGCGAAGCGCTCCTGGTGAGCGGTTCATTTCTGCTCGCCACCCTATACCTTGCCGGGCCGGATACATACATCGCTCTGATCTACGAGAACGGCCTTCTAAAGATCGCTGGCATCACTGTTCTCGCCTTGCTGCTCTCATACTACTTTGACCTGTATGAACCGCAGCGCATGTCCGAACGCTGGGAGATCTACTTTCGCCTCCTGCTGGTACTGAGCGTTCTATCCTTTGTGCTGGCAGGTCTTGTCTATTTCATTCCGGATACCTCCATTGGTCCCCATATCCTTACCGCCGGCATCGCTATCCTTGCCATTGTCCTCGTCCTCTGGAGGCGGGCCTACGAATGGATGATCGGCCTTCCCGTCTTCCGCGAACGCGTTTATGTGCTGGGCAGTGGCGAGCGAGCGCGTACCATAGCCCAAACCTTGCGCGTTCGGCGCGATGCCGGGATTGAAGTGATCGCGGGACAGGCCAATGGAGTGTTCAATGGCGACTTCGAGCATTTTGCCGCCGACCTTCGCGCCTTGCTGAAACCAAAGCCCCACGTCGACCGCGTCATCGTTGCCATGGAAAACCGCCGCGGTTCGATGCCCGTGCGCGAACTGCTCGACCTTCGCCTAAATGGGGTTGTCATCGAGGATGCCAGCGCGCTCATGGAGCGGCTCCTGGGCAGGCTGCCGCTGGAGGGGCTCAATCCCAGCACCCTCATCTTCACGCAAGGGTTCAACGTCAAGGCATCGCATCAGATTATTCGCCGTCTGATCTCCATCGCCGTTTCTTTCATTGGACTTTGCATCTGCCTGCCGTTCATACCGTTCATCATCCTGGCCGTGCGCCTCTCTTCACCGGGCCCCATCTTCTTCTGTCAGACCCGCGTAGGATTGCGTGGCCGGCATTTTTCCGTTATCAAGTTTCGCACCATGCGTCAGGACGCCGAAATGCATGGCGCCGTGTGGGCCACCAAGAACGACCCGCGCGTTACCGCGCTGGGCAGGTTCATGCGCAAGACGCGCCTCGACGAAATTCCCCAGCTGTGGAACGTCCTTCGCGGAGAGATGGGTTTTGTCGGTCCCCGCCCCGAGCGCCCCGAATTCGTGCAGTGGCTCGCCAACGAGATCCCTTACTATGAGCTTCGCCACATGATCCGCCCCGGCATTACGGGTTGGGCGCAGGTGCGTTATCAATACGGAGCAAGCCTGGAAGAAACCAAGCAGAAGCTCGAGTACGACCTCTATTACGTCAAGCACTTGTCCGTAGGTCTTGACCTGCTCATCATGTTCGAGACCATCAAGACAATCATCCTGCGCAGAGGAGCCCAATGATAACCGATATTTACTTTCTGAAAGGTTGAAATGGATACATATTTGGTCACCGGTGCAGCCGGGTTCATCGGCAGATCGATCGTCGCGGAACTCCTCGCGCGCGGCAAGAAGGTCCGCGGCATCGACAATTTCGTCACCGGGAAACGCGACAATCTCCGCGGCTTGGAGGCGATGGACTTTATCGAGGCGGATATCAACGATGCCTCTGCGATAACCGGCGCATGCCGCGGCGTCGACTGTATCTTCCACGAAGCAGCCATACCCTCGGTTCCCCGTTCCATCGAAGATCCGGTGGCCTCAAACCACTCCGGCGTCTCGGGAACCGTCCAGTTGCTTCTCGCCGCAAAGAACGCAAAAGTGAAGCGCGTCATTTACGCCGGCTCGTCGTCCGTATACGGCAACACCCCCACCCTGCCCAAGTCCGAGCACATGCAACCCTCACCCATCTCTCCATATGCGGTTTCCAAGCTCTCCGGCGAACTTTATATGAAGTCCTTTACCGCTGTTTACGGAATGGAAACCGTCACCATCCGCTACTTCAATGTCTTCGGCCCATGCCAGGATCCCACTTCGCAATACTCCGGCGTCCTCGCCCTCTTTACCCTCAAGATGCTCGCCGGCGAAACTCCCACCATCTATGGTGATGGCGAGCAGAGCCGCGACTTTACTTTCATTCAGAATGTGGTCCACGCTAATCTGCTGGCCTCTGAAGCCCCTGCCGCGCGCGTATCCGGCAAGGTCTTCAATGTGGCGACAGGCCACAGAGTTACACTGAACCAGGCTGTCGAATTGCTTCGCCGAGCCACCGCCTATAGCGGGGAAGTCCGCTATGGCAAGGAGCGCGGCGGAGACGTGAAGCATTCTCTCGCCGATATCAGCCAGGCGAAGGAATTTCTAGGCTACCAGCCGCTTGTCGAGTTTCCTGAGGGCATCGAGCGCACCGTTGCCTGGTACAGAACCATTGCCCAATCTCAAAGTGCTCACGCCAGGAGTTGACCTGTGAACGTTTCCTTGTTGGATAGAACTCAAGAGACCAACCGTAAGATCGAAACGCGCCAAGCCCGCATCGGCATCGTCGGCATGGGTTATGTCGGCCTCCCGCTGGCTCTTCTGTTCAGCGAGGAGCGCTTTGCCATTACTGGTTTTGACATCGATTCGAAGAAAGTCGAGGCTCTGAATCGAGGCGGCTCCTACATCGTCCGCATCGCCGCTTCCGAGATTCAGACGGCGCAAAAGTCCGGCTTCACCGCTACCGCCGATTACCAGCAGATATCCCAAATGGACGTGGTCATCATCTGTGTGCCTACGCCGCTGAACGAGTACCACGAACCCGATCTCAGTTATGTGACCGGAACCGTAAACAGCATCGCTCCTCACCTTCGTGAAGGCCAGCTCATCATCCTCGAGAGCACAACCTATCCCGGCACTACCGAAGAAGTAGTTGTCCCGCTGTTGGAGCAGGGCAACCTCTCCGGCCTGCGCGTGGCGCGCGACGCTTTCACCCCCGGGTTCTTTGTCGCCTTCTCTCCCGAGCGCGAAGATCCCGGCAACGACACCGTCGCCCGGCGCGATATTCCCAAGGTCGTCGGCGGCTGCGGACCGGCGGCGCGCGATCTGGCCTCCGCCGTATACTCAACCATCTTCAACCGCACCGTGCCGGTCTCCTCGCCGGCGGTTGCGGAGATGACCAAGCTCCTCGAGAACATCTATCGCTGCGTCAACATCGCTCTGGTCAACGAACTGAAGCAGCTATGCATGCGCATGGGTATCGATCTGTTTGAAGTGATTGACGCGGCCAAGACCAAGCCGTTCGGTTTTCAGGCCTTCTATCCCGGCCCCGGCCTCGGCGGACACTGCATCCCCATCGACCCCTTCTACCTATCCTGGAAGGCGAAAGAGTTCGACTTCCACACCCGCTTCATCGAGCTGGCCGGCCAAGTCAATCTCGCCATGCCCTATTTTGTCGTCGACAACATCGTCGAAGCCATGAGCCAGCAAGGCAAGGCCCTCAACGGTTCGCGAATCCTCATCCTGGGCATGGCCTACAAACGCGACATCGACGACCTTCGCGAGTCGCCCTCGCTCACCATCATCGAACTGCTGAGCAAGCGTGGAGCGCGTGTCGAATACAACGATCCCTTCTTTGCCTCCGTCGGCCAGGGACGGAAGTACGCTCTCAACATGACCTGTACGCCGCTCGAGCAAATCCCTGAATTCGACTGCGTGGTCATCGTCACCGACCACAGTTCGTACGATTACCCCGAAATTGTGAAGCAGGCAAAGCTGGTCGTCGACACCCGCAACGCCACCAAAGGCATTGAAGCCGCAAACATCCTCAGGTGCTGATTCGTTCGTTGCGCGTTGTTAGAGGAAGCCGCCCCAACCGACACGAGTGTGGTGATTCCAAAGTTCCTTCAATAAATGCTGTCGTCCCGAGCGTAGTCGGGCGCGTTTTTGCGTCCAACGAAGTCGAAGGCGGGAGCCCTCTGGGCGCGGTTGCACTTCGGAAATTACACAACGAACTCCAGCCTCAGGACACTAACGCAGGCTGCCGTTCATCGTGCCGCTGAGCACGCTCTCTCTGGGCAGCCGGTCCGGCCGTGCGCTCACCTTCGACTCTTGCAGTTTATAAAGAAGCGATCTATAGCTGATGTTTAGCCATTTCGCCGTCCGCCGGCGGCTCCAGTCATTCGCCCGCAGAACCTTCAAAATGATCTCCCTCTCTAATTCATGCGTGGCTGCCTTGGTAATCTCCTTCAATGAAACGGGATTCGCCAAATCGATCTCGGGAATGATCCCGGCCGGCACCGTCGGAACCAGCTCGGCGGCCAGGTCTTCTTCATTGCCGATCAGCACGTAGCTGCGAATCATGTTCTCCAGTTGACGAATATTGCCGGGCCAGTTGTACCGCTGCATCAGGTTCGTTATCTCGCGCGAAAGTGGCTTTGTCTTGCGCCGATAGGCCTTGGAATGCTGATCGAGGAAATAGTCGATCAGAACCGGCAAATCCGCGCCTCGATGACGCAACGGCGGCAGGTCGATAGTCACGGCGTTGATGCGGAAGAAGAAGTCCAGCCGGAAGCTGCCATCTTCAGTCTGTTGCCGCAGGTTCCCGTTTGACGCGCAGATCAGCCGGGTATTCACCTTCCTCGGTTCTTGTGCACCGATCCGCATGAAACTGCCATCCTGCAATACCTGCAGCAGCTTCGCCTGGACTGACATATCCAGGCTCCCCACTTCGTCAAGAAACAGCGTTCCCAGGTGAGCAAGTTCCACCCGCCCGCGCTTGGTTGTATACGCGCCCGTGAACGCGCCCTTCTCGAAGCCGAACAGCTCTGATTCGATCAACGAATGGGGAATTGCCGGGCAGGTCACCTTGACCCAGGGACAATTAGCCCGGTTGGAGCGCGCATGAAGCAGCCTGGCAAAGATATCCTTGCCCGTCCCGCTCTCGCCCTGCAGCAGGATCGGAACCGTCGTCTCGGCTGCACGGTCCACCTTGTCGCGCGCTGCTGCCATCATCTGTGATTGACCGAAAATCACCTCCATCGGAGGCAATTGGTGAAGATCGACATATTCGGCGGGGCGTGTCTGAGCCATAGGCCATCCGATGCAAAGTCAATTGTATGCAATGGTTACATGCAACTATTGGGCCACTCTCAATAATCCGAGGGGGTCACTCCTCACATAAAAGTAATCTATTTGACGCTCTTAGGTAATTAATTGAGGCGCAAGGGTAACTATCCTGTACTTTCGTTATAGTCATAGAGGTTGGATTACTTCGGAGTGTGTAAATTCTTGCACAAGTGGCGAATTTTTTTCCACTTCTAGTGGTAAGATGGCCTCTCGGTAGAAAATAAACGGCCCTTTTTCCACATCCTCATCCGGGTGGCTCAACCCACTCGGCAAAACTATGATCGAAAGCCCTGGGGACATCACCAAGCTCGATGTTTAGGCTTTCCTGTCATTGTCGGCCAACGAGAGGGGCGGAATTGGATTCCAGTTTGTTTTCGCAGCACCGGGAGGAACGGGAATGGCAACCATTCTAGGGGGATCTCCAGTGAAGGCACCGGGCAAACGCAACCCGCATATCATCATTCTCGACGCTGATCGGGGGGTTCTCGATTATCTCCATCGTATTCTCGCCGATCGGTTCCGAGTCACGCTCTTCACTGAGGCTCAGGAACTGACCAGCAGCTTGGCTGAGTCACCCTTGCCTGATCTGCTTGTAATGGATTGGCACATTGCGGAAGGTGAGGGCGAAGAGAATGCGCTTGGTCTTCTCGCAAAAATCCATGCCTCCAAACCCGCTCTCCCCATCATCATGTTGGCTTGCACGGCCGAGTTGAAGGAAGTTGTGGCCGCCACCCGCATGGGAGCCGCCGACGTTATCCTCAAGCCCTTCAAGAAAAGCGACATCGACTTCGCGGTCGAGCAGTGCCTCAAGGAACCTGAAAAGCAAGCCTCCGACGACATCCGCGAGATCCCCTTGGATGAGAACACTTCCTTTGTCAGATCCAGCAAGCGCATGCGCGAAATCGAGTCGCAGTGTGTGCTGGTCGCGCGAGCCGACCTCCCCGTCCTGCTCCTCGGCGAGAGCGGCACCGGCAAGGAAGTCGCGGCCATGCTGATCCACAAGATGTCGGCAAGGAACAAGCGGACGTTCCTGAAGGTCAATTGTGCGGCCATGCCCGCCGATCTCCTGGAGAGCGAACTCTTCGGCTACGAGCAAGGCGCCTTTACTGGCGCCATTAAATCCAAGCCCGGCAAGTTTGAGATATGCAACAACGGCACCATCTTTCTCGATGAGATCGGCGAAATGCCGAATGCGTTGCAGGCCAAGCTCCTGCAGGTTCTTCAGGATGGCAGTTTCTCCCGCCTGGGAAGCCGCGCCAGCGTCAAGGTGGATGTGCGGGTGATTGCCGCTACCAACATCGACATCAAGGCGGCCATGGCGCAGAAGATATTCCGCGAGGATCTCTATTACCGCCTCAACGGCTTCACCGTCAGGATGCCCCCCCTCCGCGAGCGCATTGAGGAGATCCCCATCCTGTCCCAGCACTTCATGCGCAAGGTGTCGGCCAAGTACGGCTGCAATCCGCTGACCATTTCCCCTGCGCTCATGCAGGCTCTCAGCGGTCATTCCTGGCCGGGCAACCTTCGTGAGCTGGAAAATACCATCAAGCGCTACCTGGTTCTGGCCGACGAGCAAGCCATCATTAATGAGTTGATTCCATGGCAAAGCACTGCCTCGTCGACAGCCGCTGGGGAAGAGCCAGTCGGCAACGGTGGCCTGAAGTTTCTGGTGCGGAACTTGAAGGGTGGCGCGGAATCTGCCGCGATTGCCCAAACCCTGGAGGGGACCGGGTGGAATCGGAAGGCCGCCGCGAGCGACCTGCAGATCAGCTACAAGGCTCTATTGTATAAAATCAAGCAGTACAGTCTTACTCCGCCTCACAAGCGGCAGAACATCGAGCAGGAACAAAAGGCTTAACCCTACCCGCGCAAGGCCGTTCATCGGCCGGGTTGGATGAAGCCGCGTCCGTTTTTTGAGCCTGGGGCGATCAAGCGATCTCTGCCGGGCGGCCTGGATCGAAGCCCAGGGAAAGTCACGCAACCCTCCTGAGGTTAATTGAATCGAATCGAACTGGATTCCGAAGGCCTCGCATTTGCTTGTGCGTTGCGCCTCTCACTGAGCGCTTGAGACGAATCCTTCGGCGAGGCATTCACCCCTGCGGTCGAAATCACAGCTCGGTAATCAGGGCAGGTCACCATTTAAAAGTTACCAACTCGCCACCTCGCCTAGCACCAAACAGGCATGGCATTCTTCCGGGCAAATCACGATCATTAGGAGAAATCGCCGCCCCTCTTGCGGTTGGTCCGCCTGGAGCAGTGAGAAAGTCCCCCAAAGATGATTGACACGATGATTCCCAAATCGGAGAAAGTGGTGGTCCAGTTCGGCCACCGCACGCTCAAGGGCTACCTGGAGTCCCCGGTCTGGAACACAATCGAAGAGTTGCTGAGCAACGCCCCCCACGGCTCGCCGGAGACCTTTCGTATTCGCAACCTGGAAACCGATATCGTCGAGGAGATCTCAGTCAAGGACGTCAAAGCCGTCTTCTACGTCGAGAGCTTTGATGGAAATTCCGACCACAGCCAGCTTAATTTTCATACCAGGGCGCCCATCGTTCACGGCATTTGGATGCGCTGCCAGTTCCTCGACGGCGAGGTCATGGAAGGAATCGTCTACAATTCCATTCGCTACCTGGTTGATCCGGGGTTCTTCCTGCTGCCGACTGACCCCGGCAGCAACAATAAGCTGGTCTACGTTCTGAAGAGCTGGCTGGTCGACCACCGCGTCCTGGGATTGCGCAAACTTTAGCAGGCTGCTGAAATGGTCCGATTCAACGGGATTCTTGACAGCTTTGTAATAGTCATCCACCGGCGAAGCCGACCCATGGGGAATGAAACTGAATTTGGCCGATTCTTTGTTTTGTTACACTTGCAAAGTAGTTTCTTTTTAGGGCACGACTTCAGTCGTGCCGCAATAGGCCGAAAATGAACTTGGGCTTTAGCCCCTGAGGGGATACTGATCTGGGGCAAGAACTTGATCGGATGTTCCTTAGAACACGTTCTAAGCCGGCGACATGGCTCTGAGAATCGAATAATCCAGGATTTCCGCCGCCACCCCGGTCAAATTCTCCGCGGTTTTCTCCTTGCGGACCACCCGCCCCCGACACCGAATCCGGCAACAGGTTGAGAGAGTGATCTCAGGCGGCAGCTCCACCACAAACTCAAAATCCAGATCCACCAGCTCGCTGTCGCTGAAAGAAAGATAAAAATAGACTCCCCGGTTGCTCAGATTCCGCGTATAGGCGGGAATCTGGCGATCTCCAACGAACAGCGTCAGGGGCGCGTTGATGCTGAATCGCTGCCTCACTCGCCGTTCGCCGTCATTCGAATTAGAGATCATGCGCACCAGCCAAAATACCATCTCTGCCATGGATTTAGATCTGTCGAACTTGAAAAATCTGCGGGTCTGAACATCGGAATCGCAGCGAGACTACTGGTCACTCGTACTGCCACAACGCCGCCATGCAGCCACTTAAACGTTATAGCAATCCAAGGGCCGAACAATTTTCACGAAAAACCTGAGGAAATTGAATGTCCGGTGGGGGAAGGTGCAATTGTATGCACATTCTGTGGGTAGAAATTGGACACTCCGGTTTGCATGGCTTCAACAATAAGATCCCAAAACACTGAATGAGATCGAATTGCGCCCTCTAGTAGGACGCCTGACGGCACGGGGTACGTTCAGCTTCTTTGTGCCGTGTGTGCCGGACAATGTTTCAGCCCGAAACAAAACATGGCCATGGAAGGGCAGGAAGCTTTTAGCGCTTCCCACCGTTCCATGACCTTGAATGCTGCGGATCATCTCAAGATCCCCGCCGCGCTACTCGAACCAATTCAGCTGAACCAAACAACGGGTAGGCCAATTCGCGGAGGAGCAAAAGTTCTACGAGTGCAGGCTCAGTCCGGAAGCCGAATGGCTCTTCCGGAACACCAGGAATGCAAGACCGAGCAGTCCGGTGCCGAGCAGGAACAGGCTGCTGGGTTCAGGAGCCGGGCCCAGACCGTCTACAGCAACCTGGGAGCCGTCCTGGAAGTAAAGCGGGGCGGCCTCATAGGTAGTCGCATCGGTATAGAGCACGAATTCTGTTGAGTTAGTCCCGAACAGAGCTGGGCTGAAGCCGGCAGAAATTGAGCCGTCCGTAATATCCTCGATCACCTCGGTGAGACCGGATCCCGAGATGTTGTCGACGGTCGCGTTTGAGTAGAAGGGCACCCAGTCCGTTGAAAATGCGTCGATGAAGTCGCCGCCGGTGTCCTTCGCGGTGTACACAAATGCGAGGTCGCCCGCCACATTATAAGTGTAGACCGATTCGGTGTACTGGACGGTATACGGGTTGCCGCCAACACTGGTGGCTGAGCCGCTGACAGTGGCAAGCGCTGTCCCGGCCGGGACCGAGCTTGACCCTGGGGTTGGGGTTAATATCGTATCGGCCGAGGCAATAGGAGCGATCGCAACGGCCGTTGCCATTGCGAGTAAAGCGATTGAGAGTTTTTTCATGCATTCCTCCGTTGAGTGGTTTGCTACTGGTACCCTGCCAAACCGCCTTGCAGAGCTTGCGCTCAACGCCGTGAGCTTTTGTGTTAGTGATACGCCACCTTAGTAGCAGGTGCAGGGCCAAAGGTCATACCTTTAAAATCATTAACTTGCGCCAAGAACGATCCGCCTATGTGCAAGAAATTGCGCACGGGGTTACCAAAAAGTTTCCCTTTTAGAGAATGAAGCCTGAAATGGAGCGCTAACTGCTCAACGGAACGGGCATCCAGCCACGCAGGTTTGCTCGCGAGAATCTGTTTCTGTGCGACTTCCGCCCGCGCCAGATTCTACCCGCTCAAGGTGCAGAAATTCGCCCTCTGAACGGACTCCATTTACGTAACAATTTACTCGGCAAAACGGTGTGATGATCCGGTCCCGGTTCGTTCCCTGTCGTTACACCATCGAGGGATAGAACGTCCGCGGCGCAAACCCTATATTCAGTGGATGGAGGCGGCCCAATGACAATCGTCGAGCTGCATAGACTGTATCTGAAGTTCCAGGTTTTTGTTGGGTCCGAGCACGGGCAGGATTTGGTTGAGTACGCAATGGTCTGCGCCTTGCTTGCATTCGGAATCGTAGCCGGCATGAATAGCGTGGCCAAGGGCCTCGACACGGCCTTCAGCAACATCAGCAGCACCCTGGGAACCTATACAACCTGATTCTCTGCTCAGGTTGGCAAGCATTTTATTTCATTGGGTTTATGTAGAACTTGTCGAAGGTAAAGAAACACCTCGGCAAAACTGGTCACTCCAATCGCCGAGGGCCCATCCAGCAAGAACTTCTGATTCCATGCGACTCGTCCTTCCCCACTGGAGCAATCTCTCGCCTCACCGCACCAGAGATCCACGCAATGCCCACTCCCAGTCTGGTGCCTGAGATTGCCTCAAATGAGTGGCTCCGGTGCGTTCAAGTATGCCTCCGAGTCGTTGCTTTGACTCATCGTAGGGCCTGGTGGTTGAGTTGGTCGCGTCCCGGGGCGATAATCCGCAGCCACATCCCAGCGCTCCTGGTGAGATTCGCAGCGGGCCGTTCTTCGATGCGACAGGCACTTCTCTCCGGGCCCCGCGCCGCAGGTTGGACAGTCAAAATTCAGGGAAACGTCACTACCGGCCATCCTAGGCTTATACTCGTGATCGACGCATAAAGATGGTCAATTTTGAACAGTTTTGAATGTATTTGTGTTCGTGATCCTCCATCTGGTTCGTTCTCGCCGGCGCCTTCTGTCCGATCGGGAATGTCGCTCACGGCTTTTCCATCCTGGCCCGAAGCCGCTCCATTTCCTTTGCGTCCCGCATTTTGTGTCAACTATGATGGTGCAGGTCTTCGCGCGCTCGATTTTGACGGGACGCGAGCCGGTTTTCCCCATTCACCGGCTGAATGAACGGTTCAATACGGCGCGGATGAACCCCGGCCCCATTGAACCAGGGAGCGGATCAAATTGGCGGTCAATCACCCAGGCTTCGCAGTCTCCGCAGCGCCGCTTAGCTCGAATCCCGCAAGCCTTGCCTGGGCATTGACCTTCTGCCTCGCCGGGGCTCTGCTGCCAGCAACCACCGGCTGTCACAACAAGCAGGGTTCTCAAGCGACCGCCCAGGGCGCGCAACATCTTGATTTCAACCAGGACGTTCAACCCATCCTGGCCAGCAATTGCTTCAGTTGTCACGGCCCTGATCCTGAAATGCGCAAAGCCGGCCTGCGCCTCGATCTAGAAGAGTCGGCGTTCAAAAAACGCCCCGGTCATCCTGACGCCATCGTACCCGGCCATCCGGAGCAAAGCGAACTCATCAAGCGGATCGAATCGAGAGACCCGCACCATCTCATGCCGCAGAATGCGCAGGGCGAAGCCATGCCAATGAGGGCCGCCGATATTGCTGTTCTCAGAGAGTGGGTCAAGGAAGGCGCCGTGTACCGCCCTCATTGGGCCTTCGACAAACCCACGCACCCGTCCGTGCCCGCGCAGAACGAAGCATGGGCGCGGAACCCCATCGATGCCTTCATCCTTGCCCGTCTCAAGAAGGAAGGTCTGCATCCCTCGCCCGAAGCGGACAAGGAGACCCTCATCCGCCGCGTAACTCTGGACCTGACCGGCCTGCTGCCCACCCCCGCCGAAGTCCGCGCCTTCGTGAATGACACTTCGCCGCAAGCCTACGAGCACATGGTCGATTCGCTTCTTGCCCGGCCGGCCTTTGGCGAAGAGCGCGCCCGCTACTGGCTCGACTACGCTCGATACGCCGATACCTACGGCCTGCACTACGACAACAGCCGCGACATCTGGCCTTATCGGGACTATCTCATTCGCTCCTTCAACAGCAACAAACCCTTCGATCAATTCGCCCTGGAGCAGATCGCCGGCGACCTGATGCCCGCAAAGAATCTCGACCCTCTCATCGCCAGCGGCTACGTGCGCCTCGGCGTCAGCAGCAACGAAGGCGGGACCATTCCCGAGGAACTTCGCGTCAACATTGCCCGCGAACGGACCGAAGCGTACGGCGCAACGTTCATGGGCCTCACCGTGGGTTGTGCCGTCTGCCACGATCACAAATACGACCCCACCACCCAGAAGGACTTCTACGCCCTCAGCGCCTTCTTCAACAACATTGAAGAAAAGCCCTTCAACGACGATCGCCCCGTCTGGACGCCCGTCGCGCGCATCCCCCGGCCGCAGAATCAGGAAGCTTACAACCGTGTATGGGCCAAACGTTCGGAGCTTGCCGAGCGCCTCAGGCAATTGCGCCTGCAGCAGCGCGCGCTCATCGAGCAGTGGCTCGCATCGCGCAAGAATCTCGCCCAGCCCGTCTCCGCTGACAAGCTCGCCCTTCGCCTGCGTCTGGATGAAGGCGGTGGCGACGAGCTCAAGAACTCTGCGCCCCATCCGCAAACAGCAAGCTTCCCCATCGGCAAATCCAAACCCCAGTGGGGCGAAACCACCTGGCTTTGGCCCGACTTCCGCACGGACACCAGCACCCGCATCCTGCTCGGCCAGACCGGCGACTACGAAGCCAACCAGTCCTTCTCCTCAGGCGGTTGGTTCATGCTCCGCTCCGCCCCCAACTACACTCTCGACAACGCCGCCGGAGCCCTTCTCTCCAAGATGGACACCACGCAGCACAACCGCGGCTGGGATCTTTCCGTCTCCAAAGGAATCGTCAGCGTCGAGCTCGTGAATCAAGGCCCCAAGGATCTCGCGCCCCACAAAGATGAAAAAGAAAAGCGACCCAAGCCCAAACCCATCAAGGAAGTATTCCAGTTTCCCACTCCCGCAGATTTATCTGCCAAGGACCTCGCCGCCAACAAGCCGAAGGAAAAGAAAGAAGCCCCAAAGAAAAAAGAGCCGCCCAAACCTGAAGCCAAGCCCGCGCCCCCCAAGCCGCCGGAAGATACCACGCCGCTCGTTGCCATCCGGGTTTCCACCGCCGATCCGCTCCCGCTCGACGGCCATTGGAAGCACATCTTCTTCACCTACGACGGCTCGGGCAAGGCCTCAGGCGTGAGAATCTACGTCAATGGAAATCCTGTCGAAACCAAGGTCGTAGTCGACACGCTCGCGCAGTCCACCATCCGCACCCAGGCCCCGATGCAACTCGGCTGGCGATATCCCGATGCTAATCCCTCGCGCGATACCCGCTACCAGGACATCCGCCTCTATGGCCGCGCGGTCACCGCCGAGGAAGCCCGGCGTCTCCCATTCGAAGATTATGTAGCCGAAATCACCACCGCGCCCATCGCCAACTGGAATGAGGATCAGCTTCACACGGTGAGTGACTTCTACTTCAACGATGTGGACCCCACCGCGAAGGCCGTCACAACTCAGGTCAATCAACTGGACGCGCAACTCGAAAAGCTCTCCGAAGGCGGCGACCTGACCCTCGTCTCTTGGGAAAAGCCGTCCATCGCGTACGCCGACGTGTTGACCCGTGGCGTGTATTCCGCGCGTGTCGAGCGCGTAGAAGCCAACACGCCGCACTATCTTCCGCCCTTGCCGTCGGCCGAGCCCCACAACCGCCTGGCACTGGCCAAGTGGACCGTCAGCCCGGACAATCCACTCACCGCGCGTGTCACCGTCAACCGCATGTGGAATGAAGTCTTCGGCGCCGGCCTCGTCGAAACCACTGAAGACTTTGGCATCATGGGCCAGCGCCCGTCGCATCCCGAACTGCTCGACTGGCTCGCCGTCGAGTTCCGCGAGAGCGGATGGAACATCAAGCACATGTACAAGCTGATGGTCATGTCCGCGGCTTATCGGCAGAGCGCGAAATCGACCCCTGAGCAACTCGCCAAAGACCCGAAGAACTTACTCCTCGCGCACGGCCCGCGCTTCCGCATGGATGCCGAGATGCTCCGTGATGTGGCGCTTGAGTCGGGTGATCTGCTCGTCAACAGAGTCGGCGGCCCCAGCGCCAGGCCCTATCAGCCGCCCAACGTCTGGGAGCAGGTCAGCTACACTGCCAGCGACACACTCAAATACGAACAGGAGCATGGCGACGCGCTCTATCGCCGCAGCCTCTACACCTATTGGAAGCGCATGGCCACTATGCCCGACATGGACGCTTTCGACGCGCCCATGCGCGATGTCGTCTGCACCCGCCGCCAGCGCACCGACACGCCGCTGCAGGCCCTGGTCACCCTGAATGATGTGCAATGGGTTGAGGCAGCGCGCGGCCTGGCCGAACGTGTCATCAAAGAAGGCGGCAAGCAAACCGGGCAGCGCATCAATCTGATGAGCAAAATCCTGCTCGCGCACGATCCGCCGCCCCGCATGGCCACTGTGCTTGAGGCTTCGCTCGCCCAGATGGAAAAGCATTACACCGCCGATCCCAAAGCAGCGCATGAACTCGTCGGCGTCGGTGAAAAAAAGAGCGATGCATCCATCCCCGCGCCAGAGTTGGCCGCATGGACCATGTTAGCCAGTGAAATGCTGAACCTCGACGAAACAATAAACAAGTAGCTGATGGAGAAGGAATGAAGCAGCATCCACTCTGTACCGATACCGAGCACGCGCCAAGCGTAATGGAAATGGCTGTTTCCGCTGACGTGAAGCAGCAATGGGCCGCGCTGCAGACGCGCCGCCACTTTCTCGGGCGCACAGGAAAAGTGCTGGGATGGGCCGCAATGGCCAGCCTGCTTGGTGATCGCGCATTGCGCGGAGATGCTCCGTCGGCAGATTACGGTCAGTCCTCGGCGCAGCCAGCCGAACCGCTGAAGCTCCCCCATTTCGCGCCCAAAGCCAAGCGCGCAATCTATCTATTCATGTCCGGCGGTCCGCCGCAGATCGACTTGCTCGATTACAAACCAAATCTCGCTGCGCTCTACGACAAAGACGTTCCCGACTCCGTGCGTGGCATGCAGCAGTTGACCGGCATGACCGCCGGCCAGGCGCGCTTTCCCATTGCGCCCTCGCACTGGGCGTTCAAGCGGTATGGCGAAACAGGAACCTGGGTCAGCGATCTGCTTCCATACACCGCCCGAATGGTCGATGACCTCACCATCGTCAAATCCACCAACACAGAAGCCATCAATCACGAGCCCGCCATCATGCTCATGAACACCGGCAACATGAACGCCGGCAAGCCCTGCCTGGGCGCATGGCTCAGTTATGGTCTGGGCAGCATGAACGACAATCTACCCACCTTCATGGTGCTGCAGAGCAAGCTGAACCCAAAGGAAAACAACCAGCCCGTCTCTTCGCGCCTGTGGAGCAGCGGTTTTCTTTCGTCTGAATACGCCGGCGTCGGCCTGCGCTCCTCCGGCGATCCAGTGCTCTTCCTCAGCGATCCCGATGGAGTGGATCGCGGGGTCCGCCGCAAGATGCTCGATGCCGTCAACGAAATCAATCGCCAAACCTCAGAAGAACTCGGCGATCCCGAAACCAACGCGCGCATTGCCCAGTACGAAATGGCCTATCGCATGCAAACTTCCGTGCCCGAACTCGCCGACCTCAGCAAGGAGCCCAAATCAACCTGGGACCTCTACGGCCCTGAAGCCAGGGAGCCCGGAACGTTTGCCTACAACTGCCTCATGGCACGCCGCATGGCCGAGCGCGGCGTGCGCTTCACGCAGGTTTACAAGCGCGGCTGGGACGTGCACGATAACGTCACCGGAGTCCTGCCCGTCATCTGCCAGGAGACTGACCGCGCCTGCTATGCGCTCGTAACCGATCTCAAGCAGCGCGGCTTGCTCGATGACACACTCGTCATCTGGGCCGGCGAGTTCGGCCGCACCGTCTACAGCCAGGGCGGCCTGTCGAAGGAAAACTACGGCCGTGACCACCATCCCAGGTGTTACACAACATGGATGACAGGCGGTGGCGTGCGCACCGGAATCACCTTCGGCGAGACCGACGATTACAGCTACAACGTTGTCAAGGATCCAGTGACCGTGCGTGATTTCAACGCCACCATTCTGCATTGTCTCGGCATCGACCACAACAAGCTAACGTACAAGTTCCAGGGCCTCGATCAAAAACTCACCGGACCCGTCCCCGCAAGCGTGGTGAAGGGCCTGCTTGCGTGAAAAAGAATTCTGCCGTGGCCATGCCCGTCAATCGGCTTCTGCCGCAGAGCAAGGCGACGCGGTTAGCCTGGATCGCCTCGCTGGCATTGAGCGTAACGCTCATCTTACTGCCATGGCTCATCAAACTCGACGGAAAACAGCACTCCGATTGGCAGCAATTCCTCGGCCGTTTCCATCCGCTCGCCGTGCATCTTCCCATCGGGCTCCTTGTCCTGGTTCCGCTGCTTGAAATCACCGGTGCATTCCGTCCCGCACTGCGCGAAGCAGCAGCCTTCGTGCTCGGCCTCGCGTTCGCCTCCAGCCTGCTCGCGCTCACGCTCGGCTTTCTCCTTGCCTATGGCGGCGGCGACGCGGGCCTTCTCTTAACGCGCCACATTGCTGGCGGAATCACGCTCACCATCGGCGTTCTCCTCTGCCTGCTGGCGCGCCCATGGTGGTTGTCGGGCAGCGTGGCCTATGTATATCCCGCGCTGCTTACATGCACGTTGCTGGCCTTGGTTTGGACGGCGGACCTGGGCGGTTCCATCACGCACGGCAGCAACTATCTCACGCAATATATGCCCAACGGCCTGAAGCGAATTGCGTTGCTAGGCACTGACACTCCGCCGGCAACCTCTTTCTACGCCAAACATATCAATCCCATCCTCGATGCCAACTGCGTCGCCTGTCATGGCGAAGCAAAAGCGCAAGGCGGCCTGCGTATGGACTCGTTTTCGCTCCTGATGCAGGGCGGTAAGGATGGCCCGGTCATCGTCGCAGGCAGCGCGGACAACAGCCTTCTTTTCCAGCGCGTCACGCTACCGCCCGGTCACAAGCAGTTCATGCCCGCCGAAGGCAAACCGCCGTTGCGCGCAGATGAGATCGCTTTGATCAGAGCTTGGGTTCAGCAAGGCGCATCGCCAACCGCCGCCACGCTCGCCGGGATTTCACTGCACGAAGAACAGCCTGAGCCTCCGCTGCAGCCCGTAGGCGACTACAGCGCTCTCGCACCGGAGATTCATCAGATGCAGCAGTCTCAAGGCGCGAAGTTGATCCCGGTTTCAGTCAAGCCTGAAGACGGATTGGTCCTCTACACGGTCGACGCGGCCAGCAGCTTTGGTGATGCGCAACTCGCGCAGTTCCAGAAGTTCGTGCCGTACATTGTCGAGGCAGAGCTGGGTCGAACCGCCGTCACCAACGCCAGTTTCGACACACTCAAGCAGTTCACCCATCTGCGCGCTCTGCACATGGAAGAGACCCACATCACCGGCGATGCCCTTGCGAAACTTGCGCCGCTATCGCAGTTGACTTATATCAATCTAAGCGGGACGCAGGTAACTTCGGCAGCCGTTGCGCCCTTGAGTACGATGAAGAATCTGCGCCACGTCTATCTCTACAACACACCCGCACAACCCGCTCCAGCCGCGGAGCACACACAGCCCATCGCGAGGAATGCGCCATGAAACAGACAGAACCGCAACTCACACCCCTAGCCTTCGACCGCCGCAAATTCTGCGCGGTCGCAGGCGTCGTTTCCCTGGCCACCCTTGCCGATCCGCGCGCGAATGCGGAAGCAAGCATGTCCGAAAGAACATCGAGCGAGAAGATCCAGACCGGCAATGGCGAGTGGACCTATGAAGTGGTCAAGGGCTGGGGCCAATTGCCTGCCGGAACGGCCTTCGGAGGCACCCACGGCGCCATCGCCACGGACAAGGCCGGCTATGTCTATGTCAGCACGCAAAGCGAAACCGGAATCCTCGTTTACACTCCGGATGGCGTGCTCAAGAAGACCATCGCCGGCCAATATCCCGAAGTCCACTCCATCTTTTACGCGCGCGAAGGCGACGACGAGTATCTATACACCACCGTCCAAAAGGGAACTCTGCAAGAGAACTGGCTCTTCGTCAAAATGCAGACCGAAGGCACAGTGGTGCAGAAGATCACCGCACCTCCCGAAGCCGGCTTCAAGGCGCCCAACGAGTGGCGGCTCACCGCGGCTGTTCCCGCTCCCGATGGCAGCATCTTCATCGCCAACGGTTACGGCGATTCGCGCATTTTTCGCTTCGACAAGAACGGCGAGTACCGCGCCAGCTACGGCGGCAAGGGCACAGCAGAAGGCCTCTTTGACTGCAGCCACGGCCTCGCTGTCGACACTCGTTACGATCAGCCACTACTACTCGTATGCGATCGCGAAAACCGCCGCCTCTGCCACTTTGACTTCGATGGAAGGTTTGTCCGCACCGTCACGCAGCACCTCCGCCGCCCCTGCCAGGTCAGCTTTCATGGCGACTACGCTGTCGTCTCTGAATTGGAAGGCCGAGTCACAATTCTCGACCGCGATAATGCACCCGTAGCCTTCCTCGGCGACAACCCGCAGAAGGCGCAGTGGGCCAACTACCAGTTGCAGCCCGGCGATATTGCCCCTGCATTCTTCAGCGCAGCCCACGGATGCCACATCGATCAGCAAGCCAACATCTACGTCTCTGACTGGAACCACGTCGGCCGCGTGACCAAGCTCATCCGGTCTGCGTAGGCGCACCGTCTTCATCGCCGGCACACATCACCGCCGATTTCCAGCCACCGGAATTATCATCCATTTGTGGAAACCCATCAAAACCTCGGCGACATTCTGGCCAACGCCATTACGCACGGCATCGGCGCCATCTTCGCCGTTGTTGGCGCAGTCTATTTGATTGTTGCATCCACGCGCGGATCGGCCTGGGTGGTCGCTAGCTGCAGCGTATTCAGCGCCACGCTGGTGCTGGTGTATGTATGCTCCACGCTTTACCATTCGCTGGTGCGCACGCGCGCCCGCCATGTATTCCAGGTGCTTGATCACTCCGCAATCTATCTGCTCATCGCCGGCACATACACGCCTTTCACGCTGGTGTCCTTGCACGGCTTGCTCGGATGGTCTGTCTTTGCCGTCGAATGGGGGCTGGCAGTCGCCGGCGTCATCTTCAAGAGCTTCGCGATCGGACGATTCGCCGTTGCATCCGCGCTGGTCTATCTCTTTCAAGGCTGGTTTGGAGTGTTTGCGGCCGGCCATCTGGCCCACGCAATCGGTTGGCATGGCGTGCTCTGGCTTGCAGCGGGCGGCCTCGCCTACACGCTGGGCATTGTGTTCTTCGCGCTTGACCGCCTGCGCTACTTTCACGCCACATGGCATTTGTTTGTGCTGGCCGGCAGCGTGGCTCATTACTTTGCCATCTTGTTCTACATTGTTCCCGCGCGCCCTTGAATTGAGCGCATCCGGAGATGTACAAGGACCACAACTGGCAGACAGAACTCTTTTGACACCTAACCCGGCCGCCGCTATGATTCGATCTCGTGAGGCATCGCCGACCCCAGTCGCAGCGCATCCATCGAGACCATCGCCGGTTGTGCGCATGAAGCCGGATGCACAGAGCACCGGCGCCCGCTTCGCGGTAGTCATCGTGAATTACAACGGCGGCGCAATGCTGAACGAATGCGTTCACTCCGCCGCGCGCGAGGGAGTTCCAGCCGCGCAAATTATCATCGTCGACAACGGCAGCCACGACAACTCCATCGAAAATCTGCAACGTAACGTCGATGGCCTCGCAGTCATCCGCAACCCTTGTAATGCCGGCTTTGCCAAAGCCGTGAACCAGGGAATCAAGCTTGCATCGTCGCTTCCATCGCCCGCCGAATTTGTCCTTCTTCTCAACAACGATGCTCAACTCGATCCCGGCGCGCTAAAGGCCTTCGCCAATGGCTTCGATTCGCTGCCCAGGCTGGCCATCGCCGGCGGTCAGTTGCACTATCCCGATGGCCGATTGCAAAGCGCATTCGCGCCGCTGCCCTCAGTCGCCGAAGAAATCCTTCCACTTTCCTTGCTCAAGCTGATCGCCCCGGGCCGCTACCGCCGAAAGACGCTCAAGGAAAATCCAATGGCCGTAGAGTGCGTCTTCGGCGCCTGCCTCTGTGTGCGCAGTTCCGTGCTGCCCCGCCTTGGGTTACTCGATGAAGACTACTTCTTCTTCTTTGAAGAAATTGATTGGTGCCAGCGAACGCGTCAGATGGGCGCGCAAGTCTACCATCTCCCGGCAGCGCACGCCATGCATGGCGGGGGCCAGACCGCCAACCGTTTTCGCGGCCCGTCACGAGTCGAATATCAGCGCTCCAAGCTCACCTTCTTCCGGAAAACGCGGACATCCGCAGCTTACCTTGTAGTTTCATCTTTCCTGGTGTTTCGAATATTGATCAACGCACTCGCCGGCGCCGTCGCATGCGCGGCAACCCTCTTTCTGAATCGGCGCCTTCGCGCAAAAGCAGCGACGTATTGGTACCTCTTCAGTTGGCATCTTTTCTTTCGGCCGGCCAGTTGGGGCTTGCCCGACAAGTGTCCCCCAGCCGGCCCGCAGTGAGAGAATCAGCACATGGAAGCAACTGAGCAGCAGCAAATCCTCGCGTTGCTTGATCAGGGCCGCGACGCCTTCCTGGCAGCGCTGGAAGGCGTGAGCGACGACGAGGCCAATCGCATTCCCGGTCCCGGCCGCTGGTCCATCTTCGGATGCGTCGAGCACATCGCCATCTCGGAAGACTACCTGTTTTCGCAAATCCTCATGGCCGCTTCGTCTCCAGCGCCCGCCACAAATCCAGACCGTGAAGCCAAAATGCTTGCTCGCGGCACCGATCGTACCCGCCGCATGCAGTCGCCCCCGGAGGGCCATCCCGCTGGTGCCTTCCCCACCCTCGCAAGCGCCGTCGAGCACTTTCTTGAGAGCCGCAGCCGTACGGTCGAATTCGTTCGCGCCGATCCCCAGGATCTCCGCTCGAAGATGACCTGGCACCCCATTCTAAGAGATGCCAATTGCCACGAAATGCTCATCAGCATCTGCGTCCACGTCCTGCGCCACGTCAAACAGATTGAAGAGATCAACACAGAGCTGGCCTGATCGTCATTGACTCGCCTTGCTTTAATTGGCACCGTGCGCGCCTTGCGGATTTATTCGGCTCCATTTATCGTGGTTTCCATATCGAAAAGTCAGGTGTAACCTTGCCTTCCTCGTCCCGCGCTCAACTTTCCTCGCTGATGTTTTCAATGTGCTTCCTACTCTCGGTCCAAGTTTGCGTTGCCCAGCAAGCGGTCGAGCCTTGGAATGCGCCTCACTTCTCTGTTGCCCCCAAAGACTTGTATGAGGCCGCTTCAGCAGTTCCCGCTCCAGACGACGCGAATCTAACCATCCTTGAAGACGATGAGACCTACAGCTTCGACGAAGCCGGCCGCATCGATCACGTCTCGCATTTTGTCTACAAGATACTCACCCAGAAAGGTGCCGAAGGATCGGATCATCTCACCGTCGGCTGGGAACCCTGGCATGAGGCTCGCCCAACCCTCCGCGCGCGAGTCATCACGCCTGATTTCGTCGAGCACCCTCTCGACCTCAACAATGTCACAGAAGCGCCAGCGCGCGGTGGCGACTACAAGATATACAGCGACGGCAAAACTCTGCGCGCACCTTTCCCGGCCATTAACGCCGGCGTCGTAGTGGAGGCAGAGTTCGTCGAGCACGACACGGAGCCCTTCTTCGACTCCGGACGTGTTGGGCGCGTCGGCTTCGGCCACGAGCGCGTGCCCGTAGAGCATAGCCGCGCCGTCCTTGAAGCGCCTGCCTCGCTCCCACTGCACACTGAGGCGCTGCAGCTTTCCGACCTGAAGCCCACCCGCACCGAAGCCGACGGAAAAGTCACGCTCACCTACGATCTCGGCCGGCTTGAAGGCATCGAGCCGGCTGAGCCCGATCTTCCCCGCGCCCTTGTGCTCTTCCCGGAGATCGACTTCTCCACAGGCAAGTCCTGGCAAGCCGTTGCGGCCGACTACGCCAAAATCGTTGACAGCCACGCCGGTGCCGCCGCCGTGCAGGCAATCGTCGACAAACTCATCGAGGGCAAGAAAACTGTTGCGGAGAAAGAGGCCGAGATTCTCGACTATCTCGACCGCGAAGTCCGCTATACAGGCATCGAATTTGGCGAAGCGGCCATTGTGCCGCACGATCCCGCCGAGACTCTCACCCACAAATACGGCGACTGCAAAGACAAGGCAACGCTGCTCCTGGCCATGCTGCGCGCCGCCGGCATTCCCGCCAATGTAGCTCTGCTCAACGCAGGTTCCCGCATGGATGTGCCCGCCGATCTGCCCGGCATGGGCATGTTCGACCACGCCATCGTCTATGTGCCCGCCGATGATTCGAATAAAACCGCCGGGTTATGGATCGATGCCACAGCCACCTACGCCCGCCTGGGCCAGTTGCCCAGCGGCGATCAGGGCCGGCTTGCGCTGATTGCCAGCCCGGAAACCACCGCGCTCGTCAAGATCCCGGAGTCCTCCTCGAACGACAACTCGTTGCGCGAGTATCGTGAAGTCACCCTGAGCGAAAATGGCCCCGCAACCGTATCGGAAAAGACCGAGCCCACCGGCGTCTTCGAGGCCTACTACCGCTCCTATTACGCCGACAAGCCAGACAAGGATATGCGCGATGCCCTGACCAATTACGTCAAGGCACAGTATGTTGCGGAAAAGCTCTCGAGCGTCGATCGCACCGATCCCGCTGACCTCTCGCAACAGTTCTCGCTCACCCTGGCTGCCGACAAGGCACGCCGCGGCTACACCGATCTGAACAGCGCCCAGGTGGCAATTCGCCTGGAAGCGATCTTCAACCAGCTACCCAACGATCTGAAGCGGAAAGACGATTCGGTAGACAAGAAAAAACAGGAGAAAGATACTCCCCAAAAACCGCGCACAGAGGACTGGGAGCTTGCCGAGCCGTTTAACGCCGAGTGGCGTTACCGCATCGTTCCTCCGGAAGGATTCGTTCCCAAAGAGCTTCCCAAGGACGTCACCATTCCTCTCGGCGCCGCGATCCTCACTGAAGAGTTCTCGACCGCAAAGGATGGAGTTGTCCTTGCAAATTTCAAATTCGATTCCGTCAAGCGCCGCTACACCGTCGTAGAGGCGACGGAGCTGCGAGCCAAGGTTGCCGATCTTTCCTCCGGCGCTGCGATCCTGGTGAACTTCGAGCCGGTGGGCCAGGCGCTGCTGCATCAAGGTAAAGTGGCCGATGCGCTCGCCGCTTACCATGGCCTTATCGCACGCCACCCCGAAGATGCCGTTCACCACCTTCAACTTGCTTCTGTTCTTCTTGAGGCAGGCATGGGCGAGTCGGCACGTGCTGAAGCCCGCCAGGCCGTCAAGCTCGATCCAACCTCCGCGGTGGCCGAAAAGACGCTGGCTGAAATCCTCAGGCACGACCTGGTGGGCCGCAACCTGCGCGCCGGCAGTGATCTGGCCGGAGCCGCGGAAGCCTATCGCGCTGCCATCAAGCTTGATCCCGACGACCACACTACTGCTGCCGACCTGGCAATCCTGCTCGAATACGACTCGGTCGGCCGGCGTTATAGCGGCCAATCCAGGATCAAAGAAGCCATCGCCGAGTACCAGAGCCTCGGCCAGGACAAGCTGGCGGAACTGGGTATCGCCGGCAATCTTGCATTTGCCCTCTTCTACGGCGGTGTCCCCGACGGCGCCATCAAAGCCGCTCAGAACTTGAATCCTGAGCCCACCGCGCTGCTCGGGGCCAGCGAGGCCATTCTGCACGGCGGCAAGGCCGGTCAGGATGAGGTCAACAAGAGGTCTAGTGGCGACGCTGCTTTCAAGTCCGCCTCAAAAACCGCAGGCGAAATGCTGATGAACATTCGCCAGTATCCGCTGGCCGCTGATTTTCTTGAGGCCGGCGCATCCGGCGACAACGCCGCCCAGACCATGGGCCTGGCATCCATGCTGCGCGGAGCGCAGCACCACGAAGATCTCAAATTCCAGAACACCCCCGCCGACGTCGTGAAGCGCACATTCCTGCTCACCATGGATCCGGATCTCACCGAGGCCAAGATGAACGCCATCGCCAGCCGCAACGCGCTGCTGGTGATGAAGAACGAAGACCTCGATGAAAAGAAGAAAGCCCTGGAGGCGGGCCGGAAACTAAACAGCCAGATGGCCCGCCAGGATGAGTCGCTAGACGTGACAGTGGACATCGTCCTTCAAGCCTTCGATCCCAAGGCAGAGGGCAACGACGCCACCGGCTACCGCGAGAAGGTCCAGATTCCCGGCGGCACTACCATGACGGCTTTCGTGGTCAAGGAAAGCGGTGAGTACAAACTCCTCGACACCAATGAAAAGCCCAACTCCATCGCCCTTGAAATGCTCGACCGCATCAAGTCCGGGGACCTCCAGGGAGCCAAGGTGCTGCTCGACTGGTTGCGCGAAGACGTCCACCTTGAAGGCGGTGACGATCCTCTCGGCGGTCCCGTCTTTCCCCGCTTCTGGACCAAGGGCCAGGCTGCAGACGCACGCAAAATGAAGCTTGCAGCAGCCTCCATCCTGGTTGGCACCAAGCCCACTGCAGCGCAGGGTGTCGCAATCCTTGAAGCAGCCCAGAAAGACACAACGTCTGACCG
>JBEKFD010000011.1:0-44185 GCA_050013495.1 Occallatibacter sp. | reverse complement strand
CGCCGCGAGCTGCGCATTCTGAGTGATAGTCGCTGCGTGGATTCTTCGACGTGATTTCCTTTCCGTGGCAATGAGCGTCTTATTCACAACAACCAGCGTTCCAAGGTTTTGGAGGCGGCCATGAATTCGGGCTCCTTGTTTTCCCCGGCTTTGCTTGCAGCGCTCGCGCTTCTTTTTCCGGCGGTAGGCCAAGCGCAGGCCAATGCAGGAGAGACCGCGGTTCAGCATGAGACTACCCAGGACCTGATCGCAAAGCTGAATCCGCAGCAGAAGCAGCAGTTCGACGACGCCTGGAAGGCTTACGAGCAGCATCATTACGCTGAATCGCTTGCCATGCACCAGGCGTTGCTCAAGGAATTTCCCGGCGATCCGATTCTTCTGAAGTATTCGAGCGAAGATACGCTGCAGAGCGGCGACGCTGCCTCGGCGATGGCGACGCTCAAGCCTCTTGCCCAGGCCGACCCTGACGACTGGCAGGCTGCATCCATGCTTGCGCGCGCCTGCGCCGAGACCGGGGACAAGGCCTGCCGGGACGCGGAGATTGCACACATGCTCGACCTGCATTCTCGGGGCATTACGCCTCCGCGCTTTCAGCAATACGCTGTTGAGAACGTCAAGGTGGGCGACAAGAGCCTGCTCATCAATACCTCGCTGGTTCCGTGGGGCAACTACAAGATTTATGCCATGGCGAAGCTGTCCGACAGCAGCGGCAAGCTGCTGATGAGCATTACGCTGGAGAGCAGCGACTTCGACCAGCCGGGCTTCGCCAAAGACCATCCGGAAGAGGCCGCCAAGGGAATGCGGCGTTTCTCCATCGATACATACACAGAAACCGGGACGGACAGTTCAGGCAACCGCACGCAAACCCAGGATCTGTACAAGTTCATTGACGGACAGCCGTCGTATGAGGCGATCCGTGGCGAGTTCCTGAAGATTGCCGGCGGCCAGGGAGCGCCCATGGCCGGCCGTACGAACCTGAAAGTGCCATAACGCGATGCGTTGTGGCGGTATCGCAGTCGTTGTGCATTCTTCGCTGCGCGGATTTGACCTTTGTGTCGAAACCGGGCTATCGTTTGGCCAGTGCAGTGCGCATGCATGGGAGGCTCCCATGAACCGGTTGATCCCGCTTCAAGTGAAGACGAAAGCTTTTCCGGCAGTCACGAACACACTCTGTAACCATGGCTCGCGCCCTGCGGCCATTCTTTGCGCGCTTGCACTCATGGGCCTCGCGTGCTCAGCCTCGGCGCAGATTACCATCAATTCAAAGACCGGGGTGGTCACGAACGAGTCCAACGGCAAAGCCGTCAACACCGTGGACCGGCGCTACCAGCAGATTACGCCCACCAAAGTGCCCCTGACCAAAAGCGAACTGGACCCCAAGACGCGGCTCGAGTTGATTCGGCTGATGCAGGCGGAGCAGGGGTTCGCCATGAGACCCTTTCCGCGCGGCCACAAGGGACTGATGCTGGAAGCCAACGGGAAACTGGAACCGGCCGGGGAACAATACCTGAACATGGCCACCGCCCAGGGGATCTCCGCCAAACCGGGCGACCGGGTGGTGATTACCGACGTGAGGATTGAGCGCGCCAGGATCGTCTTCGATTTCAACGGCGGGCCCGATCCCAAGCATCGCTTTCTGCGCCACATCCAGATCGGTACCGGGCCGACGATGAATCCGGTGGTGCCGGACGACGGACAGGAACCGGTTGGCTCGCGGCTCACACTCACATTCCCGAGCCATGTTCCGGAGCTTACCGGGATTGATGTCAAGGCGCTGCTGGCGCCGCTGGTCTCTTTCGATGTGAAGACGCCCGTGCAGGCCTTCACGGATACGCTGCCGGCCAAGCTGAAGGATGCGATTCTGAGCCACCATGTGCTGGTTGGGATGAACATCGACATGGTGCTTTTTGCCAAAGGTGCGCCGGACAATAAGTCGCGCGAGATGGACGGACAAATGCCGTTTGAGGAGTGGATCTACGGCAAGCCGCCCAACGAGGTCGACTTTGTCCGCATCAACGGCAATCGCGTGATTCGCGTGGAAGTTGCCAAAATGGGTGTTGACCCGGTGATCTTTACCAAGGATGAAGTGGAAGGCCTGATGCGCACCGACGGCACGCCGCTGGAGGCCTCGACAGAGCGGGTTGCCAAGGCGGGCGATGTGGAGCGCGACCCGAACAAGGAAGCGCCGGCAACGCCGCCCACCCTGCGCAACCCTGGCGAAACGCTTCCCAGCGACGATCCCAAGAACAGGGAATCAGGAGCGATGCGCCCGGTGCAGTTCCCCAAGCCGAAGGCCGACCCGCAGCCCGGCGCCAATCCCGACGGGGAACCGGACGCTGCCGCGCCGTCGATTCCACCCGCTCAACCTGCCTCCAGCGGTCAGCCTGCCGGCGGTGCTCAGCCGGCCGCCCCTGCGCCCCAACCGCCTGCGGTCAACCAGTTGGTTGGCAGTCTCGGTTGATCTTCGTGTGGATGGGCCTTGCAAGCGGATCTTGCATTGGGCGGAGTGTTCCGTGATGTAAACTGAGGGAAGCGAGTCTCTCTCTTTCAGGCCTCCTCTTCGTCTTGAAAGCCGGGTAAATGACCGCGCCGTTGAAGCCGCCCGCCGCCAGGCAGGTGTGTGCAGAGACAACCCCAAAAGGAGAAACACCCCACCGATGGCCAAGATTGCAAAAACAGGTGACCGAAAGAAGGAAATGGACACGACGAAGTCGACCGACTGTCCCAAGTGCCACAAGCCGACGCGCATCGTCAAGCGCGTAAAGGACCGCGAGCGCGGTATTCCGGGCGGCGTCTACATCTCGTGCTCTGCGTGCGACTTCTACGAGAAACTCTAAGTGTCAGTTTAATTCCTATTGTGAGAAAAGCCCGGCTGATTGCCGGGCTTTTTCGCGCCTGAATGCGTCACAGCGCCTCGGCCATCTCCTTGAGGATAGCTTCGGCGGCCTCGGCGGGGTCGGGTGCCTGGGTGATGGGGCGGCCGACAACCAGGTAGCTGGCTCCCTGACGCAGCGCTTCGGCTGGCGTGGCGATGCGCTTCTGATCGCCGATTCCCGCGCCGGCGGGGCGGATGCCAGGAATGACGAGGATTCCTTCCGGACCGGTGAGGGAGCGCAGGGCAGCCACTTCCTGGGGCGAGCAGACGAATCCGCGGATGTTTTCGGCCAAGGCCATGCGCGCCAGCAGTTCCACCTGTTCGCCCGGTGCCTGATCGATGCCGGTTGCCGCCAGTTGGGCGGAATCCATACTGGTGAGGACGGTGACTGCGAGCAACTGCGGCGGATTGAGCACGCCTTCGAGCGCGCCCCTGGCGGCTGAGAGCATGGCTGGACCGCCTGCTGCGTGCACGGTGAGCTTGTGGACTCCCAAGGCGGCGGCTGAGCGCACCGCGCCGGCAACGGTGTTGGGGATGTCGTGGAACTTGAGGTCGAGAAAGACGGAGTGACCGCGCTTGAGCAGCATCTCGATGACAGCGGAACCGGCGGAGACGAATAATTCCAGCCCCACCTTGAACCACTGGCAAGAATCTTCCAGGCGGGCGGCCAGGCGGGTGGCCGAAGCTGCATCGGGTACGTCCAGGGCTACGATGAGCCGTTTACGCGCCTCGGCAAGCAGGTTGGCTGTGCGCAGGTTCACAACGGGCCGCTTCGCCGGCGCGAAGACAGGATTCAGGCGCTCTGGGATGGGCATGCCTTCATCCTAAAGGAAGTCTGGCGCCGCCTGAATCAAAATTTGACTCAGGCCTGGGCAGCCACGCAATTGCTTTCAACGGCGCGGAGCATCAATTGGTCAGGCGCGGGCAGAAACCGGCACAGGTAGTCGACCGGGTCTTCGGCAGCGGCCATCTGTCGCAGATGATACTTCCACACGTCAGGCTTGATGGTCCGCCGGGTAAAGGGCTTGCGGGTCACTTGCAGCACATCTCCCTGGGAGTTGACCCTGGAGTAGGTGACGGCGGGAACACTGAAGCTGATATGAGCCCCGGTGCGCCAGAAGCAGCGGGCAAAGTCGTGCGAGAAAAGGAGGGTGTAATGGCGGCCTTCGGTTGCCAGGAGCGCGAGGGCTTCCTCGCCGCCTGGCCAGATGGGGCGAACGTGAGCCTGAAACCAGCGGCGGAACTCGAATCCGTTAAACTGAGCCTGGTTGAGCAACAATCGCAGCAACTCTTTTCGGTTCATTTCACCAGTCCTTGGTTGAAGAAAAGAATCCGGGGTCAAGCGGCGCATTCGAACCGCGGCGCATAAGGACCATTCATGGGAAGCAATTTCAAGAACGTACTGTTGCTCAATAACGTCAAATGGGCGTCCGTTTCCTTTTTGGGACGTAGAACGGTAGGACATGTTCATTTTGGAAGAGTGGCGCGGTCAGCGAAGACACTACCGGTAATTGCGTGAAGGCCGGACGAAAAGGGCCACCGATTCTGAAGAGGCTTTCTTGTTTGCACTTTTGGAACCGGAGTGGCCCTGATAGACAATTCGCCCCCGGCGCGGAGATGATCACGGTGCACGGCAAGAGGGAGACTGCAGGTTGAAACCGGGTTCATTTTGGAAGCGCAGCGCGGTTTGTGCAGGGTTGCTGCTTGCAGCCGCGAGCGTTGGTTGGGCATCCGGAGTTCATACCAATCCGTTGAACAACGATCCCCTGGTGAAGGAAGCTTTCGACCGCTTCTATCTGCTGGACTATCCGGGCGCGGTGGAGCGCTTCGAGCGTTTCCACGCAATGCATCCGGGCGATCCGCAGCCGACTGTGCTGCTGCTGGATGCGGTGCTGTTTCAGGAACTCTACAAGCAGGACCTGCTGGATACCACTTTCTACGCCAACGACGGCTTTCTCACCGGACGCCACGCCACGCAGGAAGACCCCAAGGCGCGAGATCGCATCTTGGCGCTGGCCGACGAGGCCATGCACGAAGCCGACTGGCGGCTGGGCAAGAACCAGGACGATGTGGACGCTCTTTACGCGCGTGGCTGGGCGCGCGCGCTCAAGTGCACTTATGTCGCCATGGTGGAGCGCGGCTACGGGGCCGGGTTCAAGTTGGCCCGCCAGGCCAAGGACGACCACATGCGCGTGTTGCAGCTCGACCCGGATTACGTGGACGCCAAGCTGGTGGCAGGCGTTTACGAGTATGTTGTGGGAGCGCTGCCGCTGCCGTTCAAGTTTCTGGTCGGCTTTGCCGGGATTACCGGCTCCAAGGCGCGTGGCCTGGAGATGCTGACCGACGACGGCAACCGGGGCATCGTGACCAACATCGAGGCGCGCACCACCATCGCGCTGTTTCTGCGCCGGGAATCGCGCTATAAAGAAGCCGTCGAGGTGATTCGCGCGCTCAAGAATCAGTATCCCAGAGACTATCTGTTTTGCCTGGAAGAGGCTAACCTGCGCAAGGATGCCGGCGAAGGCATGGCTGCAGTGGCCGCCTACCGCGAGATTCTGGCGGCCAACTCAAAGCCGGGCTATTTCTACTCGCCGCGGCTGGAACTCACTTACTTTGGCCTGGGCGACGCATTACGCGGGCAGCGGCATTACGGCGAGGCGGCTCAATCGTACGAGCAGGCCGCGGGAACGGCGAATGTGGGCCCGGAACTGAAGATTCGCTCGCTGCTGGCGGCGGGAGAATGCCGCGACCTGAACGGTGAGCGCCAACAGGCTGTCAAGGATTACCAGGCGGCCATCGAAAGCGGCCCGAACACCTCGCGAGCCGATACCGCAAGGAAACGGCTGCGCAGTCCGTATACGGGACGTTGACGGCCGGGGATTGTCTATCCGGCCGCTCGGAGTCGGCTCGGGGAACCATTGCAGCTTCCCATCCGTATGTAGACAATGGTTGAAGGTTCTCCGGGAGGGTTCGACTATGGCCGTTTATTGCAATCGGTGCGGAACGGGGCTGCCGCACACTGCGCGCTTCTGTTCCAATTGTGGCTCAACTATCGCGGCCACGCCACATGTTCCTTCCAAACCGCTCTGCCGGCCGCTGCAGGGCAGAGCGATCGCCGGGGTCTGCATCGGGCTTTCCCAGGCGTATGGATGGGATGTCGCGCTGGTTCGCATCTTCACCGTAGTGGGGTTCTTCTTCTCCGGCGGGGTTGTGGCCATCGCCTACCTCGCCTGCTGGATCGGAATTCCCGAGGAGCCAATGAGCTTCCCGAGCGCGTATCCTCCTAGTGTATGAACAGGTGGTACCAGTCAGACGGCGCGCGGCTCGGATTCCGGGAAACCGGATCAGGCCCGGCCGTCGTTTTTCTGCATCCGACGCCGCTAAACCGCGACTACTGGCGGCCAATGATTGAGAACCTGGCCGGTGTGCGCGCCATTGTTCCCGACTTGCGCGGCCATGGACAATCCGAATTGGGCCAGCACCTGCCTGCGGGAGGGTTTCCGCGAGTACCGGATGCTCCGGTTCTGAGCATGGCGCAACTGGCCGCCGATATGCTCGCTCTGCTCGATCGCCTGCAACTGCAACAGGCTTTTTTTGCCGGCTGCTCCATTGGCGGCTACGTGCTGCTGGAGCTATGGCGCAGGGCTCCGCAGCGGATGCAGGGACTGGTGTTTGTCTGTTCCAAGGCGCAGCCGGACGCCGAGGCCAACCTGGGCAGGCGGGCCGCAAACATTGCACAGATTCGAGCCGAGGGAACTGTCGGCCTGTTCGACGGCATGGCACAAAGCCTGATTGGCGCAACAGCGCAAGCGCGCCGGCCTGAGATCGTGGCTGAGTTGCGGGCGCGCATGACCTTGACTCCGGAGGCAGCGGTGGCGGTTCAGGCGGGGCTGGCTGCGAGGCCAGATTCAGTGCCGACGGTGGGAACCATCGACGTTCCTGTTCTGGCCATTGCCGGCGGCGAGGATTCCGCTGTGACGCCAGCCGACATGGAAGCCTTCAATGCAGCGCTGGGCGGGTGCGAGTTCCATTTGCTGCCCGATGCCGGTCACTTCGCCGCCTATGAACAGCCGCAGAAGGTTGCTGCGCTGCTGGCCGAATGGATGAAGACGCCGGATGAAGTTTGAAGACTTGAAGTTTCCTCGGCATCAAGGTTGCCTCAGTCCGCGGCCGGCACGTCGCATACGGTCTCATATCGCGGCGTTTTCGCCACGAGATTCTCGATCGCTTCTACGGATTGAATGCCGCCCCTGGCGCCTACGGCCATGCAGTTGATAGCGGCAGCCGCGCAAGCGAAGTCGAGCTGGCGTTCCAGGGGCCAGCCTTGCAGCAATCCGTAGATAAAGCCGGCATGGAAGATGTCGCCCGCTCCGGTGGTGTCGACTACGGGCACTCGGTAGGCAGGCCGGTGAATGAGCTGACGGCCGTCCCAGGCGAGCACTCCGCCGTCACCCAGGGTTGCCGCGGTCAGCTTGCATCCAAAGCGCAGGTGCATGCGGCGCAGCGCGCTTTCGAGATCGGGGTCGGCCATCAGCCGGCAAGGGAAGTCGCGGCTCACGATAAGGTAATCGACGTTTGCGATCAGGACTTCCACTCCGGTGTAGAGCTCATCGAGGTCGGCGATCACCGGAATGCCGGCGGCGCGCGCCCACTGCGCGGCGAGCGTGGCTGCCGCGGTTTCGTATCCGTCTACGTGCAGAGCCCGGGCATTCACGATCCATTCGGGGCGCAGGTCGGTGGGCTGCAGCAGCAAACGCTCATCGCGGCGGCAGAACACGGTTCGCTCACCGCCTTCGTCGACCAGGATGAGCGACTGCGGGCTGGCTGCGCCGGGAACGGTGGTCAGCTGCGCCTCCACGCCGTCGCTCGCAAACGCTTCACGATGCAGGCGGGCCGCATCGTCTTCACCCAGCTTGCCCACATAGCGGGTGCTGAGTCCCAAGGTCTGACAGGCAATTACGGTAGTGGCTGCCTGGCCGCCGGGCATCACGGATGCGTTGCTGTATTCGACTTTGGAGCCGCGTTGGGGATAGGTGACCAGGCGGATGAGCGTGTCTGTTGCGTTGAGCCCCACGCCTACCAGGTCTACCTTTTGCGGCTCCGCCATGATGAGATTGTAAAGGCCGCGGCGCCATCTGCTATGAGAAGCGCGTGGCCCTCCATAGTCCCCATCCGCTCAACAGCGCGGCGGCGATAAGGACCACCACGAGAACGGCGAGCCATGTGAAATTCATGGCCAATGCAGGTACTCTCGCGTTCACTCCGAGATAAATGAAGACGCCGACCGCCACGAAGACAATAGCGTAGTCCCACCAAGCGCGGGCGCTTCGAGGCTGATTGGCCGCACCCACCGCAGAGCCGCGATAGCACTCCATCACCCTGTCATAGTTCAGCCCATAGCGGCTGCACTCGCGGAGCAATGCCTGGTTGATGGAGAAGTTCTCCCGCTCAGTGGCAACCGCCGTGCTGACGGCCAGCGCGCCGGCAATCATGACGACTGACCCGGCCACCACCAGCAACCGATGCGATGGGTCGGCATGGGCCAGCTCTCCAAACACCAGCGCGCCCCAGGCGAGGCCCCAGAGCTGGTTCGTGTTCGAAAGCGGGATGGCGCGGCCGATGCCCAGGTACTTGGTTGCGAACTGCTGGAAGAGGTCGCCGATGACCCAGACAAAGCCGCCGAGGAAAAGCCAGAAGATCAGATGCTTGGTCTCCGGCGAATGAAAGATTGCGGCGTGCGTTCCTCCGTCAAGAGCGAGAACCAAAGCAAAGCACGTGACCAGCTCGCCTATGGTGAACACGGTAACGAAGGAAAGCGGATTCATGCCGCTGATGTAGGCCTTGCGATAGGGAACGTACATGGTGCCCCACAGCAGGCTGGCGCCGGCCGCGGCCACAACGCCGCCCAGCGCGTGCGAGGCATGAGGACCGCTGCCTTGAATGGTACTGAAGCCGAGCATGATGGCGGCTACCACGATCGCAATGGCGCCTAGAACGACCTTGGTGATGTTTTTGCCGCTGGCGCCCTTCAGTTCTCCAAACAAGACTCGGCCCCACAGGATGCCAACCAGCGAGTTGGTGTTCCAGAGCGGGAAAGCGATGGTCAGGCCCACGTCGCGAATGGCGAAGACGGTGAGCGTGTTGGCCACGGCCCAGAGCATGCCGGCGAGAATTGCGTTGGGAATGAGGTGTCTGTTGATCTTAAGGTCCGCGAACACGGAGCGCGTGCCTTTGAGCAGCGTTGGCAGCGTCCAGCGTGCGGTGAAGACGCCGGCCACCATGCACAGCGAAATGGCGAATGGTGAGAGTCCGGAGTTGACCAGCTTGGTGGGAGCTTCAGCCGCGCCAAGCCACACCCCGGCCGCCAGCGCGCTGGCCACGCCAATGCCGTGGACGGATTGAAAGCCGGGTGTTGCGCTGGTCCTGATTGTTGCGTTCAAGCCGGCGGTCCCTTCAGCGCATGCGGGTGGAGTTAGTGCAGCGTGATAAGGAGCGCCAGCCCGATGCAGAACACGATCAGGGGCACGAGGAAGTGGCTGTCGGTTAGAGTTGCTCTGGTCTTCGAAGAATTCTTCATTGGAACGGATTCGATTCTGCACCGGGATTTGAATTGAACGAACACCATGATAGGGGAGCGGGGCGGGGTCTGTAAGCTCGGCTATCAGGTTTCTCCGCGACGCGAGCGGATCGGCCCGACATTCGCTTGGATAAGACGTGTTGGCGGGGGTGTTGATGCTCGAAAGGCCCTTCAAAGATGCTGTAGGCTCAAGAGAGCGATTTCAATTTGGAAGCGACCCTTGACACCGATCCCCGATTCATCGTCCCGCCCGTTTCATCACCCGCAACCGAAGAGCGCACTTCACTGCGGCAAGGTATCGCTTGAGACGCTCGCCAGGCGCTATGGCACGCCGCTTTACGTTTACTCCGCCGACCAGATTGTGGGGCGGCTGGGCCTGTTTCAGCAGGCTCTCAAAGGCCGCGATCACCTGGTGTGCTACGCGGTGAAGGCCAACTCAGCGCTGGCTATTCTCAAGCTGCTCGCGGGGCATGGCGCGGGGTTCGATATTGTTTCCGGCGGCGAGTTGCAACGAGTGCTGGCCGCGGCGCCCGAAGCAGTAGGCCGTGTCGTTTTCTCTGGGGTGGGAAAGACCGCGGCGGAGGTCGATCTTGCTCTCAAGGCGGGCATTCTGCAATTCAATGTGGAAAGCGAGGCGGAGCTTGCTTTGCTGGCGGCGCGGGCGGCAAAGCTTAAGCGGAAGGCGCGCTTTGCCCTGCGCGTGAATCCCGACGTGTTTGCCGACACGCATCCTTACATTTCTACCGGCTTGCGTGAGCATAAGTTCGGGATCGACATTCGCCAGGCAAGACGAATCTACAAGAGCGCGACCGCGAATCGCTGGCTTGAAGCGCACGGCGTCAGCGTGCACATCGGTTCGCAGATCCGGTCGGCGGCGCCATTTGGCGCGGCGATGGCGCGGGTTTACAAGCTCGTTGCGCAGTTGCGCGGAGACGGCATCGTGCTCAAGGCCATCGATGCCGGCGGTGGGCTGGGCATCGACTACCATGGGGTCGTTTTCGATGCGGAGGCCAAGGTCCAGGAGTATGCGGCGGCGATTGAGCAGGCGCTCGATGGCTTCGAGGAGCAACTGCTTTTGGAGCCGGGGCGATTCCTGGTGGCGCAGGCAGGAGCTCTTGTAACCCGTGTTCTCCAAGTCAAGCGCAACGGCAAAAAGACATTCGTGATTACCGATGCGGCAATGAACGACCTGATCCGTCCGGCGCTCTACCAGGCGCATCACGAGATTGTGCCAGTGAGGCGGCGCGCGGGAAGACCGCGGACAGTTGACGTGGTGGGTCCGGTGTGCGAGACCGGCGACTTTTTTGCGCGTGACCGCAAGCTGGCCCCGATCGAGGCAGGCGACCTCGTTGCGCTGCTCGACGCCGGGGCCTATGGAATGGCGCAGAGTTCCAACTACAACTCGCGAATGCGAGCGGCGGAGGTACTTGTTGTGGGCGCGAAGGCGCGGCTCATCCGGCGCAGGGAGACGATCGCGGATTTGTTTGCGCCGGAGATTCCGTGAACTCAAGAGGCTCTTAACAGGCCCTCGGCTACCGTTGCTTCAGGAATCGCGTTATCATCTGACCATGGCTAACACAACCGAATCCCGCATCACGATCGAGCCCGGTAAGCGCTCGGGCCAGCCCTGCATTCGAGGGCTCCGGATCACCGTTTGGGATGTCCTCGGCTGGCTCGCGGCCGGTGCAACCCAAGAGCAGATTCTCGAGGACTACCCCGACCTTGAGCCGCAGGATTTTCAGGCTGTTTTCGATTACGCCGTCAAAATGGGGCGCCGTGTCGAGTTGTGAAGCTTCTTCTCGATGAGAACCTGTCCCCTCGACTCGTGCGCCGGATAGACGATCTATTCGCTGGGTCAGTACACGTGCGTTCCGTTGGATTTAGGCAAACGCCGGATCGCGAAATCTGGGAATTCGCCCGCTTCAACGGGTTTGCCATTCTGACGGCGGATGCAGACTTCCATGACCTTGCTGTTTCATTCGGTCACCCACCCAAGATTATCCTCCTGAAAGGCTGCGACTACGGAAATGCAGTAGCCGAAGCCCTCATTCGCAGCCAGGCCATCCGAATAGCCCACTTCCTCGCCGACGAGGAACGAGCAGTCCTCAGCCTGCGGAAGAAATGGTCTCAACTCTAATCCGCCGCGAATCTGTCACCGGCAGAGAAATCGGTCCCTGAAACTCGCACAACCTCCGCCCCGTCCTGATAACGTATTCCGCGGAGGATTCTTGCGATGCAGGTGGGATTGAAATTGGTACGTGCCCTGGCGGTTGCAGGGTTGGGTTTGGCATTGGGATTGTCGGCGAGGTGCTATGCGGATTCTTCGCTGACGGTGAAGACAGAACGGGGCAAGGTCACGGGCAAGACCATCAACGATGGAAAGGTGAAGGCGTTTTTAGGATTGCCCTATGCTGCGCCTCCGGTGGGCGATCTGCGCTGGAAGGCGCCCGAGGCGCCGGCCAAATGGAAGGGCGAGCGCGACGCAACCAAGTTCGGCGCACACTGCGCACAGAATCACGTGTTTGACGACATGGTGTTCCAGGGGCCGGCAGCGAGCGAGGATTGCCTGTTCTTGAACGTCTATACGCCTGCCGATGCGACCGACAAGAGCAAGCTGCCGGTGATGTTCTGGATACATGGCGGCGGGTATTCGGGCGGCGGCAGCGACGAGCCGCGGCACAATGGGGACTTTCTGCCTCTCAAAGGAGTGGTGCTGGTCACCATCAATTACCGCTTGGGAGTTTTTGGTTTCCTGGCGACAAGCGACCTGGCCAAGGAGGGCAATGGCTCAGCAGGGAATTACGCCATGATGGACATGGTGGCCTCGCTCCAGTGGGTCAAGGAAAACATCAAGAAGTTTGGCGGCGATCCCGGCAATGTAACCATCTTCGGCGAGAGCGCGGGGTCGTTTGCGGTGAGCACGCTGATGGCTTCGCCCATGGCCCGCGACCTGTTTCAAAAAGCGATCGGCGAGAGCGGCGGCGCGTTCAGCGATGTGTTGCCGACGGACACGCTGGCGGCGCGCGAAACAAAAGACGATCAGTGGGTGACCGGGCTCGGCGTCAAATCGCTGTCTGACCTGAGAGCCATGCCGACCGACAAGATTCTAGAAGCCGCGAAAGCCCGTCGCAGCGGATTTCCCCCGGACATCGATGGCAAGTTTCTCACCGAGCCGGTGGCGGATACCTACGCTGCCGGCAAGCAGGCGCATGTGCCGCTGCTGGCTGGATGGAACCGGGACGAGGGCAGCTTTCTGGGCAATGGAATGACCGTCGAGAAATGGAAAGGAATGGCCGCGGGGTTGTTCAAGGACCGTGCGCCGGAGTTCCTCACGCTCTATGCAGGGGAAACCGATGAGCAGGCAGTGGACGCGGCGGGTGCTTATGGCGGCGATGCGTTCATCGCCTTCGGTACCTGGAAGTGGTTGGAAGCGCATCGGAAGACGGGCGACTCGACTGTCTACCGTTATCACTTCGAGCTGCGCGCGACGCCCAGCAAGTATCACGCCGGAACGTTTGCCTTTCATTCCGACGACATCGAATACGTCTTTGGCACGCTGGACACGCGGCCGGGCTTCGTTGTTCGTCCCGATGACCGTACGTTGAGCGACCAGATGATGAGCTACTGGACCAACTTTGCCAGGACAGGCGACCCCAACGGAACGGGCCTGCCGCTATGGCCGAAGTACGACAAAGACGACTCGCTGATCCACCTAAACGTTCCCATAACCTCCGGGCCGGACACGCTGCGGCCTCGGTACGAGTTCCTGGTGAAAGGAATGCCGTCCTTCCGGATGTAAGGTGCGATGCGAACGGCTTGCAAAAGAAAGGCCGCCTTCAGGCGGCCTTTCTTTTGGACTTGAGTCTGACATTGTGTCACCTTTGAGCCTGTCTATGAACTCGGTCGGGCAGTGGCAAGAGCATGCTGCAGGGCCTGAAGGCCGCCGTGGATTGCATCCCCCAATCGTCAGGGCTGAAGGCCTGACCTACCATTCCCACGTTCGGTCGGAGTTATTCAACGGGTTCTCAGCGATTTACGCCGGAGCCTTGCGCGAAACCGGCGGCCTGCACGGGAGGAATGGTGGTTACCGGGGGAGGCTCAGCAAAGGCGCCAGTCTTCGCATTGATGGCGCTGGAGTAATCGGGGCCGAGGCCGAGCTTTTTCAGGGCGCGCGAATCGGGCATCAGCTTGGTTTGCCAGCCCTGGTCGGCCTGGTACTTCTGCATAGCTGCTTCGGTGCCGGCGTCCCACCTGCCATCGGCTTCCGAGGTCAGGTAATGCTCGCGGATCAGCGCCTGCTGGATTTCCGTGACGCGGGCCGGTTCAATCGCCTGTTGGCCGTGAACCTTGTGGGGCTTGGGCGCCGCTTTATGGGACGACCGCACGTGCGCGCTGCCGCTTGTCCGGTGCGTGCGGGTGGCAAAGGCCGGCGATGCGATCAGCACCGCTGAAAGCACAAACACCAGGTTGGCTCGAAAAGAAGACACGCTAAGACCCCTTAGGAATGCCGGATTTTCTTGAAGAATTAACTTCAAGTCTATCGCGTTGTCTCGCATTGCGGCAACAAATTATGTATCCAAATGCACATGTTCAGCGATTGTGGAAAACGGCGCCGATTCCGGAATGAGGGAACCGGCGCTGTTTTCGCACTACTCCAAGGTCCCGCCCAGGTACAGGGTTCCGTTGTCCGGATGGCGCGGGTCGATGGCCTCGAAGACCACGTCGTCGCCCGTCTTGATCTTGCCGACCACGGCGTCGAACTGGTCCTTGGTGCCGGTGGGCTGCTTGTTGATGCGAACAATGATGAGGCCGGGTTCAAGTCCCTGCAAGTCTGCAAACGATCCCGAACGGACCGACTGGATGACCACGCCCGGGACTTTGAGCTTGGCTAGGGTCGAATCGGATTCCTGCCGCACCACGAGGCCCAGCTTGGTTTCGCCGGCGTCACCCTGATTCTCACCGCCGGAATCGGCCTGCTGGTTGGCCGCCTCGGCGAAGACGCTGTCCAGGTCGCCGATGGTGACGGTGGTGTCCATCGACTTGCCGTCGCGCTGGTATCCCAGGCGGATGGAGGAGCCGGGCCGGCGGCTGGTGATTTCATTCACCAAGTCGTCGCCGTCCTTGATCGGCCGGCCATCGATGGTGGTGATGATGTCGCCCGCCCTCAGTCCGGCTTTGTCTGCGGGGCCGCCGTGCACAATCTGCTGCACCAGAACGCCGTTCTTGAAGCCATAGACGCGATTCACAGCTCCCGACAGGCCCTGGTTGAATCGAATTCCAATGGAACCGCGCGTCACCTTGTGGCCGGCGCTGATCAGGTCGTTGTAGACCTCGACTACGGTGTTCGACGGCATTGCAAATCCGATGCCCTGGTACCCGGCCGACTGCGTGTAAATGGCCGTGTTCACGCCGATCACTTCACCATCCATGTTCAACAGCGGGCCGCCGGAGTTGCCGGGATTGATGGCAGCATCCGTTTGAATAAAGTGCTGGAACTGGCCGCTTGCGCCGGGCTCGATGGTCCGATGCTTGGCGGAGATGATGCCGGCGGTGACGGTCTGCGACAACGCGAAGGGGCTGCCGATGGCTTCTACCCAGTCGCCAACCTGGGCCATGTCGGAGTTCCCCAGCTTGACGATCGGCAGGGGGGAACTGACATCGATCTTGATCACCGCCAGGTCGGTCGCCTTGTCGATGCCGATGACGTGCGCCGGACGGCCGAGATCCTGTGTATCGGGGTCGGTGGAGAGCTTGACGTAGATCTTGTCGGCTTTCTCAATCACGTGGTTGTTGGTGATGATGTAGCCCTTGGGGTCGACGATAAAGCCGGAGCCCAGCGACTCGCGGACCTGGTTGTCGTCGCCGCCTTCCTGGTCGGGAACCTGGCCGCCGAAGAACTTGTTGAAGAAGTCCTGGAAGTTGCCCTGGCCCTGACCCTGCTGGTCGTCTCCCTGGTCGTCGTCGCCGGGGTTCTGCGGAACCGGCTGGGCGTGCCCGCGAGGCAGCGGCGCGCGACGGCCCTTGTTCATGGACTGCTTGGGCAGCGTCTGGGTATTGATATTCACCACAGCGGGGCCGACTTCCTTGGCGATTTTCACAAACTCATTGGGGGCGATGGTGGAATTAACCACCTTGAGAGGCGTTGCGTCGGCACTGGAGGTCTGCTTTTCCTGTCCGCGTACTCCATGCGCTGCAAAAGAACCAGCCACAATTGCGACTGACAACGTTCCGAGCAGAACAAAGGTTGAAGCGAGACGGCGCGTACGCAGCCGTTCAAAGAGCGATTTCATGGGTTCTTTTGACCTCGTCGTGGTTCCAGCCCGTGGGCCGTATTGTTGTAATCACCAATCATCAGTATAGCCAGTCCAGGCCAAGCGGCTGTTTTCGTTGGATGTAGTCGAAGACAGCCAAGGCGGGACGGCGCTGCACGCTGTGGGAATTCTGGATGCGGGTGTTGGGCGCCTGTCCAGCGAGCCGCTCCACCGTATAGACGTGAACCTCAAGAAAGCGTCGTATGCGAGCCGTGGTAACATCCGGCAATGGATTTCCCCAAAAAGAGCAGCCGAATTGTTTTGTTTGCGATGCTTGCGGCCGGAATGGCTATGACGTTTTGCGCGGCGCAAAGCGCGCCGCCGCCGTCGCCCGTACCGGGCAATTTCGACCGAATGATGTCCATGATCGCCGGGGGCAAGAGCGCGTGGACACCGGAGCAGGAAAGCGTAATGGAGCGGCTGCGCGACGCTGCCGTCAAGGATCCCTATGCGCTGAACCAGTTGCGCCACCTGACCGACAATATCGGCCCGCGCATCAGCGGCTCGCCGCAGGCTGCAAAGGCAGTTGAATATGTCGCCGCCGAGATGCGCTCGCTGGGGGCCGAGGTCACGCTGGAAAAGGCAAAAGTGCCGCACTGGGTGCGCGGCCTTGAGACGGCGGAAGTGGTGGCATGGCCGGGGCAGACGCCGGGAACGACGCAAAAGGTTGTCTTGACCGCCCTCGGCGGCAGCGTAGCTACGCCGCCTGAGGGACTGACCGCCGAAGTGGTTGTCGTGGACGACTGGAAGCAGCTCAGCGCTTTGCCGCCCGGGTCGGTGAAGGGCAAGATTCTGCTGTTCAATCATGCGTTCGACAAGGAGCTCGCGGCACAGGGGAATGGCCTCGATGCATACGTAGGCGGGGTCGTATACCGTGGGGCTGGGCCCATTGCCGCAGGAGGATTGGGCGCGGCAGCGGTGCTGGTTCGGTCGGTTGGTGGCGCGGATTTTCGACTTCCGCACACCGGCATGACTGCCTATTCCAATGGCGTGCCGAAGATCCCCGCCGCTGCCGTCACAGCCGAGGACGCAGACCTGCTGAAGGATCTCGCTGGCCAGGGTCCAGTGAAGTTGCACCTGACGCTTACGCCGCAGACGCTGCCCGATGCCGAGAGCTACAACGTCATTGCCGACTGGAAGGGAACCGAGCATCCGGAGCAGGTGGTTATCGTATCCGGCCATCTCGATTCCTGGGACCTGGGCACGGGCGCAATCGACGACGGCGCGGGCGTGGTTGTCTCCATGCAGGTGATTCATGTACTGCACGACCTGGGCATCCATCCGCGGCGCACGGTGCGCTTTGTTGCGTGGATGAGCGAGGAAGAAGGGTCGGAGGGCGCGGCGCAATACATGGCCGATCACAAGGCGGATGTGGCCAACCATATTGGCGCACTTGAGAGCGACCTGGGCTGCGATCATCCTTCGGGCATTTTCTACTCCGGCAAGCCGGCGCTGGGGCAATGGCTGCGTCCGGTCTCGCAGGTGCTTGACGCGATTCACGCCGAGACGCTTGTGGCCGCTCCGGAAACCGGCGAGGACATAGCCGGGCTTACGGAACAGGGCGTGCCCAGCTTTGCTCCGATTCAAGACAGCCGCTTTTACTTCAACTATCACCACACAGCTGCCGACACATTCGACAAAGTGGACCCGCAACACCTGAACGAGAACGCGGCGGTGATGACTGTGCTGGCGTATGCGCTTGCAGATTCAGCGGAGCCGGCGCCACGATGATTGCAGGCTGAGAAAGAGATGCCGATCAACATCGCTTTCATCCGGGAAGTGGGGCCGCTGCGCTGGGCGTGGCGGACAGCCATCCGGCAGTACTACAAACGGATTGCCAAGCGCAATCACGCCATGCAGCTTCCCACCGGCGAGTGGATGGCGCTGCCTATCGGCGACCACTTCGCCAGTGAGGCTTTCATCACCGAGGGCGATGTGGATTGGGGCAGCGAGAGGCTCTTGTTCTCAATACTCTGTCAGAAAGGTGTCTTCCTCGATGTGGGTGCACATATCGGGTATTACAGCTTGTACATGCTGCCGGGCGTGAAGAAGGTTTACAGCTTCGAGCCCGACCCGCGCGTGTTTGCGCTGCTTGAAAACAATGTAGGGGCCAAGCCCAAGGTTGAAACGATTCCCTGGGCGGTTGGCGCTACCGCGGGCCGAGCTCGCTTCACGCTGGAGCGCGATTCGGAAGTCTCGCATCTTTCCCGGTACGGAGAGGATAAATTCAGGCAGATTGTGGTTGACGTCGTGACCATCGACTCGTTCGTTTTCGAACGTGGACTATTCGTTGAAGCGATCAAGATCGACGTCGAAGGCCACGATATTGAAGTGATCCGGGGCGCGATGAGCGTGCTTGAAGAGCAACAGCCTCTGGTGTTGACCGAGGCCAGGCCGGACGCAGAGTTATTTGCCCTGATGCAGCGAATCAGCTATCGAGTCCATGCCTATGTTCGGCATCCGCGCACGCGGGAAAAGCGCATGGTTGAGCTGTTTGCAGATGTTCCCAGCGGCGGCGAAACCAAAATGCTGTTCCTGGTACCGCATCGGCTCAAACGAAGCTTTACCCAAGCAGTCAAATCCCTGATTCCTAAACCCTAAAGTGGTGAGTCTGAAGTTCACCGAAAGACAACCGCAGATTCTTCGACTCACCACCCCTCGGAACTCAAAAGACGTTCGGGGCCCCGTTCGCTCAGAATGACAGTCAGTGTTTGGTTATGAGTTTTTTGGAGAGGACACTCGTCCATCAATACCTAGCTCTTAACCCGCTTCATGGGCAGTGGGAACATGCGGCTGTGGCACCAGTTCGGTCAGCGCAATTCCGGCCAGGATGAGCAGGGCGCCGGATGCGGGGCGCAAGCCCAGTTGCTCGTGCACGATCAGGAACGAAGTGATCCAGGCAAAGACCGGTTCCAGCGTGAGCAGCAGCGCGGTGTGCGTGGGAGGCAAGACTGACTGCGCCCAGCTTTGGATGGAGAAGGCCGCAGCAGTTGCCAGCACGGCGGCGATTCCGAGGGCGATCATCAGGCGCGGCGTCCACGCGATGTGGGGATGTTCGATGAACGGCAGGCTGACGGCCATGAAGACAGCGCAGAATCCTACCTGCAGAATGGCCAGCGGCCGGAAGCCGATGCGCGGCGAAACATGGCTGAGCGCAATGCAGTGGAAGGCAAAGCCGATGGCGCAGCCCAGCGTGAGCAGATCGCCGACGTTGATGGAGGTGAGATCGGGCAACAGGCCGGCAAGGTAAGCCGATGCGACCGAGTGATTCGTGACATTCGAAACGGCGGGCGCGGTGAGCAGCAGGATTCCGGTAAAGGCCAACGCGGCGCCGAGAAAAGCATTCCAGCGCGGAGGCGGAGCGCCTCGCTGGCGCAAGCCGGGTATTGCCGAGAACAAAGGGACCAGCACCACAACGAGGCCCGTGATGAACGCTGATTTTGAGGGGGTGGTGCGGGCCAGGCCGGTGGTTTGAAATTGATAGCCAATTGCCAGGCATAGCCCTACCAGGGCGCTTGCTGCAATCTGCGATTTGCGAATCCCGCGCCAGGAACTGTGATACACCGCGGCCAGCACCAGGAATGCCAGCGTCATGCGGGCCAGGTTGAAGGCGGCCGGGGTGGCGTCGGCCAGCGCGCCTTTGATGAGCACGAAGGTCGAACCCCACACGGCAACCACAAACAGCATAAGCAGATAGGCGCGCAGCTTCATCTGGATGGATTATTGCAGTTGGAATGGGCGAGGAAGCGCAGGGAGCGGGTCCGGGATTGCGTAAGCTCGCGGACGGGAGATCCGGTTTCATGGCGCCCCTCCGGGGCGCGACATTTGGAATGGCTGGCTTTCCCAGGGCTGCACTTCGCTTGCCCTGGGCTACTTTCACCGCCTCCCTCTAAGAGGAGATCCGCCGTAGCAATTGCTATGGGTCCGGAAGCTACTGAGAGGCGCCGTCGCGGGGAAAGGACTCTTCGCCGGCCACGAAGGTCTCCTGGACATGGGCGTAGAGGATGGCGCGCGCGGGAGTCTTGTAGAGGTCGCGATCCACGAGAATGAAGTCGGCGTCGTAACCGGGGATGAGCTTGCCTTTGTGCTTCTCGTCGAATTCAGCGTAGGCCGAGCCTTGGGTGTAGGCGAAGAGCGCCTGTCCGCGGGTCAGCTTGTTTTCAGGGAAGTAGGTCTTTGTGCCCGCTTCGTTCATGCGCGTAACGGCGGCATAGAGGCCACGAAACGGTGTGATCGGCTCGACCGGGTAGTCGGTGCCGAAGGCGAGCGGAACGCCGGCGTCGAGGAAGGCCTTCCATGCGTAGGAATATGCCGCGCGATTGGGGCCGAGGCGGTCTTCGGCCCAGTTCATATCTGTCAGTAAATGGTTAGGCTGCATGGAGGCGATGATCCCCAGCTTTTTGAAGCGCGGAATGTCGGCCGGATCGACGACCTGGGCGTGCTCAATGCGGTTGCGGGCGGTGCGGGATACGCCGGGCTGGTCGAACGCGTCGAGCGCCATGGATGCGGCTTTGTCGCCGATGGCGTGGAAACCGATTTGAAAGCCCGCTTCGGCGCGTTCGACGACCATCCTGTTGAGCTGCTCCTGGGTGTACTGGGGCAGGCCGGTGTTGCCTGGATCGTCGGAAAACGGGGCTTTCATGGCGGCGGTGCGCGAGCCCAGAGAGCCATCCATAAATCCCTTCAGGAATCCGGTGTGGAGCAGGGGATCGTTGAGGTCGTGGTGGGCGCGCATCTGCTTCAGTTCGTCGAGCGACGCCTTGAAGGGCAGCCACTCGGTGATGCGCAACTTGAGCTTGCCTTGCTTTTCTAGTTCCTCGTAGACCAGAAAGTCTTCCCAGTCACTAAAGTCCTGCACGCTGGTGATGCCGTGGGCGAGGGCGTCAGTGATAGCGAGTTCGTCGCCGCGCAGGCGCTCGTCGTGACTCGGCGGAGGGACGACCTTGTCGACAAGCTCCTGGGCCGTTTCACGCAAGATGCCCGTGGGTTCGCCGCTGGCGTCGAGGTCGATGGCTCCGCCTTGCGGCGGGACGCTCTTGCCGGTGATACCGGCGACGGCCAATGCAGCGGTGTTGGCGATGGCAATGTGGCCGTCGATGCGGCCCAGGAACGCGGGATGGCCTGAGGTGACCTTGTCCAGGTCCTGGCGGGTGGGCAGCGTCTTGCTGGCCCACAGGGTGTGATCCCAGTTCCCGCCAGTGAGCCAGTGGCCGGCGGGCGCGGCATTGGCAAGGGTCCCGATTTTGGCCAACATTTCGGCAAGCGATTTCACCCCCGTCAGGTCGACATTCAACTTCGTTTGCCCGGCGCTTCCCAGGTGGACGTGGGCATCGTTGAAGCCGGGGAAGATAAATACGCTGGTGGATTCGGTGCTCAGGTCGCGGAGGCGGGTTTTGGGTCCGGCCAGGCGCGTGATCTCTTCGCTGGTGCCGATGGCCAGGACTTTGCCCTCGCCGATAGCCATAGCCTGGACGGTCTGCGGCTTGTCTTCAGCGAAACCGACGCCGGTGTAGATCACGCCGTCAAACAAGATGATTTCAGGGACGGTATTTAGCTTGACCGGTGCGGTTCTCGCATGGCTGGCGGAAGGAAGTTTTGCGGGGACGGTTTGTGCGGAGCAGGCCGAATTCAGCAACGAGGCGGCGAGAACCGCGACAAGCTGGGCGGGAGAAACGCGCATGCGCGGAGTTTAGCAGACAGGCGCACGCGGTTCGCGGAAGATCCGTTCTAGGGAAGCCCTGAATGAGCCGTCGGCATTCCCTCGGGGGCTAAAGCCCACGCTCATTTTTCGGCTTTTACGGCACGACTAAAGTCAAGATTATTCACTTGACGAAGGTTTGTGCCGAGGTGTCAAATGACGCCTAAGCCGCCTAAGCCCTTAGTGAAACCGTTGCGGCCCAGAAGGATTCGTATGACCGTCTGCGTTGCCGCTCTCGCCGCCGCAGGCAGGGCTATTGTCTGCATTGCTGACAAAGCTCTGTCTTATGGAGATTACATTCAGTGGGATTCTGATAGTAGCAAAATCATCACACTCAACCCTAGTGGATCGTTAGTTATGGTATCAGGAGACGAGGAGCCGGTTTCTAGGGTTCTTGCGCACCTCACTGCCGTGGGAGGCGATATTGGAGGAAAGCCCCTTGCCGACACAATTCTCCTCGTGGAACAACAATACGCAAAAGCGGTTGATGAGCTAGTTTTTGCTAAGTTGATTCGCCCACGACAATTGACGCGCGATGAGTATATAAGAGCACTCACGGCCCCTGGAGAGAACCATATTATCCGTGCCCTTGCAGATGAAGTCTCTAGATTTTCTCTCGAATGCACAGTTCTGGTTTGTGGCTTCGATGACCGAGACGAGGCATTTATTTTAAGCGTGGGCACTCCCGGCGTTGCGATAAACATGACGGGAACTGGGTTTCACGCGATTGGCAGCGGTTGGGACAAGGCGGTTTCTAAATTGCTTTTTGCAGAGCACAAGCGGGACCACGATATCGACCGAGTTCTTTACGATGCATTTGACGCTAAAGCGAATGCGGAAATGGCAATCGGTGTCGGTTACGAGTGGGACGCTACGTTGGTTCTCGGAGGCACGTATGGATCACAGGATGTACCAAAAACCATCAAGGAATTACTTGAAAAGGTATGGTCAAAATACAACCGATCCCCTTTTGAAAAATTCGACCCTAAGGAGCATTGGAGTATCCCGAAAAACTGGCGGAAGCAGTTATGGGAGTACTGCTACTCAAACGTTGTTGAAAGAATGAAGGCGCATGTTGGAACTATTCCGCCAACGCTTGAGCTGATAGACTTTTCGGTGAAAAATTCCGCTAAGCCGTCAGATTCTCAAACGTCAGAGGGTCCGCAGTGACCATGTGGCGCAACGTGTCTACAAAGATGTCAGAGCGCCCCCGGCGATTAAACCGGAACTGCATTTCCTCAAGGTAGGCTTCAAGGTGCTTCGCAGAAATCCGATGCCACGTTCCGATAATGCCCCGCTTCAAAAGCGAGAAAGCAGACTCGACTGTGTTTGTATGGATTTCGCCGTCCACATAAATTTTGGCCTTGTGCTTGATCGTCTTGTGCCGTGCCGTCAAGCCCGTGGTCTTCATCGCGCTGGGATAGGCGTTGAACTCGTCAGTCATGATTACGTCTACGTCTTCGCTCACGTTGTCTTTGATGTACTGAGCCAGCGTCCCGGTTTTAATATCGTCCGCATGGAAAAAGCGAACATCGCCGCCACGCTGCCGAAGGCCAACCACGATTTGTTTTTTGCTCTGTCCATGCCCTGGCTTATCTTGATGGCCGCGCTGGATTCCGCCGATGAAAGTTTCGTCCATTTCAACCGTGCCGTGCAGCATCGTCTTTTCCGCCGTCGCCATTGCCGCCCTGATGCGGTGGCACAGGTACCACGCGGTCTTGTAGGATCCTTTGTTGAGTCCCCAGATGGTTCTCTTGAGTTGCGATGCGCTCATGCCTTTCTTTGCTTCGCAGATCAACAGGACAGCCAGAAACCAGACCGGCAGCGGCAAATGGGAATCATGGAAGATCGTTCCGCTCATCACGGTAAATTGGTACTGGCATCCAACACATTCAAACCGCGCGTAATCTTTCATCCGCGACACACGAGAGTCTTTGCAGCGCGGACACATCACACCTTCCGGCCAGCGGAGCCGTTCAAGCAACTCACGGCACTTTTCGGGGGTCGAGAAAGAAGAGTTGATTTCAAGGAGCGTCATGGCAGAACCTCGTAAACCTAAATCGCCCTTGCAGCGTGTTCCAACCCGAAAGCTGGTTGCGAGCATAAAGCGTGATTTGCGTCGTATTCCACTCCCCGTTGAATCGCAGAAACCAAAGAAAGGGAAGGAGTAACGATCACCATGAGTAGATATTATCGAAACCGTTACCCTTTGTCAAGTGAATAATCTTGACTAAAGTCGTGCCCCTTCAAAACAGCTACTCAATCAGAGATTCCCTAGATCACTGATCGGCTGCCCATTCGGTCATGGTCAGGGTGAGGAGCAGCACGCGCTTGAGGCCGACTTCGCGATCCTTGGCGGAGTACCACTCGGATTTCGTGTGCGCGCCGCCGCCTTCGCCGCCAGCGCCCATGGACAGGGCAGGGATGCGCAGCGAGAGAGGAATGTTTGCATCCGTTGAGCCCAGGCGGAGATCGGTGCGCAGGCCCAGATGGCGATCCACGCCGCGCAGGGTTTCGAGCAGCGTGGAATCGGCGGGGAGCATGGCTGCGGGCCGGTCGCCGATCTTTTGAATGGAGAAAGACAAAGAACCCTTGCCATGGATGGGCCGCGCCTTGGCAGTGGCGTTTGCCTGCTCGACTGCGTCCTCCACAGCGCGATGAAGGGCAACTTCGAGACGCAGAAGCTGGTCCGCGCTGGTGGAGCGGAAATCGATAGAGGCCTGGGCGCTCTCGGGGATGGAGTTGACGCTGGTGCCGCCAAAGATGGTGCCGAGGTTGAGGGTGGTGCGTGGATCGTCGGGCAGAGCGGTTTGCGAAAGCACGGCCAATGCGGAGGCCAGCGCGGCGATAGGATTGGGGGTTCCAGCGTCAGTAAAGCTGTGGCCGCCTGGGCCTTTAATCACGACCTGATAGCGCTTGCTGCCCAGGGCTTGGGTGACGGCCGAGTCGGCGCCTGCGCCGTCGAGTACGATGTGGGCGGCGATGCGTCCAGCCAGCGCGGTCTGGCTGTAGAGATGACGGACGCCGCGCAGGTCGCCCTCGCCTTCTTCACCCACGTTGCCCAGAAAGAGCAGGGATGCGGGCAATTCCACTTGAGACTGAACCAGCGCGTTGGCGATGGCCAGAAGGCCGGCGACGCCGGCGCCGTTGTCGCAGGCTCCGGGAGCCTCAAGGCGCTCGGCGTTCACTACTGGATTCAGCGGGGTTTCGGCAGGGAAAACGGTATCCAGGTGCGCGGAAAGGACGACGATGGGGCCTGAACTCTCCGGAGACAGGTTGGCGGCGGGAAGAAAACCATGAACGTTTCCGATCTCATCGATACGCACGTGGCCGAGGCCGGCCTCGGTGAAACGGGCCGCCATCCAGGCGGAGCGGGCCTGTTCGCCAAACGGCGGCGCGGGGATGGCGACCAATTCGGTTTGCCAGTCCATGATGCGTTTGGGATTGCCGTGCAGCCATGCGAACGCGGCATGGACGGGGCGCTGCCCTGCCAGCGCAGTCACGCGGGCAAAGGGCGAGTTGGGGAGATGCAGATGCATGCCCATGGCTTCAGGGTATCAGGGGCAGTGAAGGCCGGGAGTTTCTTCGAGGATCCAGAAAAGTCGCTTCTCATCCGGTTAGGCGTCTGACCAGAAGCGAATGCAGATTCCGGCGACCGTCGGCTATTAGATGAATTAAGACTTCGTTGCGCTTGACTTCGTAAATAACGCGAGAAGGCTTGAAGAAGACCTGGCGATGTTCAGCTTCCATAGCGAGCGGAAGCTCTTTGGGCCGCGACCCGCGGTGGGGCATCGATGCAATGCCTTCGGCTGCCTCCCACAGCTTGTCCAACACGTAGCCCGCATTCTCAAGGGAATCATTTTCCGCGATCCAGGCGTGAATCTCCTCGAGATCGCGCCATGCTGCGCTTGTGATGCGGACTGAGTAGCTCATTTGCCGATCGAAACGCCTACAGAGGACTTATCCGTCTGCTTTTTTTCTCGTTTGATCCGGCTTTGCTGCGACCGTCCTCTGCGAATGTCGTTGATGACGTCCTTGAGCGGATAGGTCTGGCCGGCCTCGATCTCTTTCTCGCCGATGGCAAGGATCTGTAGGAGCGCCATCGTCTCCTGCGACTCCTCATAGGTGTGGACGTCGACCAGCACCGCCCGCGCCTCGCCGTTCTGCGTGATGATGATCGGTTCCCGCTCCTCGTTGATGCGGTCGAGCAGCTCCGCGGCATGAGCTTTCACGTAGCTGATGGGTTTGATCTGGGTGGAAAAGCGCACTAAGACCTCCAATGCCTCATTTAATAGTCTGAATATACATCGAATATGGTCTTAAATGAAACCTTTATTCGGTCTGCCTTGCGGGTGGCCGCTCGTCGTACTCCACGGAATGCAGGAAGAGCCCTTGCGCTGGAGCGGTGGGTCCAGCGGCAGACCTGGAGCGGGCAGCGAGAATTTCGGGGATTCTCTCGATTCCCAGATGACCACGGCCTACATCGAGCATGGTGCCCACCAGGTTGCGCACCATGTGGTGCAAGAAGCCGTTGCCGCGGACACGGTAGATAAGCAGGCTTCCCCCTTCAGTCTCGCGGCGTTCCCAATTGGAGGAGAAAATGGTGCGGATCGAGCCTTGTTTTCTGATCGGCCCCAACGCGGGATTCGGCTGCGCATCCGGATCTTCGCCGGGTTTCCGATCCAAAATTGAGCTGCGGCTGGCCAGATCGGGATTAGTTGCGGCAAAGCTCTGAAAATCGTGAATGCCCTTAAACAGGGCCGCTGAACTTTGCAGGGCTTCAAGGTCCATGGGCCAGGGGCAAGCGTGCACGTAGCGGGCCAGAAACGGGGGACAGATGGGCTCGCGAAAAACGCGATACTCGTATGTTTTGGCGATTGCCGAGTGCCGCGCATGAAACGCACATGGCACGCGTCTTGCCTCTATAATTCGTATTGCGGGGGGCAGCGTCCGGTTCACCGCGCGTTGCAGGTTTTCCGGCGGAATGCCGGCCTGGAGTTCGAAGCTGGCCACCTGTCCCATGGCGTGGACGCCCGCATCGGTGCGGCCTGAGCCTTGCGGCAGGGGCGATTCGCCGGTAACTCGGTCGAGGGCCGCCTGCAATTCGCCCTGGACGGTGCGCTCGCCGGGTTGAATCTGCCAGCCGCTGAAGTCGGTGCCGTCATAGGCCAGGGTGAGCTTCCAAGTTTGTGTGTGGGAATCGGGTTGTTGACATTCGGCCATGGGGGCTCAAGGTTAGTTAACAGGGTACCCGACGGCGGTTCCACAAGTGACGGAAAGGAGCGGTGGGATATACTCAGCTTTCCGCCTGCTGAGCTCTTGAGCCGCGTGACCCCGGGAAATTGCTGGCTGGAATTGGATTGGCTGGAACGAACCGGACGCCGCACGCGTAGGTAGAGGAGAGCACGGAGTGCGGGCTCGCGGCGAAAGGCGGCCTGGACCTGAAAAGCGGGCTGGAACCGAAGTGCGGTCCGCCAAGTCATTAATTTGCGTCCGGAGAGGGACTCCGAACGTCTTGAAGAATGGCACCCCACATGCCCCAGCAATTCGCGGAGAGGGATAATGCATTTGTACGGTACACGTGTGTTTGAGGATGTTGAAATAACCGCGCGCAAAGTTCGCGCTGGTGGAGGCAGGCGTTTGCGCGCGATTGCGGCAGCCATGCTGACATTGACGGCGGGCGTGCAATCCGGATTCAGCCAGCAGTCGGTGCAAGGGGCAGGCGCCAAAAACCCGGAAAAGGCAGCCTCCGACCTTCCTGGCGCTCCCGTGCCTGTGTTGACGCAGCCGCTGGATCTTCGCCCGTCGGCGCGCGACTTTTCCAAGCCTGCTCATCGGCTGATTGGAAACCCGTTCGATACGTTCAAGCCGACATCCATTCCAAAGGCCAGTTTTGCGAATTCGGTGCGGCTCACCGACCTGGTGAAGGAGGGGAAGATCTACTTGAGCCTCTCTGACGCCATCGCGCTGGCGTTGGAGAACAACTACGACATTGCCATAGCGCGCTACGACCTGGATATCGCTGATACAGATATACTTCGCACCCGCACGGGTGCGTTGCCCCTGGGCGCGCCCTCTGCTGTGTTGACCAACACCCTGGGCGCATCTGGCTCGACATTGAGCGCCGGAGGAGGCCCTGGAGGGACAGCGGTTGGCTCGGGCGGCGCGGGCTCAGGTGTCAACGGCTTGTCACTGACCACGCAGGGCGCCGGTCCAAATCCGGAGAGCCTGGAGCCTTCGGTTACCGGGAACCTGAAATTCGATCGCCAAAGTTCCCCAGCCCCGAACTTCTTTACCGGCGGCACCAGCACTACGGACACCTATAACTTTACCTACAATCAGGGTTTCGTGACAGGCACGGCATTCCAGTATGTCTGGAACAACACCAGAGCGACGAATACCAATGCATTTGCGACCTTCAGCCCGCAGTTCAACTCCAATTTCAACGCCCAGGTTACGCAGCACCTGTTGCAGGGGGCGGGCATTTGGGTCAACAAGCGTTTCATGTACCAGGCGCAGAACGACAGGCGCATCGCCGACTCGGGATTCCGCCAGCAGATTTTCTACACCGTAAATCAGGTGGAGAGCATTTACTGGGGATTGGTGGAGGCATATGAGGATGTGCAGTCAAAAGAGCACGCCCTCGAGCAGAGCAACAAGGTGGCGAGCGACAACCGCAAGCAACTGGAGATTGGCACCATGGCCCCGCTTGACGTGCTGAACGCCGATCAATCGGTGTCTTCGGACAAGCAGGCCTTGATCAGTTCCCAACTGGCGTTGAACTACCAGCAACAGATCATCAAGCAGGCCATTGCGCGCAACCTGAACGATCCGTCCCTCACGGCGGCGGCGGTGATTCCCACCGACCGGGTGAGCATCGAAGAGATTCCGGAGGAGAAGCAGCCGGTGGAGGAACTGGTGCAAGAGGCTTTTCAGCAGCGGCCGGAACTGGAGCAAGCCGTGCTCACCTTGCGCAACGATGAAATTACACTGAAGGGCGCGCGCAACGCTCTGTTGCCCCAGGTGGATGTGTTCGCGTATCTGGGTGGACAAGGCCTGGCTGGATCGTATAACCCGAATTGCCAACCGGTTTTCAGCCCCTGCCCTAAAGGCGGGACAGGCGGATTCGGAACGGCCCTCGACAACACCTATAACGACTCTTCCCCGGACAAGGGTGTGGGATTCAACCTCACTATCCCCATCGGCAACAAGTATGCTCAATCGGTGCAGGCGCGGTCGCTGATGGAATACCGGCAGGCTGAGTTGCGGCTGGAGCAGTTGTACACGCAGATCCGCATGCAGGTGGTGAATCAGCAGTTCGCTCTGACCAATGACCGAGCCCTGGTTCTTGCTTCAAAGGCAGCCAGGGACTACAACCAGCAGAGCATGGAAGACGAACAGAAGAAATTGAGGCTGGGCGCCTCGACCACGGCGCTGGTGCTGGCGCAGCAACGCAGCCTGGCCACGGCTGAGGACAGCCTGATCGCGGCACAGGCGTCGTACGCCAAGGATCGGGCCACACTTTACCAGATTCTGGCGACAACCATGCAACACTACGGGATCAACCTGGGCGAAGCTGCCAGCGGGGATGTGAAGACCACGCCGGTAGTGCCGGGCCTGGTGCCGGCACAGCCCGGCAAAGAGCCTTCAACAACTCCGCCGCCCACTCCGCCGGCTGTCACTCCGCCCGCACCGCAGTAGACTGTATTCCCCAAATTGAATCAACGCGCCCGTCCGGCAACAGAATGCCGGACGGGCTTTTTATTCTCAATGGAATCGACAACCATTCTTAACGTTCCGCGACAAGATCCAGGAGATCGAAAAACTCCGGGAAGCTGATGGCGGCGGATTCCGCGCCCTGGATGAGGGTTTCGCCCTCGGCGCGGAGGGCGGCCACGCTGAAGGCCATGGCGATGCGGTGGTCGCCGCCGGAGTCGATAGTGGCGCCGTGAAGCGTCTGCCCGCCGGGCACGTCGAGGCCGTCTTCAAATTCCATGACCTCGGCGCCCATGGCGCGCAGGTTCCGCGCCACCAAGGCAATGCGGTCGGACTCCTTTAAGCGGAGTTCCTTCGCGTCGCGGATACGGATGCCGCCGCTGGTGTAAGGCGCAATTGCGGCCAGGACGGGAAGTTCGTCAATCAACTGGGCGGCGAGAGAGCCACTGATCTCTGTCGATCCAAGGCCCTCGGCCGGAGCAGAGATCTGAACGCTGCCGACCAGTTCCGCGTTTTTCTCTTCCAGGTGGAGGACGGATATGCGCGCGCCCAGGGCGGCAAGGACGTCGAGAAGGGTGGCGCGAGTGGGATTCAAGCCGAGCGAATCCAGCAGCAGCGTAGAGCCGGGGAAAAGAGCGGCGGCACAGAGGAAGAAGGCGGCCGAGGAGATGTCTCCGGGGACCACGGCGTCAATGGCGTGCAGCGGTTGCGGCCCGGTGATGGAGACGGAATTCAGATCGCGGGTGAGGCTGGCTCCGAACGCGCGAAGGCCGAGTTCACTATGGTCGCGGGTGCGAATGGCTTCTCTGACCGTGGTGGTTCCAGCGGTTTGCAGGCCGGCCAGCAACACGCAGGTCTTGACCTGTGCGCTGGGCACGGGTGTGGTGAAGTCGATGGGATGCAACTGGCCGCCGTGGATGCCGATGGGCGCGTGGCCGTCGGTCAGGGTGAGCTTTGCACCCATGGCCTCAAGAGGCTTGCGGATGCGCTCCATGGGACGGCGCGAGAGCGAAGCGTCGCCGAGCAGCGTGAAGGCGCCTTGCTGCGCCGCCAGAAGGCCGGAAATCATCCGCATTGTCGAGCCGGAGTTGCCGCAGTCGAGCGGTTGGCCGGCGGGAGTTACGCGCCCGGCGACGCCGGTGACTTCGATAATTCCCTCGCCGGTTTTTACCTGTGCTCCCAGGGCTTGCATGCAGGCCAGTGTGGAGGCGCAGTCGGCGCCGGTAGAGAAGTTGGCAAAGTGCGATGTGCCCTCGGCGAAGGCGGCCAGCATGCCGTAACGATGGCTGATGGACTTGTCTCCAGGAAGGCGAAGGCTTCCGTAGATATTGCGCGCTGGTCGAATGAGGCGTTCTTCTGTGGATATGTGCACAAGGGCTCCGGAATTTGTCGATCCCTTTGAGTTTAACGAATGCTCTTGGCGCTCACTTCTGAAAATGAAGATCAGGCTGCTTTCAATGGTGAAGTTTTTATCTCAATCTCGATAATTGACAGGGCTGGATTGGGGAAACGGGCGGTGGACACGGGGAATGGAGAAGAGCTACTGTTGAAGACAGATTCTTCAGTCAATCCAGCAATTCAACTGGACTCGGCGCGAAACTTGCGAGCTGGCGATGCTGAGTTTTTGGCACGGCTCCGGAAGCTCATGAAACCTGGTTCTGCAAATGTCGCGTTGACATGTATTGTTGGCGCCACTTCCATTTTGATAGTATGTGCGGCTGCGATCTCCCCATTGTCCGCAAGGGTTGAGACGCAGCCCGCGAATCCACTGGCGAAGATCGCGATTGATTACCCGTCAACGGGCTCTGTTTTTCCGGCGGAGATCACGCCTCCCACATTTCTTTGGCGAGACCCAAACGAGCAGGCAAAGCGATGGACAATCGAGGTCTCTTTCGCAAACCAATCCCCGCCAATCCAACTAAACGCCGCGGGCGAGCTGATGCAGATGGGCGAGAATGATCCGCGGGCGGGCCCGGTGATCGAGCTAACGTCGCAGCAGAAAGCGACGCACACGTGGAAGCCGGACGAAGAGACGTGGGCCAGGATGAAACGCATCTCCGCGAAGTGGCCGGCGGCGATTTCGATCACGGGTTTTGCCGGCGGCGATCGGGAGAGTGCGGTCTCCAATGGACGCGTCACGATTACCACGTCGCAGGATCCAGTGGGCGCACCAATTTTTTACCGCGATGTTCCGCTGATGATATCGCCGGTGGGAGACAAGGGCGCCATTCAGCCTTTGCCGCCAACCGCTCTGCCGCTGATTGAGTGGAAGCTGCGCAACATAGGCGAGGCTCAAAGCCATACGGTGATGAAGAATCTGCCCACCTGCGCCAATTGCCATTCGTTTTCGCGGGATGGAAAAACGCTGGGCATCGATCTCGATGGTCCGCGCAACGACAAGGGGCTTTACGCGCTGGTTTCGATTACGAAGAACTCGACTATTCGCAATCAGGATGTGCTCCGCTGGAGTTCCTTTCAAGAGAACGCCGATGCCGGGAGCGCCGAGCCCGCGGTGAAGCGGTTCGGATTCATGTCGCAGGTTTCGCCGGACGGACGGTATGTGGTGACATCGATCGGGCCGCCGGCAGCGAAGGGAAGCCATGAGATCGAGCCGACAGGTTTCGCGCCCGGAGTTGTGAATCGCCTGTTCAGCATGAACTACAGGGATATTTCGTTTATCCAGGTCTTCTATCCAACGCGCGGCATCCTCGCCTGGTATGACCGGGACGAGAAGAAAATGCGTCCGCTCCCCGGCGCCGACGATCCGCGATACGTGCAGACCAGCGCGTTCTGGTCGCCGGATGGCAAGTACCTCATCTTCAGCCGAGCCGAGGCTCGCGATCCGTATCCGCCCGGCGCAGTCAAGCCCGAGCACGCCAACGATCCGAATGAACCGCAGATTCAGTACGACCTGTACAAGATTCCATTCAATAGTGGAAGAGGCGGCACCGCGGTTCCGGTGGCGGGCGCTTCGGGCAATGGGATGAGCAACAATTTTCCCAAGGTCTCGCCCGACGGCCGCTGGATTGTGTATGTCGAGAATCGCAATGGGTTGCTGATGCGGCCGGACAGCCGGCTCTTCATTGTGCCCTTCGCGGGCGGTAAACCGCGCCTGATGAATTGCAACACGTCGCGGATGAACTCATGGCACTCGTTTTCGCCCAATGGCCGGTGGCTTGCTTTTTCGTCGAAGGCGCGTTCGCCATATACGCAGCTCATGTTGACGCACATTGACGCCGATGGCAATGACTCGCCGGCGATCATGGTGGAGAATACGACGGCCGCCAACCGCGCGGTGAATATCCCCGAGTTCCTGAATGTTGCGCCGGACGGGCTGGAAACCATCGATCCGCAGGCAACGGAATTTTACCGGCTGTTCAACCGGGCGTACGAGTTGATTGAGACCAACCAGATGCCGGAAGCCATCCAGGCATTGCGCGGTGCGCTGGAGCACGATCCGGACGATCCGCTGGCGCATTACGGGCTGGCTACGGCTTTGTCTGCGAATGACCAGGAAAAGGAAGCGGTGGAGGAATACCGCAAAGCCTGCGAGTTGAATCCGCGGAACGCATCGTGGTTCGATCATTTCGCGGTTTCACTTGCTTTGAATGGCAACGTCGATGAGGCGGTCGCGAATTGGAAGAAGGCGCTGGCAATCGATCCAGACGACCATGGCGCTGAGACGGACATGGGCACGGTCTTGTTTGACAACGGTCACGCCGAGGAGGGGTTCGAACATCTTCGGAAGGCAGTCAGCATGGCTCCGGATTTTCCGGATGGACATAACCACCTTGGGTTGGCGTTGGCATCGATGCAGCGCTTCGACGAAGCCGTGGAGCAGTTGCAAAAGGCAATTGAACTTCTGCCCAATTCGACGGAGTTTCGCTTCAATCTGGGCTATACTCTGGAGTCGCGCGGGGACTTTGCAGGAGCCATAGCGCCGCTGCAGAAGTCAGTGGAGTTGAGCGAGGGCAAGAACTGGCATTGCCTCGCGGAGTTAGCCAGAGCTTTCGACAAGACCGGGCGACCCGCGGAGGCCGTCCAGACTGCGCGGAAGGCTCTCGACCTGGCTGTCGAGGAGCACGATGAACCAGTGGCCGCAAGCTTGCGGCAGGTTCTCGCACGCTATGAGCGCGATTCCGCGAGCGTTCAAAAACCTTAACGTAGTAACCGCAGCCCCTTCGCGAGGCTCAAATGAATTGGTCTTGGGATGCGATTGATTTTGGCGTGCTGACGCAGTCGGGAAGATGCGAATGAAAGTGAGCAAACTGTCTATGTGGAACGCCCGGCGATCTATGATTGCGAGCGCCGTCCTTTTGCTGGGTATGGCGGGTGGGTTGCATGCGCAGGAAATGCCGAACGGCGGCACATTCAGCCTTACCAGCCGTTTGGTCTATGTTGACGTGGTGGTGCGCGACAGGAACGGACAGGTCGTTCATGGGCTGACACAGCAAGACTTCAAGGTCGAAGAGGATGGACGCGAACAGAAGATCGATTTTTTTGAGGCGCACACCTTCGATCAGCCGAGCGTGGCTCAAGGCAAACGAGCTTCGATGCCTGCAGCCCCGCAACTGGAATACACGAATGTTGCTAAGAGAGACGCCGCGGCAGGCGCCATCAACATCATTCTGTTCGACCTCTTGAATACGCCCAGAACCGATCTGATCGACGCGCGCAAGCAGCTGCTAAGGTTTCTGACCAACTTGCCCGCGGGGCAGAATGTTGCGCTCTTTGTTCTGACGGATCGGCTGCACATGGTGCAAAACTTCACCGGAAGCTCTGACCGGCTGCTGGCGGCTGCGAAGTCGATCCAGCCCGACGACCGCGGTACCATTCGCTCAAAGACTGAGGCCATGCAGGACGACGATTTTATCTCCACTTTTGCCAAGGCGATCGGCGGGCGCGACCCCGGCGGATCGGCAGATAGAATGAAAGCCACGCTGGAAACCCAGGACGCGATAAACGCGGACTATCGCGCCCATCTCACCATTCAGGCTCTCGGTGAATTGGCGCGCGCAACCGGCGGCTATCCAGGACGCAAGAATCTTCTCTGGCTTTCGGAGAATTTTCCCATCAGCCTGGGAGCGCAGTTGGAGGACGCTCGTTTCCGCTCGACACCCGACCTGCCCGAGGAGCGCGAGACTGCCAACCTGATCGCCAGCGCGCAGATCGCTGTATATCCGATCAGCCTGCTGGGCATGGAAACAGGCGGCGTGCCCGCAAGCAGTAGCGGCGCGGGCGAAGTGTCCGGCATCGGCGGACCGACGGGCACCACGCTGAACCCGCAGATCGGCGACACGATGCGCGATCAGTTCGCCGGCCGTGCGGCTCTGCGCGCAGAGTTGAACGATCTGGCTAATCAAACCGGCGGCGAGGCATTTGTGGGAACGAACGACTTTGCCGGGGCCCTGCGCCGCAGCATGCTGGATGGATGCAACTACTACACTCTTGCTTATCGTCCTACGAACGGTAAATGGAACGGCCAATTCCGCAAGATCCACGTTGAACTGGTGACGAAGGGCGGTTCGCTCACCTACCGGCGCGGCTATTTTGCCGCGCCCGATGCACACCCTGCCGCCGACAGCGCCCAGGAGTTGCACTTCGCCATGCAGCCAGAAACACCGGAGTCGACCATGCTGTCGTTGCGATCGCGGGTCCGGCTTCCCGACGCGCAGCATCCGGCTGTGCGCGTGGATTCAGTTCTCGATCCGGCGAACGCAGGCTTTTCCACCACGGCCGATGGCAAGCGCCACGCGCAGTTTCTGGTGTTGCTCATCGCTTTGAACGACGGCGAACAGCAGGTGGCTGCGCCCCCGCAAACTTCAGGCGTGCTGCGCCTCGATCTGACACCGGATCAATACCAGATCGCGATGACTTCAGGAATTCCCGTGCATATGGAATTGAATCTCAAGCCGGGCAAGTATCGTCTACGCCTGGGCGTCAGCGATATGTCGACGCACGATCTCGGCACGCTCGACATGCCGGTGGACGTAGGCGCATTGAGTTCGTCAGCTCATTGACGAAAGGGCATTCAACGCTTTTATGGATGTTTCACGGGAGCCGGCCTCGCCTTCGCGGCATCCACGACGCCCTTGCCTTCCAACACATTGTAGTAATGGTCGACGGACAGGTTAGTTAGATCTTCCGTGAGGCCCGATGGCCAGTGGATCTCGACCTTGTCAATCTTCGTCGCGCTGCCCAGACCGAAATGGATGCGCAGATCGTTCTGCGAAAGATAGCTGCCGCCGCTGTGCACTTCGTCGGTCTGCGTCATGCCGGCGGCGACAACCGTGATGCGCGCATTGAGCGCGAGGCGATTGCTCTTGGTGCCGTCGAGTTCGAAGCTCACCCAGTGGCGGCCGGGCACACCGCGATTGCGCAGCAGCATCGGGCTCCCGTCCAGATCCTCGACGACGACATCCATATTGCCGTCGTTGAAGAGATCACCCACTGCCAATCCGCGTGAAACGGTGCGTAGCTGCAGGGCTTTTCCGGCCTGGTCGCTGGCGTCGCAGAAGGTGCCGTTCTTCTGGTTGAGTTCAAGAGCCTTGGGCTGGCGATAGCCGGCGCCGGAGGGCAGGGAATCGACCTGCGGATAGACATGCCCGTTGACAAGGATGAGGTCGAGCCAGCCGTCGTTATCAAGATCAACGAAGGCCGTTCCCCACTTGACCAGAGGCAGCGAGGGGAGCGCAACGCCGGACGCGAAGGAATCCTCCTTGAAATTCCAGTCGCCGTCGTTGCGGTAGAGAAGGACATTTTCATCGGTGAAATTCGTAACGAAAATCGACGGTCGTCCGGTGTGATTGTAATCGCCGAGTGCAATGCCCATGGAAGCCTGTTCCGAGCCGTCCTCACTGACTGCGGTTCCGGATTGAAGGCCGATGTCTTCGAACTTTCCATTGCCCAGATTCTTGTAGAGGTACTTGGGCGTTGAGTCGTTGGTGATGTAGATATCCGGCCGGCCGGTGTTGTTGAAGTCGGCCCATACGACGCCCAAACCATAGTAGCCATCGGGATCGCTGACACCGGCGGCTTTGGACACATCGGAGAATGTTCCGTCGCCATTGTTGTGAAACAGCGAGTCGCCGGCTCCGCGCAATCCACGCGGGCCGCACTGCACATCGATGCCCTTGTATTTGCAGAACGATGCGCTGCCGAATCCGGGCAGATCGTTGAGATGGAAGTCGACATAGTTGACGACCATCAGATCGGCGAACCCGTCGCCGTCGTAGTCGCCGAAGGCAGCGCCTGTGGACCAGCGGCCATCGGCAACGCCTGCCTTCGCGGTAACGTCAGTAAACGTGCCGTCGCCGTTGTTGCGGTAGAGGACATTGCCACCGAGGCAAGTGAGGTAGAGGTCGGGCCAGCCGTCGTTGTTGTAGTCTCCCACGGCGCCTCCCATGGCAAAGCAGGGAGTAGTCAGTCCGGACTTGGCGGTGACATCGGTAAAGGTGCCGTCGTGGTTGTTGTGGTAGAGAGCGCCGACACTCTTCTCGCCCTTGATGGCCATGTCAACGCTGGGCGCATTGGTGAAGTAGATGTCGGGCCAGCCGTCCCGGTCATAGTCGATGAGGATTACGCCGCCACTCATGGATTCGACGATGTAGCGCTTCGATGGGTCGGAGGTGTGTTTGAATGTGATGCCGGCCTGAGCGGTGACGTCTTCCAATTGCGGAATCGGGCGGCCGCTGCACTTTGTCGACTTTGCTCCCGGTGGCGGAGGCGAGGGGGCAAAATGTCCTGAGCCCATCTGCGCAGCCGCGACGTTCAGAGCAAAAAATGCTACGCCGAGAGATCGCAAAAGGCTCAAGTGAAATTTGCGAGTGAACAAGCGGACCGTTTCCTTCCCCGATTATTGGCTCTAAGGCGTTTGCTTCATCTTGTCCGCGATGCGCTCGCGGGATTTGGCTTTCAGTCCTTTGTAAATCTCAAGCTCGCGATCGGCGTCCGCCGTGCGGCCTTGTTTGCGATAGGCCGCTTGCAACTGGTAGTGCATATAGTCGGTCTCAGGCCTGAGCCGAGCTGCGGCTTCGAGATGTGCAATCGCGTCGTCGGTTTGCCCGCGATCGAGAAGGATCTTGCCCAATTCATACTGGGCATTGGCATAGTCGGGATGCGCGGAAACTACCTGTACAAACGATGCCGCTGCATCGTCGGTCTTCGACTGCTGCAAGTATACAAAGCCCAAATGATACATTGCATCGGGATCGCCCGGATTGAGGCTAAGCTCGGCCTGAAATTCCTTTTGCGCCTCCGGCCAATGCTCCCAATGGATGTAAGCGAGCCCCTCGTTAAAATGAGCCTTCAAGAGGGAAGGATCGGATTGCAGCGCGCGCTCCAAGGTTGCGGTTGCACGTGCATAGTCACCGATCTCAGTCCAAAGCTGACCGATCAGCAGGAGCGTGTCGTTGGAGCGCGTTTCGGATTCGAAGGCAGTCAGCACTTCCGTAGCCTGCTTCATGTCCCCGATGTGCGTGAGCGATGCGGCCCAGGCGTAGCCAGTCTCGCTGTCCTTCATGCCGGCAGGGCCGAGAGGCGCGAGAGCGTTCGCCGCCTCTGTGTATTGGTCGGTCGCGAAGTAGGAGATTCCGAGCATGGCGCGCATTGCGAGCGAGCCGGGATCTAGCGGCAATGCCTGGGAGAGGCCGTGAACGGCTTCCGCATAATCCTTCGCTTTGAAGGCACACTGGCCAAGGTTCTTTTCAAGCCCCGGAAGCGTGTTGTCCCATTGCTCCGCTTGCCGATACGAATCGAGGGCCGGAGAATACTCCTTGCGAATTGCCAGCGACGTGGCGAGGTCGTTGTAGGCCAGAGCGAGCACGGAACGGAGCGCTTTCTCGCGAGCCTCTGCGGCGGCGCGCTGTTCAGGGGTCAAGTTGCCGCGCGCGAAGGGATCGTCGTTGTCCTTGACCGCAGGAGCGGCCTCTTTCTCCTGTTGAGGGCTGAGCGGAACAACCGCGGCGAGGGAACCGGTCTTCCCCTGAAGCAGAGCGGCGGAAACACTTTGCTGCGATTCAACCATGGTCTTGTTTTGCAGGTCGCGCGCCTTCGCCGCGAAGGCATCGCTTTCCTCCTTGTTCCCGCCTCGAGCCAGGATGCGGGCCAAGTCAACGTAGGCGCGGCGAATCTGATAGTTGGTACGGGCTTCGTCGCTTCCGGTCAGCGCAATCGCCTTGCGCATCATGGCTTCGGCGCGGTCCAGTTTGTCCTCGGCATAGGCGTTCATGCCCAGGTAGAGAAACGGATCAGGGTTGGTGGGATTGATTTTTGAAGCGCTTAGCAGGTACTTGTCCGACTCATCGTATTTGCGTTCGCCGGAGGTAATCATGCCGAGCATGTAGTTGGCCAGGTAGTCATCGGGAAAGTATTCGGCTTCTTTCCTCAACTCGGCCTCAGCGTCGGGCGTGGGCTTCCAATCGTTGAGAAAGAGCCGCGCCAGGCCGAGAAAATAATGCGCATGGGGAGTGCGCGGGTCAAGCATGATGGCGCGCTGAAACTCGCGAATGGCGGTCTGCATGTCGCCTCCATCGCGATAGGCGCGTCCAATAAGTACATGTAGTGACCCGCTGTCGCCGGCGATGCGCTTCATCTGCTCGAATACCGCCGCGGCTCGCTGCTTGTCTTCCGGCTTCTTGGTTTGCAGCAGGCACACGGCGAGGGGATAGAGATTGTCGACCGTTGGTTCGGCTTGAGCCACGCGGGAGAAAGGCTCGACCGCCTTGGCGTATTCGCCTTTCTGGTCGTAGGCGCTTGCCAGCACCCGGTCTGCACGGATGTTCCTGGGGTCGGCGGCATGGGCCTGCTGCGCAAACTGAATGGCCTGGTCGAGGTCGTGCGCCTGCAGTTCCGCAAAAGCGAGTTCCGCGTTGGTCGCCGGAAGATCTTCAAACGGAAGCGAGGCGTGGTAGAGTTCGATGGCCCTGGGTACATCCGGCTCAAGCAGTTTCAAACCGGCGGTTTCGCGCAGGGCCGCAGCGATGACGAGACGGTTGGCCGCCTCTGCCGCTTGCGGATCGCCGGAGTCGCGGGCCGCCTCTGCTGCGGCTATGCGTGCTTCCAGCAGATCCTGAGCCGGGCGTGGCTTGTGGGCTGGCGTGGAATGACGTTCAGCCGTTTGCACGCTGGCTGCACAAAGTGTTGCGGCCGCAAACGCGAGGGGAACGAGCCATGCGGCGCCGCGAAAACAGATCGTGCGATTCTTATTGGCGAACACGGCTTGAGAGGGAGTGGACTTCATGAAGGAGCGTTGAACCGATTCTATCTGAAAACAAACTGCGGAGCCTGAACAAGCGCTCCGCAGTTGGTTGTGTTGCTTCTAGTTGGGTTGCTGAAAGTTCTCGCTCCGTTAGAACGTGAATTTCAGGCTGTACTGCAATTCGCGGTTGCCGCGGCTGGTTTGCAGTGTTGTAACCGCACCGAAGCCGGATACCGGATTGGTTGTCGAGTTATTCAGATACCCGGTGACCGTTGGATTGGCGGCGGAGCACAGTTGGGTTGTGCCGCAGCTAATGTTCGACGGCGCCCAGCCAGTGCCTTCCAGGCCGCTGGAGTTGAAGTTGGGGTGGTTGAGGAAATCGAAGAAGTCCATGGCGAACTTGACACGGTACTTCTCCTTGATCTGCCAGTTCTTGGCCAACTGGGCGTCCCAGTTGGTGGTTGGTGCGCCGTAGCAGGAACCGCGATGCTCGGTGGCGGTCGGAATGGTTCCCAAGGTATAGCCGATCAGGCTGAATGCACTTGAATTCAGGATCTGGTTGGCCTTCTCACCTGAGTTGCAGGCCTTTCCAGTGGTCAGCGGACGGTTGTTGCCGGCATATCCAGTACCGATCAATTGACTGATCGATTGGGATTTGATGATCGGCTTGCCCGTGACTGGATCTGTGCCTGTTTGAATCGAATTGGTGTATCCACCGTTTGCGAATACCGAAAGCGAACTGGCGTGCGCGGCAGTGAAGATGCTGTTGACTTGCCAGCCGCCGACGGTCTGCTGCACCAACTGGTTCGACTTGGCCAGCTTGGGCAGATAGAAGACTTCGTTGGCCACGAAGATGTTGGGGCGGTTGATGTTGGTGTTGCCCTTGTCCAGCTTGTCGTTGCCCTGAACGGTAGGTAATTCCTGGTTTGCGCCGCCCGAAGAGTTATCTTCTTCGACGTTTCCGAGCGAGTGCGACCAGGTGTAAGCAGCCTGGAAGGTAGAGGGTCCCATCTGCGAACGGAACAGGGTCTGCAGGGAGTTGTAGGAAGCATGGCCCTCACGTGCGAAGCCATTGATTCCGCCGAAGTTGAAAGCGGGCCTGTAGGGATTGGAACTCGTCCCGTTGGAGTTGAGAACGGCATTGATCCACTGCGACTGCGGGATGGGGTTGAAGGCCTCCATCGAGGTCAGGTGGAGGCCTGTATTGCCCACATATCCGACTTCGAGGGTGGTGTTCTTTGCCACTTCCTGCTCGAGAGTAACGTTCCACTGCCAGGCATTCGGTGTGACTGCGCGCTGTTCCTTGCCGTAGTTGGGCGAGACTCCGCCGCCGGCCAGAGGAACCGTGCTATCGAGCGGACGGTTGGAAGATGCGGACAGGGAGAAGGGAGCACCCTTTTCCATGCCCTCGGCCAGGCCTACAAGTTCCCGTTCGTAGAACTGACCACCGCCAAGGCGGATGGCGGTCTTTCCATTGCCGAACAGGTCCCAGGAAAGGCCGAAGCGCGGGGCGATATCGTGATTGCTTTGCGGCACCAGCGCGTTGTTGTTGCCCTGCGTTCCGGCGGACAGGTTGAGGTTGACACCCAGGCTCTGCAGCAACTTGTTTGCAGCCGCGCATGGTGTAGTGCCGGGTTGAACGATCAGGCCGTTGCAGGCATCTGTCGGATTGGAAGTCGCCTCAGTAGCGCTCCAGTTCGCCAGGCTCCAGTTGGCCCATTGGTTGTCGTTCGAGTACGGTTCCCGATAGAAGGACCAGCGGAAGCCGAGATCGAGAGAGATGTTCCTGCGCAACTTCCAACTGTCCTGCAGGTAGAATTCAAAGTCATGCCATTTGACCTGGGCAGTAATGTCCTGGCTGCCCTCTGAGATGCCGGCGAAGGTTTGCGGTGAGACCCCGGTGCCGGGGACCAGTACGTTGGCCAGCGAGTTGCCTGTGTTGACGCAGGCAGGCAAACCGGCGGTTGGAACGGCAGGTGCGGACTGCTGTCCAGGAGCGCAATAAACGCTGCCCGGGAAGCTGGGACGGTCGGCTCCGTTGCCGCCATCCTCGTCTTTGATGTTGTTGCTGAAGAAGGCACCGGCCTTCAACAGGTGGTTGCCCCTGACCTTGGAAAGATTGTCCTGGACGGTGTAAAGATCCTCGTGATTGTGATACGGGGCGATGTTCCAGAACGATGCTTCTCCCTCGTACGAGCCGTAGGGGTTGAATCCGCCCCAATTGCCGAAGAAGCCGTCGACTTCCTTCAATGAAGAGGGAAAAGTTGTCGGATAGGCTGCGTCGATCTTGGGAACGATGTCTGCCCGTGTGCCGGCCAGAGCGGTGATGATGGCGTTGTGGCCATAGCCGAACTCAACGTCATTGACCATGCTGCTCGAGATGGTTGAACTCAGCTTGCCCATTACGCTCTTGGATGGCTGGTTCCAGCTCGATTGCACGGTCGGGAAGTCGGATTCGCCCCAGAAGGAGTCTCCGACGTTGGGGGCAGGATTGATCCACGAGTCCACGGTCATACGACCAGTGGCGCGGTTGGACTTGTTGATATCCCAGTCCGGCCTGACGTTCCATTCGCTCCAGTTCAGCGGATTGCCGATGGCTGAGGCCCAGTTGTATCCGTTGACGGGGTTGGTCTTGGTCTGGTTTGCATTGTAGTTGGGTGAGGGATAGAACTGGGCAATCAACGAACCTGCCGCATCGGGACTGGCAATCTTGTTTGGAGTGCCTATCCATGCCGGGAAGCCCGCGTTCGTCCCATTCCCCGGAACTGCCGCTCCGCACTGATCGGTGGTTGCAGTTCCATACGCACTGAAGTCTCCGCCGGACTCCGCGTCCGTCGGAACGCAAGACCCAAACGATGCTCCGCGGATTTCTTTGTTCCACTCCTGGTTCCACCAGAAGAAGAACTTGTCCTTGAGGGCCGGCCCGCTGATGTTGTAGCCCCAGTCATTGCGGCGCAGCTTGGCTTTGCCGGTGTTCTGGTTGTTGTTGAACCAGTTGTTGGCATCCAGCGCGTCGTTGCGGCCCGAATAGAAGAAGCCGCCATGGAACTGGTTGGTGCCAGACCGGGTGGTGATGCTGATGATGGCTCCGGAGGCCTGTCCATATTCAGCGCCGAAGGAGTTGCGGATCATTTTGAACTCGGCGATGGTGTCGATGGCGGGATAAACCAGGATGGTGCGGTTCGACCCGACGTCGTTGTTGTTCACGCCGTCCACAAGAAAGAGGTTGTTGGTGTAGGGGTTGCCGTTGACGGAGAAGTTGACGCCGCCTTCCAGTCCCTTGTCCTGGCCGTCATACGAAGCTGCCGCGTTGACGCCGGGGGAGAGTTGGGTTAAGCCCACGAAGTTTTCGCCGTTGAGCGGCAACTCGCGGACCTGGGCTCCGGTGACCACTTCGCCGGCCGCCGCGGAGGTGGTTTCCACCTGCACTGCGTCGGCCTGGACGGTCACATTTTCGCTCACCGCGCCGGGCTCCAGGATGGCATTGACCGAGGTATTTGTGGATACGTGGACTTCTACGCCGGTTGACGTGAATTCCTTGAAGCGGGGTGCGCTGATGTGGACGACATAGGTTCCAACGGCCATCTGGGGCAGCGAGAATGCGCCGATGCCCGAGGTAACAGTGTTGAATTTGTCGTTGGTCGAGTTTGCGATGGCCGAGACTTTGGCGCCAACAATTGCGGCCCCGGTTGAGTCTGTAACATTGCCGACGATTGATCCGTAATAGGCTTGTGCATGCAGGGCGACGGGAACCGTCCCCAGCATGATGAGCATCAGGAATATCGCGCGTATCCCAAATCTTGCATGGGCCGCAGGGCTACTTCTTCCGATTCCATTTCGCATCATTCTTGGTCTCCTGACAATTGCTATGGTGAGTTCTTTGCGTGGAAGGCCTCACTTCGTGTTCTGGGATCGCCCCGACTTGTACTAAATCGTTTGAGCGCGCTTCGCTGGCACAGGCTCTTCAAGTCGACGCAATCCTGGTTTCCTAACCTGACCGGAAATGGTAACGTCACCATTGTTACTTGTCAATACAATTCTTCATGGGTGCTTTACGGGGGCGAGAGCAAGATTGCGAGAGCAAAATCGGCAACGTTTACAGCCGAAGTTGTCACAAAACGTGGCGGCAGTTATGAAATCTGGTCAAGGCGGTGTGAATTGAGTAAAAAGGTAACGTTTACATCCGAGATCGACGAGCCAAGAGCACCCTCAAATCAGTTCAATCAGGGCAGCGGCGACAGACACGCAGTTTTCGATTCCCCTGCGAACCCTACTTGAGAATTCGCGGGCGCGCTTCCAGCCCAATCAACCGCAAAGATCCACTGCGGCGCTGTTCGGAATTGAGGCTTGCCGGGTGCAGACACGATCATTGGGTCCATGCGTTTCCCTTGCAGCAATTATGCTGGGCAATGAGGTCGAGGGTTGCCGGGGCGAATCAAAATCGAAATTCCCAAGATTCATGTCGAGGACTGTCAAATTGGCCCGGCAGCAGAAAAGCCGGGGCGGATTGCGAAACGGCGAGCGGCTTGCGAGCGGTTCTCGATGGTTGCTCTTGCCGCGGTGCTGAGCTTGCAAACAAGCACCGCGGCGGCACAGCTTTCAACCCAGGATCACCTTGCGGAGCCTGGCTTCTGGCCAACCCAAGATCAGCCCTCCCGGGCAAGCTTTGCCGGACCGGAGAGCTGTGTGCGTTGCCATGCGTCCAGGGCGAGCCAGACGGAAACGCCAATGGCTCAGAACATGATTCCGGCGGCATCGGCGGAGATCCTTCACACCCACCCGGCGCTCGCCTTTTCAGCGAACAAATTCG